>DAOLIP010000088.1:0-15055 GCA_035328475.1 Ferruginibacter sp.
ATTTTTTGATCTCGGCTGCATCGGCGCCGGTAATTCCTCTTTCTGCCAGTTTAGCATCGGTGCTTTCCCTCATATATTCATTGATAAGGGTTACATTGTAAATAGGCCTGGCATAGATCCCTTTTAAGAACGGGTCGGCGCTGGTCCATTTCAGATTGTGAAAATCATGAATGGTCTGGTCGTTCCATGCAACCACGGCTTCATCGGTTGGCAATTCCTGGCAGTTAAAAAACATTCTTATATAGGGAACCTGCGAACCTTCATCCAGGCCGCCACTGATGTCGGGGCTGCCTGCCGGGCCTGCATTTCCTGTGATTGCAAGCGTTCCGTATATCTTAGCCAATACACTTTTATAACCGGCCGGGGTCGAAAAGGCTTTTTCAGGCGTAAGGTCATTTACCGGGTACAGGTCCAGTTTTTTGGCGCAGGAGCTGGCAACAATTGCTATAACCAGGATACCTGCTAAATATTTAATTAATTTATTTTTCATATCAATCGTTTTTTTTTAATTAAAAATCTAAATTAAATCCTAAGGAGAATGTCCGTGGTCTTGGATAGATATTGTTATCTACACCGGTATCACTTGAATTCTCAGGATCAAGGCCTTTATACTTGGTTATAACAAATACGTTCTGGATGCTGGCAGCAATGCGCAGGCTTGCTTTATTTTTCAGGATCTTACCAACATTATAGCCAAGGTTGATATTATCCAGCCTGAAGAATGATGCATTTTCTACATAATAATCTGAAAGGTATTGGTTGTTTGTAAAACCAGTCTCCAGGTAATTTGCAGATGCATTGCCAATAAAGTTGATCGGATTTTTTATGGCACGCAATACCCCGTTATTAGAATTGAAATTATTATACAGGTACTGTCCCAAAGCACCGTGCCCGGTTATACCTACGGAGAACTTTTTATAAGTAACCTGCGTATTTATTCCAAAGAATACATCCGCTCCCGGTTTTTTATAATAATAGCGATCGCTTTGATCAATTACGCCATCCCGGTTAATGTCTTCATATAAACCTTCGATCGGTTTGCCCGATGCATCGTATACCTGTTTGAAAAGAAAATATGCATAGGGACTATATCCTACATTAAACCGGCCGATGTTATTTCCGGTACCACCAGAAATTCCGCTTGTTTCAATTCCTTTAAAGTTAGGGTCCTGCTGCTTTAACAGGTTGGTGATCTTGCGGGTATTGTAGGTAATGTTTCCACCAAACTCCCAAGTCAGGTTATTCTTCCTGATCGGGACTGTGTTCAATGTAAACTCAACACCCCTGTTTTCCATATTACCAACGTTGGTAAATAATTCAATATTAAAATTAGCACCGGCAGCTACAGGCACCACGCTCAAAAGATCCTCGGTCTTTTTAACGTAGTAGTCTACCGAACCGGAGATCCTGTTATTCAGGAATCCGAAATCGAGGCCCAGGTTTGTAGTAGTGGTACTTTCCCATCTTCTGTCCGGGTCATAAGCTGAAGGACGTAAGAAACTATAGTAGGTATTGCCAAACTGGTACTGCGCTGCAGAGTTACTGCGGGCATAGTAAGGAAGATAGGAGTAATATGGAATACCATCCTGCTGCCCGGTTGTACCCCAGCCAAAACGTAATTTCAATTCACTTACCAGGTTTACCGATTTCAGGAAATCATCTTTTAATTTCCAGGCAACAGCTACCGCAGGGAAATAACCTACCCTGTTCTCTTTTGCAAATTTAGAGCTGGCATCTCTGCGGAGTGAAGCAGTTACTAAATACTTATTAGCCACCGTTAAGTTTACTCTTCCCAGGTAAGACTCCAACCGGTATTCCGGTTTGTCAGTAAGAAAAGTTGGTTCCGAACCGGCGATGGTATCTTTCTTTTGCGGGTTAAGCGGATCGGCAATGGTGCGATAGCTGAACGAAGCAAAATTTTTAACATTGGTAACAAAGTCCTGGTAACTATGACCAACCAAAACATCCACTTTCGTGTTCAGTCTCTTCAGTTCTTTTGTATAAAACAACTGTATATCGGTAATGGTGCTTATTTTACTCTGTTCGTAATAGGTCTTTCTTCCGCCGGTTCTGAAATTGGTTGCGGCAGCTGAATCTATATTATCATTACCGCTTCCTTTAGAATTATCAATACCAAAGTTGAATAATACATGCAGGTCGGGGAACCAGTGTATCTTATAATCAAGCTGGATATTCCCAATAAGGCGGTTAACATTCGATGTATTATCTCTTTGATTAAGCAAAGCCACCGGGTTTCGGGTAGCCAGTCCAATGAGGTCATTGTTTGCATCAAGCCATTCATAATAACCTCCAAATTTTCCTGATGAGCCATTCACCGGCTGGGTTGGATCAAATGCAATGGATGAACCAATGGCACCCTGATCGGCCCAGTTGTTGTGTGTGCGGCTGCCTTTAACAGCCAGGTTAACACTTAAGTGGTCATTCAAAAATTTAGGAGTAAGATTCAACGATCCGCTGATGCGTTGAAAATTATCTGTTTTTAAAATACCGTCTTGTGTTAAATAACCCAGTGAAATCCTGAAAGGAATATTCTTAAGAGCACCGCTGGCGCTAATATTATTGTCCCATCCGAAAGCCGGATGATAAATTTCCTTCTGCCAGTCTGTATTAGCAGTTCCCAGTATATTTTTATACGTGGGGTTGCCATCTGCATTGATGATAGTACGTATTTCGTCGGCTGAAAGTACTTTCACTGTTTTTCCAATAATACCGGCAGACAACTGGGTATTAAAATTGAACCGTATTTTTCCTTTTGATCCCTTCTTGGTAGTAATGATCAAAACACCGTTTGATGCCCTGGAACCATAAAGTGCGGTTGCGGAAGCATCTTTCAATACACTCATTGACTCGATATCGTTGGGGTTGATCGAGTTTAAAAGGTTTCCGGATCCGGCTATCCCGTTCCCTTCAACAGGAACTCCATCGATCACGATCAGGGGGTCGTTGCTTGCGTTAAGTGAAGCACCGCCACGGATACGTATCCTGCTACCACCGCCGGGAGATCCGCCGCCAGTAGTAACTTCCAGGCCGGCAACTTTACCCTGTAGTAATTGCTCGGATGAGTTCACTACACCTTTCTGAAAGTCTTTTGCAGAAATAGAAGTTACAGAACCTGTCAAGTCTCCCTTACGTTTGGTTCCGTAAGCAACCACCACCACCTCATTCAGTTGCTGGTTAACCTGCACAATACTTACCTCTACAGCAGATTTTCCTCCAACTGCCAACTCATAAGTAGCAAAGCCAACCGAAGTGAAAACCAAGGTGGCAGTTCCGGGTGCATTAAGTTTAAAAGTTCCGTCTGGAGCTGTTTGGGTAATCGTTTTGGTTCCCTTCACTGTTACTGTAACACCGGGAACAGGTGTACCATCTTTCGAGTCGGTTACTTTACCGGTAACAACATTCTGTGCAAATGCGGCAGGGGAGAATGCCAGCATTAAAAATAGCAATGACAGAATGAGCAAGTTTTTTGTATTACTTTTTCTCATAAAACAAGCGTTTCGTTTTTTAAAAGATTTGCAATCTGAATTTACTTTGCGTAAATTCTACACACTTAGAATGTGTAAAACATACACAAAGTAAAGTTTTTTTTGTTAATACCAATTTTTTGTTAATTATTTTTTTAAGAACCCGTTGATCCTTTAAACCCTTTTTGGCCTGGAGCCGGCCGGTTTCCGGAATTTACCCGATAAGCCTGCCTGTAAAGGGTCTTAGAAATCTATCCCTACCCATTTCTTCTTTTTCTTGGCGTACTTGTCAAAGTTGAATTTGTACAATTTACCGGGCCGATGTGGCACATCCTGCTCCATTTCATCGATATCTATCAGGAAATCCATTGCAAAGAATTTCTTCCTGAAATTCCGTCTGTCCATTTTCGTATCCAGGATGGCTTCGTATAAATTCTGAAGGTCCCGTAATGAGAATTTCTTGGGCAGCAGGTTAAATCCGAGCGGATGTTCCTGTATCCTTTTCTGCAACCAGCGGTAGCAGGCCTCAAAGATCTCCTGGTGATCGAAGGCCAGGCCGGCAACATTCTGAACATCGTGCCAGTGCAATTCATTATCTAATATTTTCAGTTTATGGTGCTGAACGTTTATCAATGAGCAATAAGCTACGGTAACCACCCGGCCCGCCGGGTGACGGGTAACAGAACCAAACGTATGAACCTGTTCAAGGTAAACATCATCAAGGCCGGTTCTTTCTTTCAGGATCCGGTAGGCCGCATCATGAATATCTTCTTTTGCCGCAACAAGGTCTCCCAGCAACGACCATAACCCCTGGTATTTTTTCAGGTCACTCCTGATGAGCAGCACTTTCAGTTTATTTTCATCAAACCCGAAGATCACACAGTCAACAGACAAAGCGATGCGGTTGCTGCCCTGCACTTCTGTTTGTATGGCCTGAAGACTTTTGATATTGGTTGCCGGGTTGCCGTTTGTTACTGATGCCATAGTCTTATATTTTATTTCGCTGATATTACTTAATGAATTTAATAAAATGTCCCTTGCCGTTTTGTATCAGCCGCAGGAAATAACACCCCCGGGCAATAGTAGTAAACTGGCCAGCCAACGATATCCGGTATTGTCCGGCCGTTTGCGGAGCACTGAAAATTGTTTTTATACGTTGTCCGAATGAATTGAACAAAATGACAGTCACCTCTCCTGAACCGGGAACGATATAGTCCAATGAAGGACTCTCATTAACCGGGTCTGGAGATATTTTAAGCCCAAATCCATTCCTGATATTCGTTACCTGGCTGTTGAAAGTACTAACGGTGAATTGCCCTGTAGAATAATTATTGATCGGGGTATTTGAACAGTTAACCGTTACCCGCCAGTCGTAAGTTACCCCGGCACTGAGGTTAGATACCAGCACAGAGCCCGTGCTTACTGAAGTTGCTGCATTGGTCCAAACAGACGAAGCAGCCGGTTTATAATCTATGGTATAAAAATTACCGGCACTTGTTGTCCAGTTTAAAACAGCCGAACTGGTTGTTATACCCGTAACATTTAAACCCGTTGGGGCAGGTGGTGTTGCAGTAACCACAACGGTAATAGCGGCCCGCTGACTCTCACCACAACTTTGTGTCTGACTAACATAATAGGTTGTACTTCCTGCCGTTCCGGTAGATGGAGTTGGTGCCGTTGCAGTTCCGGCTCCTCCCGTTGCAGTGGTATACCATAACAGGTTTGTACCCCCCGCCGTAAGCGGTACTGCCGTTGAGTTACGGCAGTAAGTAACCGGGCTGGTAACCGTTGGAGGAGCTGTAGTAGCTGTAACGTTGACCACAATGGCAAAACGTGGACCTTCACATCCAACTGTCTGACTTACATAATAGGTTGTACTTCCTACCACAGCTGTAGAAGGTGTGGGTGCTGTTGCACTTCCTGTTCCACCTGTTGCAGTCGTATACCAAAGAAGGTTTGACCCCGATGCCGTTAAAGGAACAGCAGTTGCTCCCAGGCAATAGCTCACCGGGGTAACCGCAGTGGGCGCAGCAGTAACACAAGCAGGTACGCTAACATAAATATGATACTCGCCTGGCTGCAGACTAATGGTTTGTGTTGCAGCAGCTAATGTAAAATTTGTTCCGGTAGCGCCATTGATACCGGTACCGGTGCCATTGCTGATATAATTTGTCCAGCCCCCTGTTGATTGAAAAGTAACCGACCTGGATTGAGTTACCACATCAAGATTGGCAACCACGGTAACTTTTAACCCGCTGCTGTTGGGATCAGCGATCTGGAATAATTTATAAAGCCCTCCTCCATTATTGAAATCATACGTGAACAATGTATTGTTGAAAATGGCAGGATTATTCAGCCGCAAGGCAATTATACTTTTATAGGTATTGTACAGGTGTACCCTGTCCTGCATGGTCATGTATTCCCAATGCGGAGGTTTGTTGGCAACATTTGAACCGCCAAAGTTCAATGGAATATCGTATCCTCTTTCTTCAAACTGCCATATCATTTTGGGGCCGGGTACAGTGAAGAATACTGCAGCCGCTGCTTCTTCCCTTGCCAACGCAGTTGAAAGTGTTTTTACATTATAACTTCCGGATGAATTACCAAAGGTTAAGTTCTTATACATCGTACGCTCTTCATCATGGCTTTCCATATAACCTACTTCGGCCGGGTTATTAAAAGCTCTTTTGGGATCGCTGTAAACTACCGGTGAAATATCCGAATTAGCAGTATACCCCATGGTACACTGGTTATAAGTGAAATTGTTATTGCCCCAAAGCATAAATCCATGCGCCGCATATTCCTGTTCTTCCTGACAGGGAAGCGTACCAAGAAATTCCAATATCATATAAGTGCCCGGGTTTGCCGGAACAGTACCGTCATAATACCGTTTCAGGTTTGCTACCCGGCTGGCGTCATAATTTTCGATAGTGGTTGTATTGCTCGCTGTTTGTGTAAATCCCTTCGCAAGATCAAACCGGAAACCATCCACTTTATACTCCGCTAACCAATGATTCAGAGAACGCTGCACCAGGTACTGCGTAGCGACAGAAGTATGATTAAAGTCGTTAAAGAATGCATACGCATGCGGCGCTGTTGGGTTTAACCAGGGATTATTAGCCGCAGGACGGTTGTTCACCGGATCCCAGTACATCTTTGCCTGGGGGGCATTGCCCGTGCAATGGTTATACACCACATCCAGTATAACTGCAATCCCATTCTGGTGGCACTTATCAATAAACTCCTTCAGTTTATTTTTTGTACCGTAGTATTTATCCGGTGCGAAATAAAATGACGTGTTGTAACCCCAGCTTTCGTTGCCATCAAATTCATTGATCGGCATCAGCTCAATGGCATTGATGCCGATATTTTTTAAGTACTGCAAGGAATCAATAAGTGACTGATAGCTGTGTTGCGCAGTAAAATCACGTATCAGTAATTCATAAACGATAAGGTTTCGCTTATCCGGTTTGATAAAATTATTCACCTGCCAGTTGTATTGCGGTTCGGCCGTTTGCAGCACACTTACGATACCTGTGGTTAAACCGGCTGGATAAGGTTTAAGGTTGGGATAGGTTACCGCATCAATAAAACCGTCATTGTCCGGGTCAAGCACTTTTTGTGCATACGGATCCGCCGTTTTGATATTATTATCGATGAGATATTGGTAAGCATATTCTGTACCCGGGGTAAGGCCGTTAATGGTCAGCCAGAAATAATTACCATCGGAAGTCTTATTCATCTGGTTAGAACAAAGAACTGCCCAGTTTGAAAAATCCCCGATCACCACCACATTGTTTTTGGCGGGCGCATACAATACCAATGTAACGGAGGTATTGCCCGGAAGATAGTTGATCCCTTCCTGAACACCCGCCGGCAAAGGTGCTACGGTGGTAGTTGGCGGGATATAAAAACTGAATGAATCTTTTACTGTAACCGAACCATTATTACCCTCTAAAAAAACCTGTTGGGCGCAGGCAGCAGCAATAACCGGGCTGGCAGAAATAGTGCTGGCATTTGTTGCCGTTTGAATGGTATTGCCGTTTAATTTTAAGGTGAGGTTTGAGTTAACAGATGCAACGCCGGTGATACTTATACTTCCTCCTACATTTACATTAATGGGTTCTATCCAGGGAATATACCTTGGTTCAAAAGGAGGAAGATTTATCCGTACACCATATTCGCTGCTACCATACACCGGGTTATACATATCGCTTCCATCGGAATTGACCTGCTTTAAGCTTCCGGTTGCATTTCGGAAGATGACACAGACCTTTATTATTGTTTCTCCTGCAGGAACTGCAAAAAAAGTGCGGATATTATTGACCGTGTATTGGTATTTATTACTTCCCAGCGGAGTTGCTTTGGCTGCCGGATCAGCAGTACCCCAGGTGAACTTAACATAGCGCCAGTCTGTAGGACCTGTGCTTAAACTGGTGATCAGGCCTACGTGTACATACACATTACTGGAATTCCCTCCTTCAAAATTCAAAAGTCCCTGGTTGCCTTTGTTACAATCAACCGTCATAACGAGGGTTGAATTATCTACCGGGAATTCTGGTGTCCAGCTTAGTAATCGTTGCGCCGGTAATGTATGGGCAATAGAAAATACCGCAAGGAGAAGGAAGATCTTTTTCAAGTGCAATCGTTTTAATGTGTAAAATAAACACATTATTTTTAGAATTGCAAAATAATTCAATGAAGGGCACGAAGGCCCCGGGTTTTGTTTAAATATGATCCGTGATCCCGGGAATACTATTTCAACAGTTCAAATACAACGCTGTCGTATGATTCAAGGGAGAGATCGGCCAGTTCATTTACAGCGCCGGTAAGTATGTTTTTTACCCTGGAAAATCCATTTGTTCTTTCGGCAAACCTTTTCATAGTAAGATTCTTCTTTTCCTTTGCCGTATTCATGATCACCATGATGGTCTGCTTATCGTCGTACCGGAAATATACATACACCCCGTCCAGTGGGAGGAACTGCATCATTTTTCCTTTTGTAAGTGCGGATGAACTTTTACGATAGTTGGCCAGCCGGGCTATGTGATCCCATATCTCTCTTTCTTTTTCCGTTCTGCCTGCATTGGTAAATTTATTTGCCGGGTCGGATGTCCATCCACCGGGAAAGTCCTGCCGGACAAACCCGTCGTTCGGATTGGTAACCCCGGTCATACCTATTTCGCCGCCATAATAGAACTGTGGAATGCCGCGGCAGGTAAGTAACCAGTTGATCGACGTTTTATATTTCACTGTATTCTCTCCTATCACTGAATAGAAACGGGAGATATCGTGGTTATCTAAAAAAATAACATTCCGCATCGGGTCTTTATACACAAAATCCTGCGCAAGTACTGTATACAGTTTATTCACACCATCTGTCCATCCAAAATCCTTCGTCATGGCATCGGTGATACTCCACAGTGTTTGAAAATCTGTGGGTGCCTGCAGGTTACTTTTGAATGCAGTGTTATAATTATTCTGAACAAAGTAGCTCTGGTTGATCACCCCATGCACCCAGGTCTCTCCAAACAAGGTGATCTTTGGGTACTCATCTTCCAGTGCTTTATTACAACGGTTCATAAATTCCAGGTCGTTATAGGCATAGGTATCAATGCGCCACCCGTCGATACCGAATTCTTCCACTGTCCACAAAGCATGTTCAATTAAAAAATTTACAACAAAGGGATTGTGTTGGTTCAGGTCGGGCATCATTTTAGTGAACCAGCCATCGGTCATTATCTTTTTTTCCATGCTGCTCCCATGCGGATCAAACAGGGTCTGGTCTTTATAGCTGGTATTGGTATAATCGGGCCATTGGTGCAGCCAGTCTTTCATCGGTTGGTCCTGCACGGTGAAATGATACAGGCCAACATGATTGTAAACGGCATCCTGTATCATCTTCATACCTTTTGCATGTGTGGCGTCAATCAGTTCCTGGTAAGCTTTATCACCACCCAGTCTGGCATCAACTTTATAATGATCGGTAAATGCATAACCGTGTTCTGTACGGTCGGGCATATCATTCTCCAGAACAGGATTAAGCCACAGCGTGGTAACCCCCAGCGATTGAAGGTAGTCAAGATGGTTCTGTATTCCCTTCAGATCGCCGCCATGCCTGTTATAAACTGTATCTCTCTTCAAACTCTGGTCTTTCATCCCGGGAATGCGATCATTGCTTTCATCTCCGTTGCTGAACCGATCGGGCATAATGAGGTACATAAAATCCTTTGACGTAACACCCATTGCATAGGAAGAGCCATTACCTGCCCGGCGGGGTTTTAATTCATATTGAAAATTGATATTCTTTACAAATGGGAAACTGAACTTACCTGGCTTGGCAGATGCATCAATTACCAGGTCAAGAAAAACATAATTGGGATTTTCAACACGATTGATCTTAACAAGATTAACACCTGCCACCAGTCTTATTCCTGCCGGCCCCATCTTGATCATGGGAAAATGATCGGCGATCTTATCGCCGTGCACCATCACCTGTACTTTATTCCATTTCATGCCTGTCCACCAGTGGGTGGGATAGCATTTATACCCGGCATTTTGTCCAAAACCTGATGAAACAATCAGAAATAATACAATGGAAATAATTATTTTTTTCATACCGGTTTTTTTATTGCTTTTATCTTTTCGTCGTTCTTATCACTTACTATAAAGTTCATTAACCCGCCAATGATCATTGAAACACCGCCAATAACAAGTGCATAAATACTCTCTTCATTAAAGAGGTTCTTTACAAAGAAACCCAATATCGCCGCAGCCAGTATCTGGGGTATTACTATAAAGAAGTTAAATACGCCCATATAGAATCCCATTTTATTTGCAGGCAATGCGCCGGAAAGAATGGCATATGGCATGGTTAAAGTAGAAGACCAGGCAAGGCCTACTCCAACCATTGGAAGAAGCAGAAGGTTCTGGTTTTTGATAAAGAGCATAGAGATCAGACCAATACCCCCTATAACCAGGCAGGTCATGTGTGTATATTTTCTGCCGATGCGTTTTGCCAGCATGGGTAACAAAAAAGCTGCAATGGCAGATATTCCATTATACACCATAAACATCACTCCCACCCAATCACCTGCATCCTGGAATGTTTTTGAATCCCGGTCGGTGGTACCAAATGTATTTGCGGCTATACCGGAAGTGGTATAGATCCACATAGCAAAAAAAGCGATCCAGGTAAAGAACTGTACCACGGCAAGCTGCATCATGGTTGATGGCATTTTGAAGATTCCGGTGCTGATCTCTTTCAGTCCGTTCAGCAGGCCTTTTGTCTTTAATTTTTCCTGTGCCCATGTTTCAATATTTTCCGGCGGAAATTCCTTGGTAGTAAAAACGGTCCATAATACAGAAAGCAAAAACACCACGGCCCCGATATAAAATGAATACTTCACCGAATCACTGATAACACCCGGGGCAGCCGTATTACTGATGTTGAAAAAATTGGTAAATATATATGGCAGCAGTGATGCTATTACAGCACCCAGTCCGATGAAAAAGGTTTGGGTAGCAAACCCGGCTGTTCTTTGTGATGAAGGCAGTTTATCTCCTACAAAAGCCCTGAAAGGTTCCATCGAGATATTAATAGATGCATCCAGCACCCACAATAAAGTTGCGGCCATCCATAACACACTTGACTGTGGCATTAAAAACAGGGCAATAGAAGATAACAAAGCACCTATAAAGAAAAAAGGTCGCCTTCTGCCCCAGCGGGGATGCCATGTTCTGTCGCTTAAGTAACCAATGACCGGTTGAACAAGCAACCCCGTGATGGGTGCGGCGATCCAAAGGAAGCCGATCTTATCAATTTCAGCGCCGAGTGTTTGAAATATCCGGGATACATTCGCATTCTGAAGTGCAAAACCAAACTGGATCCCGAAAAATCCAAAACTCATGTTTACTATCTGCTTAAAAGACAACTTTGACTTTGTGTCTACTGATGGCAATCGGGAAAGATGGTCAGTTTGATTTTCAGGCATAGCAGTCGTTTTGTATGGTGATACCAATTGTGTAAAAAATACACTTTTAAAAATACAATAAAATACCAACCGGCAAAAAAATATTCCGGCCCAGCGTTTATGGTTGTTCAGCTACATCATTGATAATCGTACACGATATGTCCCCAGGGTTCCATACTGAACTCATGGCCCGTATCCACCTTTTCTTTTACGCCCAGGAATACGTTCAGTGGTTCGCCATTTATGGCCGCATCTTTTATAGTAAACTTCTGAGGCTGTTTTGATAAATTCAAAACCACCACCACTTTATGCCCTCCGGCTTCCCTTAGGTAAGCAAATACGGCTGCCTCATTGGAACTTGCCATTTTTTTGTAAGAAGCACCTGCCGCAAGAGCCGGGTTGGTTTTGCGCAACGCAAGTATTGTTTTATAAAAACCAGCCATCTCAAATTTACCATTCCAGGCAATGGTATCCTTTACAAAGAATTTCAAACGCTTTTTATTCATGGCTTCCTGGCCGGAGTATATCAACGGAATACTTTGATACATCGTTTGTGAAAATACCGCAAAGGTTTTATAGGCTTTTCCATATTTTTCAAACTCTGTACCGTTCCAGCTGTTCTCATCATGGTTGGTGGTAAAATACATGCGGTAGGCGCTGGCCGGGAATTTAGCAATGCTGGCATTGAGTGCAGAATCAAATTGGGTCAGCGTTTTTTTTCCGGAATACAGTTCGGTTGTCGCCCTCATCATATCCCAGGCATAAGTGGCATCAAACCCTGCCTCGTGCAGGTTTGCTTTTTCCCCTTCTGCAAGCATAAATACATTTTTAATTTTACGCAGGCTGTCAATACATTCCTTCCAGAAATCAACGGGCACATCTTCGGCCACATCGCATCGAAAACCATCAATGCCTGTTTCAACTACCCAGAATTTCATCGCATCGATCATGCTGTCCCTCAATTCCCGGTTTTGATAGTTCAGCCTGCGTACATCCGTCCAGTCGTAAGGAGTTACTGTTTTACCGGCCGAATCCCTTATGTAAAAACCAGGATGTGCCTTCATCCAGTAATTGTCTAAAGCAGAATGATTGGCCACCCAGTCGGTAATGACTTTAAAGCCCATTGCCTGTGCATTTTTCACAAATGATTTCCAATCGTCCATTGTTCCAAACTCTTCATTGAACCCTTTATAATTTTTTACAGCGTAGTAGCTGCCCAGTTCCATCTCTGTCATCTTTCTCCCTTCTATCCCGATAGGCGTGACAGGCATGAACCACAACACTTCCACTCCCATCTCCTTCAGCCTGGGTAAGTGTTTTTCAAATTCTTTTACAGAGCCGGATGAGGAGTACTGGCGGAGATTCACTTCATAAATATTACTCTGGGCGCTCCAGGATGGATGGGAAGAATTCTGTGCGGGTACCACTGTAACTTCCGGCTCTTTCTTTTTTTCTTCATTGCAACCAACACTAAAAATAAATGCTGGTACAAATAATATTGAAAGCAGGTATTTACTTCTCATAAAAAATGTTTTATGGGAAGTTAAGGTTTTTTTTAACCCACGGAAATTAATGTGTAAGATTAGGGATATAAGTGACGATCATTATTTCCCGATACAGAACCTGGAAAAAATATAATCCAGTACATTTTCATTGGAAATGTCGCCTGTTATTTCAGAAATATAGTGCAGGCAACGGCGGATGTCCAGGGCAAGCAGGTCGCCAGGTATTTTTTTATCGAGACCTGCCTTTATATCGGTCAATGACCTGTCTACTTCTTTCAATGCCTCATAATGGCGGGCATTGGTGACAATGGTATTCTCGGAATTGATATTTCCCTGTATCACTTTATCTACCAGCCGTTCTTTAAGCAGATCGATATGGAATTTATCTTTTGCCGAAATGAACAGGATATCTTCAGTTGCGAATTTTTGTGCAGCATTATCCAGGCCCAGAACATCGGCCTTATTACCTACCAGTAAATAGTTCGGATTGGCTTCTCCCAGCAGGGCCATCGCCGCTTCTATATCGGTATGGGTTTCTGTATTCACATCAAAGATATAGATCACTTCATCAGACTCCTTTAGCTTTTCCCGGCTCTTTTCAATACCAACCAGTTCAATCACATCTCTACTGTTGTTACGTATCCCGGCGGTATCTATCAGGCGAAAAAGAATCCCGTCTATATTGATCACTTCCTCAATAGTATCCCTGGTGGTACCGGCAATCTCACTTACGATCGCCCGGTTCTCATTAAGCAGTGTATTCAACAAAGTGCTTTTCCCTGCATTTGGTTTTCCTATTATCGCTACACTTACGCCATTCTTAATAACATTACCCAGTTTGAATGACTCAAGTAATTGCTTGGTTACGGCATTTGCTTCTTCAACTAAGGCATAAAACTTAGAACGATCGGCAAACTCCACGTCTTCCTGGCTGAAATCAAGTTCCAGTTCAATTAATGCTGAGAACTGGATCAGGTTCTCCCGCAGATCTTTTAATACACTGCTGAAGCCTCCACGGATATTATGCAGCGCTGCTTTTTGTGAAGCGGATGTATTGGATGCGATCAGGTCAGCCACTGCTTCGGCCTGAGTAAGATCCAATTTACCATTTAGAAATGCCCGCTGTGTAAATTCTCCCGGTTTTGCCAGCCGGGCTCCGTTTCGTATGCATGCCTGGACCACCTGTTGCTGCACAAACGGGCTACCGTGACAACTGATCTCCACTACATCTTCGCCGGTATAGCTTTTGGGATTTTTAAAAAGAGAGACCACCACTTCATCGATAGCGGTTCCTTCATCTTTGAGAAAGCCTATATGAATAGTATGCGTTTTTTGCTGAGCAAGGTCTTTGGAAGTAAAAAGTTCGTTGATGATACTGATGGCATTCTTACCACTCAACCGGATCACGCCTATGGCGCCAATGCCCGGCGGCGTGGCCAGCGCCACAATGGTATCATCCCAACCCGAAGTATTGTTCAACATCCGGCAAAGATACCCACTCCATTTTCTTCTGCAAAGCTTTAGGGAATATGCAGTAGCTTTTTATCTGCAGCGTCTATTTCTGAAACATAGTAATGCTTTATGCCGTTGATGGCAACTTCATCCATGATATCCACAAAATTCTGTATGGTAGATTCGGTTCCGGGTTTTATGATCAACACAAAGCGATCGGCATTACCCATTACTACCCCTACTTTTTCTTTCTTAGCCAGTAATATATCCCGAACCCCCTTTACAGAAAAAGAGGTTTGCTTTACGAGTGGGTTGGTCTCGGGCATTCCTTCGTAATACCGGATCTTGTTTTCTTTATCCAGCAAGACGGTCAACACACAGGAGTTGCATATCTTATCACGGGTTATGTCTGTATCAATGGGTTCATTAAGCCCCATTACTTTTGTTTCCATCATGGTAGTGGTAAACACAAAAAAAGTAAGGAGTAAAAATCCCAGGTCAACCATGGGGGTAAGATCAACACGGGTACTTTTCTTTTTCATCCTTTTATTCCCCGAAGATTGTCTTTTGATCTCTGCTTCTGCCATAACGTTGGTTTTTAGTAAGACGGCAGCGGCTGGTGTTTCCATAAAAAAGAATT
>DAOLIP010000089.1:0-14893 GCA_035328475.1 Ferruginibacter sp.
TGAACACAGCATACTGAAAACAGGAATATACCGGGGAATTTAAATGTCAGCCTTTGAACAATTCAGCCATGGGCACATCAAGCGCCCTGGATATTTTAAATAAAGTACGTACCGTTGGATTTGCCAGCCCGGCCTCAATGCGAGACATGCTTGCTTTCTCAAAATCACATTCCAATGCCAGCTCATTTTGAGACATGCCTTTCTTTTTCCGGATCGCCTTGATCCGGTTGCCTAATTTGGTCAGCAAATCAGTTTCGTTCATAACTGTATGTTAGTTTTACAAAAAAAAGCAAGGTATACGGATTACATGTTGTTATAAAGAACAATTATCATGTCTCGTATATGACTTTAGTCATACCCTTTCGTGCCGGAATTTTCGCCTGGCTTTACTGTTTAATAAAAAAGCAGGTTTTATGTTGTTTTTTAAAACAACTTTGGTTACATTTATTAAAACGCTCCTATATGCACCGCATTATATGAAGCAACAATGCACCATAATCCCCCCCGACTTTGGAGTAAATCCCTTCTTTAGTATCGATGCAAATGGCAGGATTACAGCAGTGAACCAGGCTGCAGAAAAAATAACAGGTATCTCTTCCAGCCAGTTAACCAATAGCAGTTTTGCCGACCTGTTTCTTGAGTCCGGCAAAGCGGCTGAATTGCTGGATCTTGTTTTTGCTGATGGCGTCGCCTGTGATTATCCCCTGTTGCTGAATATGGGCAACAGAGGAAAGGGGACCCAGGTGATTTTCAATGCTTTTTGCGATAACGATGTACCCGCAAGATCGAAGAAGGTTTTTGCCATTGCAACCCTGCACGGGTTTCAGCATAATTCAGAAACAGACAGTCTTCAACAAATACAAAAAGAAATTACCGATTACAAATATGCCCTAGACGAATCTTCCATTGTAGCCATCACCGATCAAAAAGGGATCATCAAATATGTAAACGTAAACTTCTGCAGGATCTCGAAATACAGCAAGGAAGAACTACTTGGCCAGGATCACCGCATCATTAACTCAGGCTATCATCCCAAAGAGTTCATACGCAATCTCTGGATCACCATTGCAAACGGGGAGATATGGCGGGGCGAACTGAAGAATAAAGCAAAGGATGGAACTTATTACTGGGTGGATACCACCATTGTCCCTTTCCTCAATAAAGAAGGGAAGCCATACCAGTACCTTGCCATCCGTTCGGATATCACATCCCGCAAACAGGTGGAAGAAACCCTGGAGAAAAGCCTGAAGGAGGTTTCTGATTATAAATATGCCCTGGATGAATCTTCCATCGTGGCCATCACCGATCAGAAAGGCATTATCAAATACGCCAATCATAACTTTTGCCGCATCTCAAAATTCAGTTATGAAGAACTCATCGGGCAGGACCACCGCATCATCAATTCCGGCTATCACCCCAAAGAGTTCATCCGCAACCTTTGGATCACCATAGCAAATGGAAAGATATGGCGTGGTGAATTGAAGAACCGGGCAAAAGACGGCTCACATTATTGGGTGGATACCACCATCGTACCCTTCCTGGATGAGCAGGGAAAACCTTACCAGTATGTTGCCATCCGGGCCGACATCACCCAGCGCAAGCATGCCGAAGAAGAGATACTGATCCTTAATGAGGAACTGGAAAAAAGGGTAAAAGAAAGAACAGAAGAAATGGAATCCTTTTCTTATTCCGTATCACACGATCTGCGTGCCCCCCTCCGGGCTGTAAACGGGTACGCCCGGATCCTGGAAGAAGACTACAAAGACCTCTTTGATGCAGAAGGAAAACGGTTATTGGGAGAAGTGCAGCAGAATGCAAAAAAAATGGGTACCCTCATCGATGATCTGCTGGCCTTTTCAAGACTGGGAAGAAAAGAGATGGAAAAATCGGTTATTGATATGACCCGGCTGACTGAACTGGCCATTAAGGAAGTAAACCAGTCAACCGTGCATCATGCTGAAATAAAGGTATGGCCCCTGCTGCCTGTAAAAGCAGATCATACTTTACTGCAAAACGTGATGATCAATCTCATTTCAAATGCCATTAAATATTCCGGTAAAAAAGGGAAACCGTTTATCGAGATACGGTCCAAAAGGGGTGATGGGGTGATCACATATTCTGTCAGCGACAACGGAGTGGGTTTTGATATGCAGTATAGCAGCAAATTATTCGGTGTTTTTCAACGGCTGCATTCCGCCGATGAATTTCCCGGCACGGGAGTTGGACTGGCTATGGCAAAACGGATCATTAACAAGCACAAAGGAAGTATATGGGCAGAAAGCAAGGTCGGTGAAGGAACTGTTTTTTATTTCGCCATACCGGAAAACTAACAGGTTAAACTACTGATAAATGGAAAATACAGAAATAGAAATATTACTGGTGGAAGACAATACCAATGATGCAGAAATAACCATCCGGGCGCTTCATAAAAAAAACATCGCCAACAGCATCATTCATTTAAAAGACGGGGCCAGTGCACTTGATTTTCTTTTTGGCAAAAGGGAGTTTGAATACCGGAACATTAACAATAAGCCAAAGATCATCCTGCTTGATCTTAAAATGCCGAAAGTAGACGGCCTTGAAGTTTTGAGAAGGATCAAAACAGATGAACTCACAAAAAAGATTCCCGTAGTGGTACTTACTTCTTCCAGGGAGAACCCGGATATAGAACGGGCTTATTCCCTGGGGGCCAATAGCTATATTGTTAAGCCGGTTGACTTTGAAGGTTTCAGCAAGGCCATCTCTGAACTTGGCTTTTACTGGTTATTACTTAACCAACCTCCGATAGAATGACACATGAGCCTGCCTTTAAAAATATTATTACTTGAAGACAACAGGGCCGATGCTGAAATGATACAGCGGGTGTTGACCAAGGCGAACATGAGTTGCAGATTTCATCTTTCCATGGACAAGAATGATTTTTTGAAAGCACTTGATGCGTTCTCTCCATCGATAATACTTTCCGACCATTCGCTCCCGCAATTCAATTCATCCGATGCCCTTCTAACCGCACGCAGTAAATTCCCGGGCATTCCCTTTATCATGGTCACCGGAACCGCCTCGGAAGAATTTGCAGCACATATCATCAAGCTGGGTGCCGATGATTACATCCTGAAGGACCGCATGGCCAGGCTGCCGGCAGCAATAAATGCAGCCTTGCAGCAACGGAAGGCATTAAAAGAGGTGAACGACTACAAATATGCACTTGATCACTCGGCGATCGTTGCCATCACCGATCAAAAGGGAATAATCCTCTATGCAAATGAGAATTTCTGCCGCATCTCAAAATTCTCAGCCAATGAACTGCTCGGCCAGGATCACCGCATCATCAGTTCGGGCTATCATTCTCCACGTTTTATAAAGAATCTATGGCAAACCATTGCCAGGGGCAATATCTGGCGTGGAGAATTCTGTAACAAGGCAAAAGACGGCGAGTTGTATTGGGTTGATACCACCATCATCCCGTTTCTGAATGAAAAAGGTAAACCTTACCAGTATCTTTCCATCCGCATTGACATTACGGAAAAAAAGAAAGCGGAAGGCCTGGTAAAGATCAGTGAAGAGAAGTACCGAACGCTTTTTCTAAAGAGCCCCCTACCCAAATGGATATATGACAATGAAACACTGAAATTCGTAGAAGTGAATGAAGCAGCTATCCGCCATTACGGGTACAGCCGCGAAGAATTTTTAAATATGACGATAAAGGATATCAGGCCAGCAGAAGACCTGGCGTTGTTACTGGAAGATGTAAAAAAGATAAAACCGGGAAGCGAAACGAACCGGGGAAACTGGCGCCACCTGAAAAAGAACGGGGAATTGATAATTGTGGAGACCCTGGCACATCCAATTGATTATGACAACCGGAAAACAAGAATGGTGATCGTGAATGACATCACAGAGAAATTAAAGGCGGAAGAAGTGATCCGGAAAAGTGAAATGAGATTGAAAGAAGCGCAGGCGATCGCCCATATCAGCAATTACGAAGTAGACCTCGTTACCAAAATCCATACATGGTCTGATGAATATTTCCGCATATTTGGTATCCGCAAAAATGAAGCTACCCCTTCCCTGGATCTTTTCCTGTCGTTCATACACCCCGATGATGCTGAATCCATAAAAAAGAAAGTGGCACAGATATTCAGGAACTATGAGAATTCATTCTTTAATTTCCGGTTTATCCGAAGAGACGGTATGACCAGGCATGGTTACAGTGAATGGAAATTTGAGTTTGATAAAAACAAAAACCCGGTGCGTCTTTTTGGGATCCTCCAGGATATTACAGAACGAAAGGAAGCAGAAGAGAATTTAAAACTCCTGGAACAGAAAATGCTTGAACAAAAAATCCAGGAACAGAAAAAAATTGCCCGGGCCATCATTAAAGCCCAGGAAAAAGAACGCAACCACATCGGGCAGGAACTGCATGACAATATCAACCAGATGCTGGCAGGTACAAAAATGTACCTGAGCATTGCCGGTAAAAAGAACAGCGATGTAAAAGAAGCCATCAGTTACCCGATTGAGCTGATCAACACGATCATAGAAGAGATCCGCATCCTGTGCCAGAAATTAGCCACCCCGGTAAAAAACATTGATTTAAAAGAAATGATCCAGGAACTCCTTTATTCGTTCCGGGCTAATTTACCGGCCAAAACAAGCCTGTCATATAATGTTATAACAGAAAAAATTTCCGATGAACTCAAACTGAATATATACCGGATCATACAGGAACAGGTAACCAATATCAGCAAATACGCCAAAGCGAAGAAGGTAAAGATATCGCTGACGGAAAGAAACAAAGCCATTATCATTATTACTGAAGATGATGGAAAGGGTTTTGACGTAGACGCAAAAAGAAAAGGAATTGGTATTTCAAATATGGTAAACCGGTCGGGGTCCTTTAACGGCTGGGTAGAGTTGAGAAGTGAACCTGGCAAAGGCTGCAGGATTACCGTTTCTATTCCATTTGAGAACGCCTAATCCCGGGCACTTTCTTTTATAACCCCCAATACTTTTTCAATTTCAGGCTCACACCAAACCAGTTCCTTATCTTTCCTAAACCAGGTCATTTGCCGCTTGGCATACTGGCGGGTATTGAGTTTTATCATTTCGGCCGCATCGGGTAAAGAGATGGAGCCATCAAAATGCGCAAATATTTCGCGGTAGCCTACCGTTTGTAAGGCATTCAGTTTCTGATAAGGCAGCAATTGTTTCACTTCTTCCACCAATCCTTCCTGCATCATGGCATCCACACGCCTGTTGATCTTTTCATTCAGTTGCTCCCTGGGTAACTGCAGGCCGATGGTAATGATATTAAAATCCCGTTTCTTTTTCTGTTGCGTTTGAAACAGCATGATGGACCGGCCGGTAGAAAGTTTTACTTCCAATGCCCGCATCAGGCGTTGTGGATTTTTTGTTTCGCCTTTTAAATAATAAACCGGGTCGTTCTTTTCTACCTGTTTCTGCAGCCACTCCAGCCCTTCTGTTTCATAACCTGCAATAATGCTTTGCCGGATGGCGTGATCAATCACCGGCAGTTCATCAATGCCCTGGCAAAATGCTTTTACATACAAGCCTGTACCACCAACCATCACCGCCACATTATTTTTCCGGAATATGTCGTTGGCTTTTTCCAGTGCATATTGTTCAAACAATGCCGCATTCACTTCATCCTGTATGGAATGAGAGTTGATGAAATAATGTTCAACGAGATTTAATTCTTCGGGAGAAGGTTTGGCGACACCGATATTCAGTTCTTTGAAACACTGGCGGCTGTCGGCCGAAATGATCTTTGTATGAAAATGCTGCGCTGTCTTAATAGCGATGGAGGTTTTGCCAACTGCCGTTGGACCAACAATAACAATGCAGGTTGGGTTCATGAACACAGGTACTTGAGTTTGTAAAGAACTCTTAGCAGCCAGGGGTAATCTATCAATCGTGAATCATCAGTCGTGAGTAAAGTTCACCCTTTAAAATCCATCATTGCTCTCATCGGCTGAAGCCTCTTCCTCACCATCGGCCTCCACGCCATCACCCTCATCGCCTTCTTCACCAAATCCATCGCTCAGGGCATCGGGCTTCAGGTCGTATTTTTCTTCCATTTCGGCAAGGCGGCTGTCAACCAGTCCCTTGGTTCCGTATTGAGAAGGCGCAATACCTTCGCTGCGTAAAGAACAAGGGTATGTAAGTTTTGCATTCTCTTCTTTATCTACGGTGATCAGTTCCACCATAAAATGCCAGAACTTATTGAAGTCGTATTCGTAAATGAATTTCTGGTTGGGGTTGGTAATTTCAGAACCCATGGTAGTATCGGCCATCATGAGCGGCTCGGCCTTATATTCTTTCTCATATTTTTCCAGCGATATCTCCCGGCCACGAAGCCAGTTATCGTTGCTTCGGTAAAAAGTTGCCTTGTGTTTTGAATCAAATTCAAAACTTTTCAAAATGCAAGTGTGCAGGTCGAAGAAACTCTGTGTATGCCGGATGGCAATATCCCTGTACACGCTGTCGTCATCTTCCCAATAAACCCGGAATCGTAGTATAGCCATGTTGTAAAAGTAAGATAATATCAGGAATTAGGTATTAGGAATTGGGAATTAGGCCCCCGAATCAAGGCTCTTTACAAAAAATTTAAGAGACCTCCTGGTTTAAACCAAATTCCTACTGACCAATTCCCAATTCCTTTGCCTTACCCATCATAAAATCATAAGCTGCCTGGTATTCGTTTGGAATAACACCATCCAGAATAGCTTCCCGGATGGCATTCTTTATATCCCCTACTGCACGGCTGGGCTGCAGGCTGAATGTTTCCATGATGAGTTCGCCGGTAATGGGTGGCTGCCAGTTACGCAGGTGATCTTTTTCTTCCACTTCGGCACAACGCCTGCGAACCATTTCAAAATTTTCGAGGTACCGTTTAACCTTGGTCTTGTTTTTTGACGTGATGTCTGCCTCACACAAGGTCATCAACGCATCAATGTCTTCGCCGGCGTCAAACAACAGGCGGCGTATGGCGCTGTCGGTGATATTTTCTTTTGTAAGACTGATCGGCCGCAAGTGCATCTCTACCATCTTACGCACAAACTTCATCTTCTCATTCTGCGGAAGCTTTAGTTTGATGAATATCTTCGGCACCATTCTTCCACCTACTACTTCATGACCATGAAAGGTCCACCCATGGCCTTCTTCAAATTTTTTGGTGGCAGGCTTTGCAATATCGTGCAGTACCGCTGCCCAGCGCAGCCAGAGATCATCCGTCTTGTCCGAGATATTATCGATCACCTGCAGGGTGTGATAAAAATTATCCTTGTGCCCCTTACCATCAATATATTCCGCACCGGCCAGGTCAACCATCTGCGGAAAAATTATTTTCAACAGGCCGCTCTTATACAACAGGTCGAACCCGATAGAAGGCTTAGTGCTTAATAAAATTTTATTCAGTTCATCGGCAATACGTTCGCCGCTTACAATTTTTATGCGGGCAGCATTTTCGCCAATGGCATCAAAAGTCTTTTGCTCGATGGTAAAATTCAGTTGCGATGCAAAACGGATGGCCCTCATCATGCGCAGGGGATCATCGCTGAATGTTTGTGCAGGTGCTAGAGGCGTTTGTATTTTCTTTAATGCCAGGTCTCTTATTCCGTTGAACGGATCTACCAACTCTCCAAAATCATCATTATTCAAACTGATGGCCATGGCATTGATGGTGAAGTCGCGGCGGTTCTGATCGTCTTCCAGCGTACCGGTTTTAATATCGGGCTTGCGGCTGTCGAAATTGTAACTCTCTTTACGGGCGCCTACAAATTCAATTTCCATATCATTGAACTTTATCTGCGCCGTACCAAAATTCTTAAAGAAATTCACTTCGGGCCTGGGATTGAATTTTTGAGAAACCGTATCGGCCAGTTCAATACCATCGCCTACGCAAACTATATCGATGTCTTTTGTTTCTCTTCCCAGTATCTTATCACGTACAAATCCGCCAATGAGATAACAGGGCAGCCCGAGTTCTTCGGCAGCATGAGCTATCTTCTTTAATACAAAGAGTTCCTTATCGTTGCAATTAATGTACATGGGATGCAAAAGTACTTGGGAATCGGGAATTAGTAATTAGATTTTAAACCAATTGAACTCCTGTGAAAAACATGAAGTCTCTGAGTTGAATACCTAATTCCAAATTCCTAATTACCAATTCCCAGAAAACGGCATTAATATTGACCCTATACATCCCCACACAAAAAACAGAAATTTCACTGTGTGTTTTGACATTTTGACTATATATTGAGATTATTATGGATAACCAGTTTTATTTGCAGGGCCCCGAAGATGAAATGGAATTTATGCCCATCATTCCATTAAATGAAGATGACGACGGAAGTACCGACGGGCAGGTGATTCCGGACGAAATACCTATCCTGGCATTAAGAAATACCGTACTCTTTCCGGGGGTGGTAATTCCTATAACCGTTGGCAGGGATAAGAGCATTAAGGCAGTAAATGACGCTTATAAGGCTGACAAATTGATAGGCGTGGTAGCGCAAAAAGACAGTAATGTGGAAGAGCCGACTGTAAGCGACCTGGAAGATATCGGCACCGTTGCCAAGATCGCTAAACTGATAAAGATGCCCGATGGAGGAACCACCATCATCATACAGGGACGTAAACGCTGCAAGATCGAAGAAGTGACAACGGATGATCCCTACTTCAGGGCCAAGATAAAAGTTCTTACCGATGATGTTCTGAAAGACGATAATGACTTTAATGCCATGGTAGGAAGTATTAAAGACCTGGCCGGGCAGATCGTGAATCTCTCTCCCAACCTGCCCAGCGAAGCGGCAATCATTTTAAAGAATATTGAGAACCCCAACTTCTTAATTCATTTTGTAAGCAGCAATCTGAACTGCGATATAAAAGATAAACAGCGGTTACTGGAGATCAGCAACATTAAAGCAAGGGCCGAACTGCTGATGAATTTAATGCAGACCGAACTGCAATACACCGAACTGAAAAATAAGGTAACGAATAAAACGAGGGCGGAATTAGATAAACAACAACGTGAATATTTTTTACAGCAGCAGATGAAAGCCATCAAGGATGAACTGGGTGGCGATAATGTGGCCGAAGTAAAAGACATGCTGAAAAAAGCGGAGAATAAAAAATGGGGTACCGCTGCAAAAGAAATGTTCACAAAGGGAGTTGAGAAGTTAGAACGTATGCATCCTTCCACCCCGGATTATTCCGTTGTATACAATCACCTGGACCTGATGCTTGACCTGCCCTGGAACGAATACACCGATGATTCGTACGACCTGAAGAAAGCAAAGAAGATACTGGACCAGGATCATTACGGCATGCAGAAAATAAAAGAAAGGATACTCGAATATTTAGCCGTGCTGAAATTAAAGGGCGATATGAAATCGCCCATTCTTTGTTTCCTTGGCCCCCCCGGCATTGGTAAAACAAGCCTTGGCAAAAGCATTGCAGCGGCCATCAACAGGAAATACGTACGGGTAAGCCTGGGCGGTTTACACGATGAGAGTGAGATACGCGGGCACCGTAAAACCTATATCGGCGCCATGCCGGGCCGTATCCTTCAATCGATCCGCAAGGTAAAATCAGGTAACCCGGTGATGATACTGGACGAGATCGATAAGGTAGGGGCCGATCACCGGGGCGACCCTTCTTCTGCTTTATTGGAAGTACTGGACCCCGAACAGAACAATACGTTCTACGATAATTACCTGGAGCTGGAATATGACCTGAGCAGGGTATTGTTTATTGCCACGGCAAATAATATCAGCAATATTCCACCTGCGCTCAGAGACAGGCTTGAGATCATTGACCTCAGCGGTTATGCGGTGGAAGAAAAGATTGAGATCGCCAAACGGCATTTAATTCCCAAACAAAAAGAAATGCATGGGTTGAAGGATAACAGTATCAAGCTGAGCGATGCCGTGCTTGAGAAGATCATCCAGGATTATACCAGAGAAAGCGGTGTGCGGGAATTAGACAGGCAACTGGCAAGCATCATGCGTTACCAGGCAAAAGAACTGGTAATTAAGGGAAAGTTAAAAGCTACTGTTACCGCAAATGATGTAGAAAAGATATTGGGCAAACCGAGATACAGCAACGATATGTACAAGATCGCCAATATGCCGGGTGTGGCCGTTGGGCTTGCCTGGACCTATGTAGGAGGTGATATTTTGTTCATTGAAACACAACTAAGCGATGGCAAAGGCGAATTAAAACTCACCGGCAACCTGGGCAATGTGATGAAGGAAAGCGCCAGTACCGCCCTCACCTATTTAGAAGCCAATTGTAAAAAACTCGATATTGAACCCGACACATTCAATAAAAAAGACATTCACATACACGTACCCGAAGGAGCTGTGCCCAAAGACGGGCCAAGCGCCGGCATTACCATGCTGAGTGCCCTGGCAAGCGCTTTTACAGGTCGTAAAATAAAACCCTACTTAGCCATGACCGGTGAGATCACGTTACGTGGCCAGGTATTACCCGTGGGCGGAATAAAAGAAAAGGTATTGGCTGCCCGAAGGGCGGGCCTGAAGGAGATCATCATGTGCTGGCAGAACGAAAAAGACGTACTGGAAATAAACAGCCAGTACATCAAGGGTATCAGATTTCATTATGTAAAGACCATGCAGCAGGTGCTTGAACTTGCTTTAACATAAAATTTTATGTAACCAGACAACCCTCTGCATCATTTAACCGTATATATTTTGGTTAAGTTAATCAACAGATTCATGTTGGTTGTTTAAGGGTTAAAGAAATTCCCGTCCCGTTTCCACGGGAGGGGAATTTTTATTTTAAGTCTGGCCGAACCCGGTCATCGCTGCCGGTCCATCCAGTCTACTTCCTTTTGCGTGGTAAAAGCCTGAAGCAGGGCAATGATAAAAAGCCCGGCGATATTGCCCGTCATATAAATAAGACTGTAGCAATTGTACGCTGCAATATCGGTGGAATACTGTTTAAAAAAGGCAACCAGGTCTGTAACCAAAACAAAGATGCTGCAGAGAAAACCTGCTGCAAAAAAAACATACGAAATATAACGCACCCAGCCAGCCGGGTGTTTTTTTGTCCTCCTGAAAAATATGAGGTGTACGGTTGCAAAAAGCGCCGGGGGTATGGTAATGATACCGAGTCCGAATACGATATCAACGAGGGTTGACGAAACCAGTTTTGAAAATCCCCAGAATATAAAGATAGCCAGCCCGATCAATACCGGGATCAGCAGGAATAACAGGAAGATGAGCACATACAGCTTTGAGTATTTTAAAAACCTGTCTTCCATATTGTTCTTTAACCCTGATTAAAAATAACTCAGCTTTGTTTTTGGGGTGATCGTCAGCAATGTTTCGTACATGAGCTTGATGGTATTCTCAATATCCGACTTATGCAGCATTTCCACGGTGGTATGCATATAACGCAGCGGAATAGAGATCAGGGCCGAAGGGCAACCGTCGTTGGCATAGGCAAACGAATCGGTATCGGTACCGGTGCTGCGGCTTACCGCATGGTATTGCATCGGTATCTTATTTTTTACACCGGCCGCCTGTATCACATCCAGCAGTTTGTTATGTACAGCCGGGCCGTACGTGAGGGAGGGCCCTTTACCGCAACTGCATTCTCCTTCCACCAGTTTGTTGATCATCGGTGTGGTGGTATCGTGTGTTACATCGGTGATGATGGCCACATCGGGTTTGATCCTTCTTGCGATCATTTCGGCTCCCCGTAAACCGATCTCTTCCTGCACGGCATTCACTACATACAGTGCAAAGGGAAGTTTTTTCTTATTTTCTTTCAGCAGGCGTGCCACTTCGGCGATCATGAAACCTCCGATGCGGTTATCAAAAGCACGTCCAATGAGGTAATCATATTCCAGCTCCTCATAGCCCTGCTCGTAGGTTACTACAGCTCCAATATGAATACCCAGCGACTCCACTTCTTTTTTATTTCTTGCCCCGCAGTCCAGAAACAGATTGTCCACCTTGGGTTGTGTTTCTTTATCAGCCCCACCCATCCTTGTATGAATGGCCGGCCAGCCAAACACCGCTTTAACCATCCCTTTCTTCCCGTGAATATGTACCCGCATGGATGGGGCGATCTGGTGATCCACTCCCCCGTTTCGTTTCAGGTATATCAGCCCTTCGGGGGAAATATAATTCACAAACCAGCTTATTTCATCGGCATGTGCTTCTATCACCACTTTAAACGGGGCATTGGAGTTGATCACGCCTACTGCAGTTCCATAAGGATCAGTAAACGTTGTATCCACCTGTGGTCGGATATAATCGAGCCACAGTTTTTGCCCGCTGCTCTCAAAACCTGTAGGAGATGGGTTATTGATATAGTTCTTTAAAAAGGAGTACGATTTTTCGCTGAGGATAGATCTTGCTTTTTTAGCTGTAGCCATATTGATGGGTTTACGGCAAAATTAATCAAATACCGGCTATGAAAGTTGCCAAAGCGGAAAACAACATCAAACCATCCACAATAAAATAATAAAAAAGATATCCCTGCCTGCGGGTGCTGAAGAAATAAACGATCAGCAGCGCAATGGTGGATGTTTGCAGGGCTATGGACTGTGCCAGGCTTATTCCGTAACTGACCGACAAAAAATTGGTACCAAATAGAACGATGAAAATAAAAGCGATCAGTAAAAGAAGCTGCCTGGGTTTAAGAAAGGTTGCCAGGCTGTGCAGGCCCCTGATCTTATCCACCGCTTTATCCCGGTTATCGAAAATGATACAGAGCATGAGCATGAATAAAAAGCGCCGGGTAAGAATGAATATATCGGCTCCGTTCAAAAGCGCCCAGTCTTTTTGCAGGGGAACGAATGCAGTAACATAGGCCCAGGTAAATGCCAGCAATACGGTTTTAAGCACGCCCGCCTTCCGGGTAAAATGCAAGGCCTTAACAGGCAGCAGCGGAATGGAATAGATCACAGTAAGTAAAACAGCCATAGCAACATGAGTTAGCTGCACCGAAGACTGAAACAGGCAAATAACAAAGCCAATGGCAGAAATAAACAAAAAAGATATCCCGGTAACTTCTTTTTTTAGAAAGGCATTTAAAGATTCATTGCCGGCAAATGCATACCGGCTCAGTATCCAGTAAAAATTATAACTGCATAAAGTAGCGAAAAATATAAACCCGTATAAATAAACGGAAATGTCAACATGCAGCAACTGCCCCGTTTGAAAAGCAAGCCCCACGGCACAAAAAGCAACAAAGATGGAATGCGACAGGATGAAATGAAGCCATTTCATTTAGAAACATATAAAATACACAGGTTCCGGTGTGGTTATCACATTGCTTTTGTTCTTGGCAAAATCCTTTACATAAAATTCAAAAAACAGGGTATCGGTATGTAATGGGTTACCGGGTAATGAGCGGCAATCCAGTACTTTATCAATCGTTACGTCAATATCCGCTTCAAAATTCTTCTTGGCAGCAGCCTGCAGGTCGGGAAATGGCACCGAATCGAATTTATTGGTGAGCAGGTTCTTC
The DNA here is from genome assembly GCA_035328475.1 of Ferruginibacter sp. GTDB lineage: Bacteria > Bacteroidota > Bacteroidia > Chitinophagales > Chitinophagaceae > Ferruginibacter. The sequence goes on from DAOLIP010000089.1 coordinate 13,528, forward strand.
ATATAAACCCATGCCACATCATTTCCATTGATGCCCACATCTCCTTCGGCATCGGTTATATGCAGGGTAATTACCGGCACGGCACTGGTAGGCGAAAGGTCCACCAGGTTATGCGAAAGGGATTTATATTTTATTTGAGGAGCCGTTGTAAATTTGTCTTTCTTGCAGGAGGCGCAAAAGATAAGGACAGAAGCAAATAGTATAACGTAACGCATCATTTTGTTTTGTTTATCAAATTTAATCAATGCCGGTGAAAGAAACCGTTAAAAATACAGACCTCGAAAAAAAAGTATTTGCTGCTTCAGCAGACAATTTTCCTGCATTGGCCCTGGAACTGTTCCATTTCCAGTACGAATACAACCCCGTTTACCGGCAATATTGCAATGCGATCAATACTGATATTGCAGCGGTAGACCGCCCCGAAAAAATTCCTTTTCTTCCCATCTCCTTTTTTAAAACACACCCGGTCAATACAACTGAGTTTGAACCGGAAGTTATTTTTGAAAGCAGCGGCACCACTACATCCATCAACAGCAGGCATATGGTGAAAGACCTTTCTGTATATCGCAGAAGCTTCATGACCTGTTATGAAAAGTTTTATGGCTCACCAAAGTCAAAATGCATCCTCGGCCTGTTGCCTTCATACCTGGAAAGAAACAACTCTTCGCTGGTGATGATGACCGATGAACTGATGAAGGCAAGCGTCAACCCTTTAAGCGGGTTTTACCTTGATGATCTTGAGAAACTACACAGCACCATCATGCACAACGAGCTGCTTAAAACGCCTACCCTGCTTATCGGGGTTACCTATGCCCTGCTCAACTTTGCAGAAAAATATCCCATGCACCTGCGGCATACCATTGTAATGGAGACGGGTGGCATGAAAGGAAGACGGGAAGAAATGACCCGCCAACAGGTACATGAACAGTTACAAAAGCAATTCGCACTTGGGTTGGTACACTCTGAATACGGAATGACGGAATTGTTATCACAGGCTTATTCAAAAGGTGATGGGATTTTTCATTGCCCTTCATGGATGAAGATCTTACTTAGGGATGAAGATGATCCCTTTCATTTAATGAGTGCCGAAGCAGCCATCAATCGCCCATTGACCGGTGCCATCAACATCATTGATCTTGCCAATATTTACAGCTGCAGTTTTATTGCAACCGATGATATCGGACGCCTGCACAGCAATGAAAGCTTTGAGGTGTTGGGAAGAATGGATGCAAGCGATACCAGGGGGTGCAGTTTATTGGCAATATAAAAGGCCAGTTGTTTCAACTGGCCTTTTCTGTGATCTGGCTGGGACTCGAACCCAGGACCCATACATTAAAAGTGTATTGCTCTACCAACTGAGCTACCA
>DAOLIP010000090.1:0-14692 GCA_035328475.1 Ferruginibacter sp.
CAGGGGGAAATCAGTATGCCGGCCGGCGAAAATATAGTTGCTCATCAATAAACCGGCAGAAGCAAGCGAAGACTGCCGGATGAATTTTTTGCGATCCATGCTGTTAAGGTAAAAAGAAAATGCATCCGCCGGCAGGTGAATGCATTCATTATTTATACACGCATGTTTATTACTCTATATCAACCTTTTTTTTGATGAGCGACCCGCTTGTGGCTTCCATCAAAAATTGTCTTTCCTTTAGAAGGTACCCGTTGCCATGTTCGCAAAAATGCACTTTTAGATTTTCGATGCTGATGGGGTTGCCGTCGGGTATATCAGCGATATTGGAATGTACGATCTCATGTCCGTCGATGATCATCACCAGTCCGCTTCCGATGGCTTCCATCCGGTTTCCGCCGGTTACCAGCATACCGGTATCTTCTCCCAGTCCAATACCAATACAGGCCGGGTTTGCCGCTACTGCCTGGGCCAGCCGTACAAACCGTCCTCGTTTTTCAAAATGCGAATCAAAGATCACGTTATCCATGAACCCGAGGCCGGTGGTTATTTTCACTTCACTCTTTAAATGGGCTTTGGACGCATTGCCTTCATAGATCATGGTATTGCTCATGGCCATAGCGCCTGCCGAGGTACCTGCAATAACAAAACCATCTTCAGTGAGGTAACGGTTCATGATGGTTTTAAAAAACACCGTGCCGCCAAATGTGCTGCTGAGCCGCAACTGGTTACCGCCGCTGAACATCACCACCGTGCAGGCAGCAATACGGTCAATATATTCTTTATTACCGGTATCGGCCCGGTTCCGGATATGCATCACGCCCACATCTGTACAGCCGATCTTTCCAAAAGCATTGAGGTAATTATCGCCCACTTCGTAGGGGATGGTGCTGGCCGTGGTGATCACTTCTATGCGGCTGAGGGGGCCGCCGGCTTCTTCCACAATACGGCGAAGAATACCGAGTTCAAAAAAATTGAGGTTATTGCGATGGATCTCTCCTTTCTCTAAATCCGTCCCCTTGTCTTCTGCCCCACCGATCGCTATCAGCTTTCCTTTAGCAAATTGCATTAAATCTTTTTATGATTAACGCAAAAATAAGGGAATTCGTGTTTGACGGGGAGAAACTACTTATTAAGGGATGTGAATTCATATGTATTGGTTGAAAATGGTTTAAAATCGTTGAAAATAGTTGAAGGGTTACTTAAACGACATTCAACCATTTTAAACAACATTCAACCATCTTAAACAACCTCAAACGGCTTTCTAACTCTTCGCAAACTTCTCTATCCCTTCTACAAGCCTGTCTAAATTCTTCGTACTGGTATACACATTGGGTGTGATGCGCACCCCGCTGATGTTCTCCCATTCAATACCCACCACATGGATCTTGTAATTGGCCCACAAATAACTGTCAAGCTCTGATGGTTTCTTTCCTTCCACGCTTACCAGCCCGATGGCACAGCCGTATTCTTTTTTAAACGAGGTATGTATTTTTACTTTGGGAATGTCTTTCACTTTACTCATCCAGTAATTTTTCAGGTAAAGCAGTCTTTCTTCTTTTCTTTTGGCACCGATCATATCGTAAAAATCAATGGCTTTGTCTGTGGCCTCTTCAATAAAGAAGGGCCTGGTGCCCAAATGTTCAAACTTACGGATGTCGTCTTCTTCTTTTTCCCCGGCGCCAAACAGAGGCCAGATATTTTTTATTTTTTCTTTGCGAACATACAGCAGCCCGGTACCAATGGGCGCCCCCAGCCATTTGTGCAGGCTGGTACCAAAGTAATCGCAGTTGAGTTCGGGGATTAAAAAATCAAACTGGGCAAATGTATGTGCACCATCCACCAGCACATCAATATTCTTTTTCTTTGCGGCATCGGCAATTTTCCGCACGGGTATCTTCTGCCCTATCCAGTTAATCATGTGGGTGATCTGCACCACTTTTGTTTTAGACGTGAATGCATCGGTGTATTGCTTCACCATGTACGCTTCATCTTCACTGGGCAGTTCTAAATTTATCCAAACCAGTTTTATACCTTCCCTTTTCTCCCGCTGCTTCCAGGCGCCGATCATATTGGGATAGTCCTGTTTGCTCAGCACCACTTCATCGCCTGCTTTCAGGTCCAAACCAAAGATCACTGTTTCCAATGCTTCGGAAGCATTACGATGCAGGGCGATCTCTTCTTTATCGCACCCTGCCAGTTGTGCCAGGTTCTTACGCAACGGCTCCCTGCCCTGGTCGATGATGCGCCACATAAAATAACTGGGACCTTCATTGCAGAAATCATAATTCCGTTTCATGGCATCTGCCACCACTTTGGGCGCCGGCGCTACGCCCCCATTATTGAGGTTGATGAAATTGGGAGCAATGGTATACGACTGCTGCACATAATACCAGAATTCCTCATCGGTAGCTAATTGAGGCGGAGGCACAGCTTCTGCATTCTTTAATGCAGACTGCAGATCACGGCCCCAGGCCGATTGCAAAAGGTTTGCAGTGAGTGCAGAAGCAGTGAGTAACCCTGCTTTATTAATAAAAGAGCGGCGGCTTGACATGTGCTTTATTTTAAGTTTACAATGTACAAATTTTGTTTTTTGCAAAGCAAGATGATTGTGGTAATTTCCATTTTGCCCCTATCCCCTAAAGGGGGAAGAAAGGCCTCACGAAAAAATATTTTCGTTTCAATGATCCTGTATACCTGAAGAAAAAGAGCTATAATATATTCGTCTCCCAGGTCCCCCTTTAGGGGATAGGGGCAAACACCAAACTACAAACTGTTTTTATTTATGAAGATCGTTGAAATCAAAGTGCTGAAAGGGCCCAACTACTGGAGTGTTCGCCGTACCAAACTGATACAGATGAAGCTTGACCTGGAGGAGATGGAACAAAGGCCCACCCATTCCATTGATGGTTTCAGGCAGCGGCTGGAAGCAATGTTCCCTACGATGGTTGAACACCGCTGCAGCGTAGGAACAAAGGGCGGATTTTTTCAGCGGGTGGAGGAAGGCACCTGGATGGGGCACGTGATAGAACACATTGCGCTGGAGATACAAACCCTTGCCGGCATGGACGTAGGCTTTGGCCGTACCCGAACCGCCAATGAAAAAGAAGGCGTGTACTATGTATGCTTTACGTATATGGAAGAAGACGCCGGTGTATATGCTGCCCGTGCTGCTGTACGTATTGCAGAAGCATTGACAAACGGCACGGAGTATAATTTAGAAGAAGACATTCAGAAATTAAGGGAGATACGGGAAGACACCCGCCTGGGGCCATCCACCGGCTGCATTGTGGATGAAGCCGCCAAAAGAAATATCCCTTATATACGATTGAATAAACAAAGCCTGGTGCAACTGGGCTATGGCGTTCATCAAAAAAGAATACGGGCAACCATTGCATCCACCACATCTAATATTGCCGTAGACATAGCCTGCGACAAAGAAGAAACAAAATTACTTTTAGAAGCTGCCGAGATACCGGTGCCAAGAGGAACGGTGATAAAAACCGAAGCAGGGTTGGATGAAGCGATACAAAAATTCGGTTATCCCCTGGTACTGAAACCCATTGATGGCAACCACGGCAAAGGAAATACCACCAACATCACCAACCGGGAGCAGGCCCTCAAAGCATTTGAAGCGGCCAAACAATATGGCCGCAATGTGATCGTAGAGCGATTCATCACCGGCTTTGATTTCCGTTGCCTGGTGATCAACAATAAATTCATCTGTGCGGCATTGCGTACACCGGCCAGTGTGGTGGGCGATGGCGTACATAATATCCAATGGCTGATAGACGAGACCAATAAAGACCCCCGTCGGGGTTATGGCCATGAAAAAGTACTCACACAAATAACCATCGACCAGTTCACCCAAAAGATGCTGGACGATGCGAACATTACGCTGGAGACAATTCCCGGGAAAGGCGAACGTGTTCTATTAAAGCCAACGGCCAATCTTTCAACAGGTGGTACCTCCACCGATGTTACCGATGAAGTGCATCCAACCAACATCTTCATGTTTGAACGCATTGCCAAGATCATTGGTCTCGACATTTGCGGCATCGACGTAATGGCAACCGACCTGCGTACGCCGGTGAGTGAGAACGGCGGCGCCATCCTGGAAGTAAATGCAGCGCCGGGTTTCCGCATGCATATTGAACCGGCCGAAGGCCTGCCACGAAATGTGGCCGAACCGGTGATCGATATGCTGTTCCCCAAAGGAAGTGTAGGACGCATTCCCATCATTGCCGTAACAGGCACCAACGGAAAAACCACCACCACAAGACTAACGGCCCATATTGCAAAGAGCGCCGGAAAGAAAGTGGGGTATACCACCAGCGATGGCGTATACATACAAAATCAACTGATGATGAAGGGAGATTGCACCGGCCCGATCTCATCCACCTTTGTACTAAAAGATCCTACCGTTGATTTTGCCGTACTGGAATGTGCCAGGGGTGGCATTTTAAAAAGCGGACTTGCTTTTCAGAACTGCGACATCGGTATTGTAACCAATGTAGCTGCCGATCATATCGGTCTTGGAGGAATTTATACGGTGGAGCAAATGGCAAAGGTAAAAGCGGTTGTTCCCGAAACGGTTTTCCCGCATGGCTTTGCCATTTTAAATGCAGAAGACGACCTGGTGTATGCCATGAAGAACGACCTGAAATGCAATATCGGTTTATTCAGTATGGATGAAAACAATCCACGGATAAAAGAACATTCGGCTACCGGCGGGCTGGCTGCTGTTTATGAAAACGGGTTTGTAACCATCATGAAGGGTAACTGGAAGATACGGGTGATGGCGGCAAAAGATATTCCGCTTACTTACGGAGGAAAAGCCGTGCATAATATTGCCAACTGTTTACCTGCCGTACTGGCTACCTATTTATATCGCGACATTACCATTGACGATATAAAACTTGGTTTGCTCACCTTCATGCCCGGTGAAGCATTAACACCGGGACGGTTGAATTTTTTCAACTTTAAGAATATTACTTTCCTGGCCGACTTTGCCCACAACCCGCATGGACTAAAACTGCTCTGCGATTTTGTAAGCAAGCTTGATTACAAAACCAAGGTGGGTGTTATCAGCGGCACCGGCGACCGGAGGGATGAAGACATCATGGAACTGGGTGAGATCTCTGCTCAATATTTCGACCAGATCATTATCCGCTGCGATAAGAATTTACGTGGCCGAACCGCCGATGAGATCATTGGTTTACTGAAACGGGGTATCGACAAAGTGAATCCGCATATTCCTACTCTCACCATTGCCAATGAGAATGAAGCGCTGGAATATATCTACGCCAACCAGATACCTGGTGCCTTATATACCATTATGTGCGACGTAGTAGCCGGCGCATTGGATAAAATAAAAGAACTAAAGGCGAGGGAAGAGAAGGAATAAGGAACAAGGGTACTATTATCTATCGCCAGTTAAACGGGTGATTGTCAGTAGGCATTGTTACTGTTATGGAAAATATTATAGCCGGTTCTTGCGTTAATCAAATAAGAATGTAGATTTGTATTAATAATAGCCCTGATTCAGCCAAAACTCACTAAAACGAGCTCTAAATGTCACACAACTATTCAAATTCAGAATTACTGATTGAAAAATTACTGGAATCAGAAAATATTCCAAAGTGCAATAATATTGCATTCACAATGGATATTTATAAAGAGACAAAAGAGATCTATGAACTTACTACCCAGGCTTTGGGCAGGAACATTGAGTTTACGGTTGACAATTCATCAACACAAAACGTAAACATTTCCGCCCATGGACAACTCCCAACAGCAACCACGCATTAAGTTTAAAAGTACACAACATTGGCAAGAGTACCTTAATCGGTTAAAGCAGGAAGCCGGAGGTGCGCCTATTAATATTAATTTTGCTGCCAACCGAATAGCCTGTTATAAAGAGATTGAAATTTTACGTGGAAGGCCCTTGTTAGTCTATGCTACAAAGTTTGTCAATCTAAACCTTCCGCCACTACCTATCGCAATTCCCAATAGCATTGAGATAAGTGATATTGACGGATTTACTGATTTAGTTAATACAATACCAACAGACAAAAAATCAGTCGATATATTAATCCATAGTCCTGGCGGAAAACCTGATGCTACAGAAAGACTTGTTATTTTACTCCGGCAACGTTTTGATGAGGTCCATTTTTTGGTGCCACATTCAGCTTACTCTGCTGCTACCATGCTTGCTTTATCTGGGAATACAATAACGTTACATTCAAGTGCTACGCTTGGTCCAATTGATCCACAGATAAATGGTCGTCCAGCCAGGTCTATAAAAAAGGGATTTGAGAAAGTACGTGATCAACTAAAAAACACAGGTGCCGCAAGCTTGCCAGCGTATGTACCATTGCTTGAAAAATTGTCTCTTGAACTTCTGGAAATATGTGACGATTCAGAAGCATTGTCAAAGGAGTTGGTGGGTGAATGGTTAAGATCTTATATGTTATCCACTGAAGAATATCCAGGGCAGATTGAACAGGTTGTGGATTTTTTTTCCGATTATGACAGCCATAAAATTCATAGCCGCCCATTGGTTTTAAGCAAACTGAAGGAATTCAAATTAAAAATAGATCTTGCGGCGCCCGATCTTGCAGAATTGATGTGGGATGCATATATTCAGCTTGACAATTTCTTCGCAATGACCAACTTTGTAAAGCTGTATGAAAATACTTATGGTGTGTCATGGGGTAGGAATTTAAACATACAACTTGCACCTCAATCTATGGGCCCACAGAAAGGAGTTAATCAAATTATGGATTGATAATTCTGTAAATCAGCAAGCAGCATAAACAATTTACCACTTGGTAAAGAGCAAAAACCGATACAACTTCACTCAAAACTTCTTGTTCCTTATTCAATATTTCCTAAATTTACTCCCCAAAAACTGGGACATGGTGTAACGGTAGCACTACAGATTCTGATTCTGTCTGTCTGGGTTCGAAACCTAGTGTCCCAACTTGCCCTCCATAGCTTTAGCAACGGTGGGCTTTTTTATTGAACATCTTATGTGAGCTATGTTTCTATGTGGTTCAAACCGATAGATACTATCTTTCAAATTCCTTTTGGCTGAAAAGGCATGAACCCTTATTTTTGCAGCCGATTTTGCGCTGGGTTATGGTGTAAAGGTAGCACAACAGATTTTGATTCTGTTTGTCTAGGTTCGAATCCTAGTAACCCAACAAAGGAACCGGCCACAACCGGTTCCTTTTGTTTTACAGGGTAGTTGCCTTTCTATATTATGATCTTTTATCAATTAGCTGATACTTTTCCGCTTTTATTAGCCGTTTAGGTTAAAAAAATTAATTTTGTTGGTTGCTATGAGACGTCTCTTTATCATCATACCATTATTGAGCAGTATCACGGTGTTTTGCCAATACAACTTCTATTTTGGCAACATACACAGTCATACCTCCTATTCGGATGGTAATAAAGACAGTGCAACCACGGGCTATAATAATCCCGGCGGCGATTACAGCTATGCCAAGGCCAGTTACCACATGGATTATTTGGGCATTGCCGAGCACAATCACTACACAGCAAACAATAATCCCGGAATGCATGTAGGGCATTATCCCATGGGACTTTACCAGGCAGATACCGCCAACAGCAACGGAAGTTTTGTGGCCATGTACGGTATGGAATGGGGTACCATCAGCCAGGGCGGACACGTCGTCGTTTACGGCGTACCCTTACTCATCGGCTGGGAAAGTGGCAGCGGTGGCTGGGGGCCGGCTAACAACTACGATATCTTTTGCGCCAAGGGCGATTTCACCAGTTTCTGGCCAATAGTAAAAAACTATCCAACCGCATTTTGCTCATTGGCTCATCCGCAAACAAATGATTACGGTAACCTCTTTGACGGAGCTGTATACAATGCGGGCACCGACAGCGTTATTGCCGGTATTGCCATCCGTAGCGGAAGCGCCAATTCCACCACCACTGATTATTCCGATCCGCCGGCTTCATCATACGAATCGAAATTTTTGAAAGGACTGGCAGCAGGGTATCATATCGGGCCCACTATCGACCACGATAACCACTACACCACGTTTGGAAGAACCAATAAAGGCCGCACAGTGGTACTGGCAATGTCGCTCAACCGCGACAGCATCATGGCCGCATACAAAGCCATTCGTTTTTATGCATCAGACGACTGGAATGCACAGGTTAATTTTACCATCAATGGAAAAGTGATGGGGACCACTACCACCACCGGACTTAATTCATCCATTTCAGTAATTGTGAATGACCCGGATGCACCCGGAGACCCCAACGACAATATCAATAAGATCGAAATTTTTTACGGCAATCCCGGCAGCGGAGTCAATGCCACACTTTTAACTTCCAATACCGGCAGTACAACATTGAGCTATCCGCATATTACCACTATCAACACCAGTTACTATTATTACGCAAAGATTACGCAGGTGGATGGCGACATTATCTGGACGGCTCCTATCTGGATCAACCGCATTGCCACCGTGGTTCCGTTGGAACTGACAAAATTCACCGGGCAACAGGAAGGAGAGCTGATCAAACTGAACTGGACAACTGCCAATGAGATCAATGTCAGTCATTTTGAAGTGGAAAGAGCAACAGATGGAGTGAATTTTGAAAAGATAGGAACGGTTGCCAGCAGGTATCAGACAACCAGCGCTTCCACTGACTATGACCTAATTGATCCATCGCCTGTAAAAGGAATGAACTTCTATCGCCTTAAACAGGTTGATAAAGACGGGCAGTTCAAATACTCCGCCATTGTGCCGGTGATGTTCAACTATTCCATTGTTAAGGAAATAAAGATCAATCCCAACCCGGTCATCAGCAGGCTGAACATTGCATTAACCGTTTCTGAAAACACCACACTTACCTGCAAGATCTATACTTCGGAAGGAAGAGAAGTAAAAGTATTGACCACACCTGTTGCTTCCGGAAGAAATAGGATCAGCAGCGATGTTTCCGGCCTGGCAGCAGGATCTTACATCCTGGTTCTTATCAGCAACAATGAAAGAGTGACTGAGACAAGATTCATTAAGCAATAACAATCTTTGCGGTTTTTCTTAGTGTGCTTTGCAGTAACATGCCGGCTTCGCTCAGGATAAAATAAACCGCAAAGGACTCAAAGTTTTTCGCAAAGAACACAAAGAAGATTCTTCTTATTTTAAAGCTGCGGTTTATTTGATTGCTTCGGTAACAACTTTCCCCACACAACCGCTTGGCATCTGTATCTTCAACAGTGCAGCAATGGTAGGGGCTATGTCGGTCATGTATGTTTCCCGGTTTGTTTTGCCCGGTTTAACGCCCCATCCAAAGAACACAGAGGGAATATGGCTGTCGTAGGGATACCAGGCTCCGTGTTCGGTTCCGTCGGCTCTGCCTTCAATATATTGCGGCTTGTAGAAATATTGGATATCGCCGCTGCGGCGGAAATAATAACTGTTCAGCAATTTTTCTTTTACCACCGGTGGCAGTATCGTTGTTGCCAGCTCTTCTTCATCAAACGCATTCCATATCTCAGGCTGTTTTTTTAAATAATTGACCAATACTTTCTTTACCTCTTTTACATCCAGTTTCAGCGAATCAATACGTTTGTTATCCAGGTAAGCCTGGAAATCAAAGATCCTTTTCACCAACAGGCTGTCGCCGAATTTTTCCCTGCAATGCCGGTTCATATTTTCTCTTACCGCGTCGGAACTTAAGGTACCAACGTTCAGGTATTTATTCTTTTTTAAAAAACCGGCCGAATTCGGTGCCCCGTGATCAGCACTTAAGAACAGCAGGTAATTATTTTTACCCAGGGTCTTATCGAGGTAATTTAAAAAAGAAGCGATCTCTATATCAAGACGCAGGTACATATCTTCCACTTCCAGTGAATTGGGCCCAAAGCGGTGACCCGCATAATCAGTAGAAGAAATACTTACACAAAGCATATCTGTTTCCCTTCCCTGCCCCATCTTTTCTTTATTGATTATTTCTCTTGCAAAATCAAATGTGTAGGTATTGCCATAGGGGCTTGAGCGAAAAGGATCATAACGCTTACTGCCGATCACCGATTGGTATTTGTGCGGAAAAGTGCGGCTCTTATCACTTTCCAGTAATCGTTCCCAGGGCATGTCGTCTTCTGTGCTTTGTATATACTTTGATCTGTCGTAAAGCAAATTCCAATCATTCTTCATCAACGAATCGGGTATGCGCCGGTCGTTGTAACGCTGCACCCAGGCAGGTAATTCGTTCATGTAATACGTGCTGGTGATCCATTGTCCTGTTTTATCATCAAACCAATATGCTGCATTGGCGCTATGCCCCGCCGGAAAGATGCCTCCCCGGTCTTTTAATGCAATGCCGATAACCTTGCTGCGAAAATTAGTAGCCAGCCGCAACTCATCTGCAATACTGTTGCTGAGCATATTGCGTGGGCTCATCTGTCCTTCCCATAAACTGTTGGAACCAACGGGCCGCACACTGGTATCGGTAGCGCAATACATCCGGGCACCTGTTTCTCTTTCTACCCAATCATTGGCAACAATACCGTGTATAGCAGGCACACTGCCTGTATAAAGGCAGGTATGTCCTGCTGCCGTTACCGTGGGTGCATACGGGATGATGGCATTCTCAGCACTGAATCCTTCCCGCAATAATCGCTTAAATCCATCAGCGCCATACATATCACTGTAGCGGTAGAGATAGTCCCAGCGCATCTGGTCTATTACCAGTCCTACCACCAGTTTTGGGCGGCTCACCTGCGCCGTTGCCAGCAGTGAAGTAAAAAGCAAAATGTAAAAAACTAAAAGTGGTTTCCGTTGCATCGGGTTCTTTTGGCCAAAGGTAATTATTAAGCCCCTATTTCTGCCTCACCTATGTTACGCCAATGTTATGTGTTTTGCGGCCAAAACCTTAATTTTGCCGCATTCAATGAAGCGGTTCAGAAATCTTACATACACAATCTTAAATAGTAAATATCAATGGACGTATTTGAAAAACTGGTAAAAGACGGCGGCCCCATCGGCCAGCATATGGACAGGGCTCATGGCTATTTCACTTTTCCAAAATTAGAAGGTGAACTGGCGCCCAGGATGAAATTTCGTGGAAAAGAAATGATCGTATGGAGTCTGAATAATTATTTAGGACTGGTGAACCACCCCGAAGTAAGAAAAGCAGATACCGAGGCCGCTGCCAAATACGGCATGGGCAACCCCATGGGTGCACGAATGATGAGTGGTAACACAGTAAAGCACGAAGAACTGGAAAAAGTGATAAGCGATTTCGTAAGCCGCGAAGATACCATGCTGCTCAACTTCGGTTACCAGGGCATCATGAGTTGTATTGATGCATTGGTTAACCGCCGCGATGTAATTGTGTACGATGCCGAGGCACATGCCTGCATCGTAGACGGCGTTCGCCTGCACATGGGCAACCGTTACGCATTTAAGCACAACGATATTGCCGATTGCGAAAAACAATTGCAGCGGGCAACAGAGATGGCAGCAAAGAACGGCGGCGGCATCTTACTGATTACCGAAGGCGTATTTGGCATGGACGGTGAGCAGGGAATATTAAAAGAGATATGCGCCCTGAAGAAAAAATATGAGTTCCGCATTTTAATTGATGATGCACATGGCTTTGGATATATGGGCCCCACAGGCGCCGGCGCCGACGAAGCCCAGGGATGCCAGAAAGATATTGACCTTTACTTCAGCACCTTTGTAAAAAGCATGGGAAGCATCGGCGCTTTCATCAGCGGACCAAAAGGCGTGATCAAATATTTACGGTACAATACCCGCTCGCAAATTTTTGCAAAGAGTTTACCCTTACTTATTGTGGAAGGTATGCTGAAGCGGATGGAAATGGTAAAGACCATGCCAGAGCTGCGTGAAAAATTATGGCACAATGTGAACCGCCTGCAAAGCGGGTTGAAAGAAAGAGGCTTTGATATCGGCAATACCAACAGTCCGGTTACACCCATTTACATGAAGGGTGATGTGCCCGAAGCCACCCAGATGGTGATGGACCTGCGGGAGAACTACCATATCTTCTGCAGTATTGTGGTATACCCGGTGATACCAAAAGGCGATATCATCTACCGCATCATACCCACCGCCGCACACAGCGATACCGATATTGATGAAACGCTGAAGGCATTTGAAGAAACAAAGAAGAAGTTAGATGCCGGAGCCTATAAAGCCGTTGACATACCGGATATGGCAGAAGTGATCTAAGCAATGAAATATTTATAAAAAGATCCCCTTCATTCTGAAGGGGATCTTTTTATGGTACAACCCCATTTTAATATTAATACCTACTTCTCCATTTTAAAAGCTTAACTTCAACAAGCTGCTTACGTTATTTATGCCTGCCCAGCTGTGACCCATTCCTTAATTTAAACGCAAATCATGTTGATCTCTAAAGAACACCTTATGGGCTATTACATGTGGACGGCACAGCCCATCAACTCACTTTTTACCGGCATCCCAACCCGCCGCATTTTCGACAGGCGTAATGGAAGCCAGGTATTATTTATCATTAATGCCCTTGCCTCATTATCAAAAACCTTTTCCATAGAAGAAGGCAGGGAAATAGAGAACCTGATCTTAAACCGCCTGCCTTTAACTATACAGAGTGAAATATCTGCTTACAACTGGTTAAGATCAATGGCGCATATTAACTGACGGCATTCATCATGTGTCTTATAAAAAAGAGCCTCCGAAGAGGCTCTTTACAGTTTATCAAAAGGACATTGAACTATTACTGCCCGAATTCTGCATAACCCCTGTCGGGAGCAGTACCGATAAAAGGAATGCCTACATTGATCCCTGTGTTTACACAAGGAGATGCAGACTGTAATCTGAAATCAGAGGCAGACATAAATAAAGGGTTAGCGGTTATATGATTAGCATACGTATAGCTGCCCGGGTTGCCCCCTGGCCAGCTGGGTAAATTACTGCTGCCGTTGCCATACGCATCGTTATGTGTAACTACTACACCGGTCATGCGGGTAGCAGAACTGCCCTTTAACCAGGCGTCTTTAAAACCGGTTACTATATTGTTGCGGATATTAACACCGGTGGCGCTACCGTTTTCTCCGGAAGTAAAGTCAAGACCGATCCACGGCGCTTTGCCCGACTTGGCAATGAAGGTGTTGTTGTAAATACTCATATTCTGTATCTGCGGATCATTACCGTTCTCACTGATCACCGTTACACCTGCAGCCGTACCCGTGCCATTGCCCTGGTAAATATTCGAGAACAGGTTATTGCGGATGATATTATCCTTTAACTGGCTGAATCCTCCCGCTGGTGTTCCTCCGCCCGGGTTAGGATATCCGCCGTTATTACTTACGGTACGGGTGTTGAACTGAACACCGCTTGAAACATTGTTAAACACATTGTTCTCGATCAATGCCGATTCTGTTCTGAATTCAAGTATGATACCGCTTTCAAAATTTGTATTGGCGGTTGCATGATTCAGGGTGTTATGATGTATCCACGCCGAATAAGCATAAGATCCTTTTTTATTGTAGTTAAGATCAATACTTCCCTGGATATTGTTATTGGCTATCTCCAGTCCCTGGATATTGAAAAACTCAATGGCAAAATCCCAGTCACCGTTTTGTCCGGGATAGTTGCCCTGGTAAGGAGCTTTTTTAAGGGTGTTGTTATAGATCTTCACGCCTTTCAGCCAGCCGTTATCCCAGTATTTGATGGGCCAGCCATTTTTAAATGCCACACGCTGATCCTGTATCATAGTGTTGTTATAGATCTCCATACCCATTTGTCCGCCGATGTTTAAAAGTCCGCCCCCATAATTACCGGTGCCTGCGGCAGAATTTAAAACCGTATTATTATAAAATTTATTACCGGTTGCATGGTGGCCGGGATCGGTGGTCGGGTCGGTAACATCGTTACCATCAAAGATCACACCCCTGTCTTTGAAATTAATAATTTTGGTATCGTGAATATGAACATTGCTGCGGCCGGTGACCCATATACCTATCCAGGTTTTATAGTTTGACTCGCTGACGTATCGTCCATCAATTGTAATACCTGATATCTGTTGATTGCCAACAGCATCCTGGGGTGATTCAAGGGAAAGAAATACCGACCATTGCCCCGATACGGTGCTTCTGATAACGGTAGTGGCGCTGCCATCACCTTCAATACTTACCCCTTTCGCAAGGTTGCATTGCCTGGTCTCTGTATACGTACCCGCATTTACATGAATAATACTTCCTGCAGTGGTAACATTTGCGGTTGCTTTATACAGGGTTTTCCAGGGTTTACCCGCCGTGCCATCACCGGTTGTATTATTGCCCAAAGCACTGATGTAGTAGGTACCCAAAGGTTTACTTACCAGTGAAACCAGCTCCGTTGGGTCATCCATGGCAGCCGAGTCTGCCTGAATTGGTATTTCACTTACCGGCACGGGATCAACCATTGATTTTGTCATATCTTCCTTTTTGCATGCGCCAAAGGCAAATGCAACAATCGCTAAAGGGACAAACGATCTTTTAAATGCTACACATTTCATAGTAAATTGGTTTATTTGTTAATTGAATAATGAATAAGCGAAACCGGTTTCTCACAAAAAAATACGCCGGCCCTGCGGGCTTATTTTTTGCAGTTCGCTTAGGAGCATAAGATCATTGTCGGCATGCATATGCATCTCCGGA
>DAOLIP010000091.1:0-14624 GCA_035328475.1 Ferruginibacter sp.
TTTGCCGCTCCCTATAAAAATAAATTTTATGGCTCCCTGGTACTGGCCATTGTGAATGGTGAGTACAGTGGGTATGGAAGACAGATGCCGGTAGGCAAAACAATGCCGCATCATAAAAGGGATCAGCGCTGTATGATGATCATGCACATGCACCACATCGGGTTTGTGTTCCCATTTGCTTAACCAATCCACCACAGCTACCTGGAAAGCGGTGAAGCGTTCAGCATCATCGTCGTAGCTGTAAATATTCTCCCGGTCGAGCAGGCCGTATATATCCACGCAGTAAAGATCAAAATCCAGTTTATTCGTTTTCTCTTTGATGATGGTATAATCCAGGTACCGGTTATCCATCATAAAGCCGCCTTTGTGTTCAACGTTCCATTCGTTATCGTACAGGAATTTGGTGCGATGCATCGGCACCACCACTTTGGCAATATGACCTGATTGCTGCTGGTACTTGGGCAGGGTTCCCACCACATCGGCAAGGCCTCCGGCTTTTGCATACGGGTAACATTCTGCACTAACGTGTATTATTTCCATGCTGCTGATTTATACACTTCAATTTAGCAATCATTTTGTTTCAAACCAATTAAATTAAATTTTTCATGCTGCTCAATTTATTTTACTTTCAGCCATAAAATTTTTAACGACATGCAAACAGAACAAAAAGATTTATCATCCATTGAAGGAGCTTCGTCTCAGAAGACCAGGTGGGGTCAATTTGCGACCCTGATCAGTGTTTTCTTCTTTTGGGGGTTCGTGGCAGCAAGTAACGATGTTTTAATTCCGGTATTCAAGGAAAAGTTGCAGCTTTCCCAGGTACAGGCACAAATGGTTTCATTTGCGTTTTACGTTGCTTATTCTGTTGGTGCGATCCTTTATTTCATCATCAGCAAAATGCTGAAGCAGGACCTGCTCAATAAGATCGGGTATAAGAATGGTATCAGTGTGGGGTTGATCGTTTCTGCGATCGGTACCTTGCTGTTCATTCCTGCGGCAAGCGCTGAATCCTTTCCACTTTTTATTTCAGGATTATTTGTGATCGGGCTGGGATTCTCTCTACAGCAAACAGCTGCAAATCCCTTAGCGATTAATATGGGAAGCGCCAGTACGGGATCTCAGCGTCTCAGCATGGCCGGCGGTATAAACAATTTGGGTACCACGATCGGTCCGTTGATCGTTAACCTTGCCATTTTCGGCTCAGTGTCTGCTATTGCAGTAAGTTCATTGACTGTTGTTAAAACACCTTACCTGATATTAGGTGCTGCCTTCCTGGTAGTTGCCGCTATATTTTATTTTTCATCAGTACCCAATAAACTGGTAAGTAATACAGAAGAGTTGGCAGAATCCAAATCAACCTGGGTTGACCGTGGTTCTCCTTTCAAATATCCGCAATTGATACTCGGCATGATCGCCATCTTCGTTTATGTGGGTGTTGAAGTAAGTACGGCAGCCAATCTTCCTGAATTCATGAAGCAGAAACTGGGTACTCCTACCAGCGGAGCTGCTCCGTATATCTCCCTTTTTTGGGCAAGTTTGATGATCGGCAGGTGGACGGCATCTGCAGATGCTTTCGGTTTCGGCAGCAGTACTAAAAAGATATTACAGTTCCTGATGCCATATCTTGCTTTTGGCGTATTCCTGCTGGTAAATGCAATTGCTAAACACGAGCTCGAAGATTTCTATGTATATGCAGCGGTAATAGTGGTGTTGATCATTGCAAACCTGCTGAGTAAGGGAAATCCTGCCAGGCAATTGCTTATATTCAGTGCCTGTGGCATCATTGCACTTTTAGTTGTAATGCTCTCTCCTAACCACCAGATCAGTGTGTATGCAATATGCAGTGTGGGTTTATTCTGCTCAACACTCTGGCCTTGCATCTTCACCTTGTCTATCTCAGGCCTGGGAAAGCATACCAGCGAAGGGTCAAATTTCCTGATCTTTATGATCTGTGGTGGCGGTCTTGTTAGCCTTCTGCAGGGATATTTATCAGCAGATCATTTATTGGGTATCACCATGTCTTATGTAGTAGGTATCGGATGCTTTCTTTACCTGGCTTATTATGCCATCAAGTCGAAAACCGAGCTTAAAAAACAGGGGATCGATCTGGATGAACTTGCCAATACAAAAGGCGGCGGACATTAATCCCGGTTGAAGAACATACCGGATCCTTATTCATTATTAATTGCAGTTAATATGGCAACAAAGACAGCGTATGCAATAGGCATCGATATAGGCGGCACCACCACCAAGTTTGGTATCGTAAATGATAAAGGCGGGATACTGGAACAGGACCGCATCCCCAGCAACGAACACGAGGTGGTGGAGGATTTTATAGAAGACCTTTATAAAAAATTAATGCCCATGATCGAAAAATCGGGCGGCGTTAAAAATTTTGCAGGCATTGGCATCGGGGCTCCTAATGGAAATATTTATACCGGCACCATTGAATATGCACCTAATTTAAAATGGAAGGGCATCATACCCCTGGCAGAACTCATTCAGAAAAAGTTTGGACTGCAGGCTAAGCTCACCAACGATGCCAATGCCGCTGCCATGGGCGAAATGATGTACGGCGCCTGTAAGAATATGCGTCACTTCATCACCATCACCCTGGGCACGGGCGTGGGTAGCGGTATTGTAATAGATGGCAAGATCGTAGTGGGCCATGATGGATTTGCCGGCGAACTGGGGCATACCATCATCAGGCCGGGAGGCAGGTTACACAAAAGTACCGGTATGCGGGGTAGTTTAGAATCGTATGCATCGGCAACGGGCGTAAGAGAGACGGCAATTGAAATGCTCACCATGCATCCCGAAGAGCCCAGCCTGTTGCGTAATTACAGCATCAACGACCTTACCAGCGAATCGGTTTATGAATGTGCCATGCAGGGCGATAATATTGCCAACAACATATTTGAATTCACCGGGCAGATACTGGGCGAATCGCTGGCTAATTTTATCATGTTCTCCTCTCCGTCGGCCATCATATTGTTTGGCGGTTTGACCAAGGCAGGTAACCTGCTGCTGAACCCCACCCGTAAGCACATGGAGAAGAACCTGTTGCCCATTTTCCAGAATAAGGTAAAACTGGTCTTCAGCGAACTGAGGGAAGCCGATGCGGCGATACTAGGCGCCAGTGCGCTGGTTTGGGAGATGAATTAAAAGACCTGGGATATTATTATAAAGAAAGACCCTCCGGTTGGAGGGTCTTTTTAATCAGATATGGGATCTATAGATTTTAAAAACGGGCCCTAATCAGATAGATACGATGCCTACAACAACTGCAACCAGTGCCGCGGCTAATACGAAAATCATGGTTTTCATAAATAATGTGTTTTAGTCAGCAGAATTAACATAAAAATCATGCCAATATGGGAATTGTGAAAAAAACGGCTGTACCTGTGTAAAAAAAGCCCGGTACCTATTTATTTAAGATGATAAAAACCGCCGGAACCGGCCGCTGGCCACCCTTATCGCTGGGTTTGATGGTCTCTTTTCCATTGATGAGCATGCAGCTGCTTCCGCCTCCGTCCAGGTTCAGTGCCTCGGTACAATTGAGGTCCTTCATCAATTTTGCTTCCTGCTCCAGGGTCGCTCCTTCGGCCAGGCCAGGAAACCTGCCCTGTATGACCATGATGATGAGGTACCCATCGTTTGTATAGCCCATGCAGGTACGGGGATGCTTATCGTTGATAGCTTTCCCGGCAAACATCATCTCCTGTTCATTGGTAATATTGATCTCTCCCGGTTGCAGTAAAACAGGCCCGCCACCAATAGCTGTTTGCATCTTCCATTTTTTAAAAGAAGTATCTGCAGTGAATCTTCTTCCAGATAGTTGATTTTCCCGTTTCACTGCTTCCGGGTTACCATCTATTACAACGAGCGGATAGAATTCTTTTTCCAGACTTTGTTTTGCATAAGCATATCTTTTTGAACTGTCTGACCTTACCCAGGCAATATCAACATCCCTTTTTTTGGTAATTCCCAAAGCGCCTCTTAAGATCGGTTTGTCAATAAACAGGGTCGTATCCGCTTTCAACCTGACCTTCCTAACAGTATGAGAAACCACCTTTCCATCCTTTATAACCACATTCAGGTTTTGATTCGTGACAAATGAAAAGAAAGTACCGTTCACCACCAGAAGCGGTTGGTTGTTCTTCTCATAGAATTTTGAAGGGGTCAGTCTCCTTCCCTGTGTTGTATCCACGGTAAAATCCAGATTCATATCCTTTAGCCTTGCCGATACATAATAGGCAATGAACGGTTTTCCATCCAGGCTATCTGTTGTTTTAAAGACCTGTACAGAGGAAGGCAGTGGTGCATACAGCGAATCTACATTCACCCATTTAACCTGGGCATTAGATGCCGTTGCTAAAAGGAAAGATATAGGAAAGAGAAAAGCAAGCCGGAACCGTATGTTCATGAAATTATGGTTTATTAAAACAATTCACTCCTCATTTTCTGCAGCCCACTCCAATTTACTATGCACATAATATTATATGAATTAGCCTTGTAATCTAAAATTACTCCTAACCTTTTTTATAAACAATTAAACCTATAGTCATGAAGATCAAACAAGTTTTTTATGCCGCCTTGCTGGCATTTTCCTTCTCTCCTGTTTTGGCGCAGGAAGCTCCTGCTGGTTTTGTAAAAGGATCGATCACTTCCGGTGATGGTTCGGTAACCGAAGGATACATTAAAGACAATATTAAAAAATCCGCTTCCGTGGTATTTATTGATGGAAAGGGAGCAAAGAAGACCTACAACGGAAGCCAGCTGAATGCGGTGAAAGTAGAGAACGTTGCTTACATCTGCATTGGTGGTGATTTCTTTAAACCACTCAGTACCGGTAAAATGAATTTCCTGCAAAAAGCAAGTAATGCATCCGGCACAGTTACCTACAACGGAACGGAAGCGATGGTAAGCAGCGGTACCGATGGAAAGATCGGCGACTATTTTGTATATGCAGATAATAAACTGAAGTTGCTGAACAAGAAAAGCCTGGAATCATTCATTGCAACCGACCTGGCTGTTTGCGCCCCGGCTGTTGAAAAGGCAAAGACCATAAACGGAGATATCGCCAAACTGCAGGAAGCCGTTGACATCTTCAACAAGAACTAGTCCCGCTTTTCGGTAATGTCTCCTGTTTTGAACCACATAGGGCATAGTACACATAGTAAACACAATAGGGTATTTGTAAAACCTATGTGTTCTATTGTGCCTATGTGGTTCAAGTTTGAGGCTAGGACACTACCACTTTTCTTGTATCCTGAATGCCCGGCTGATTTTTATATCTTTACTGTATGAAAAGAACCAATTGTAAAATAGCCTTCAACGATCTGCCGCTGATGCTTTTTGCAATTCCGGTCTTAAGTTTTATAGTCCCCGTCGTATTTTTTGGTTGCCGGTTCGACCGGCAACCTTATTTTAATATCCGGCAGTTTGCCACCAGTTTTTTGGTTATATCCATTCTCTGGATCGCTAACCGCTACCTGCTGATCTGGTGCCGGAAACGTTTTCCACTTTTCAAACAGGTACGTAAAAGATTGCTGGTACAATCGGTACTTATGTTAAGCTTCACCATCTTGGGCGACAATATACTTCATGTAATACTGCACCAAACCGTTTTTAAAGAAACGGTTGATATTTTCAATACAGATAATTTTATAGGGCGTATGGCGGCATCTGTTTTTTGTGTGATCATGATCGTGGCCATTTATGAAAGCATCTACTTCATGCATGCATTAAAAGATTCGGTAGAAGAAAAAGAAATGCTGAAACGGGAAAGCCTGCAGGCACAACTGAATGCGCTGCGTACACAGGTGAATCCGCATTTCCTGTTCAATAACCTTAATACCCTCAGCTCGCTGATACCCGAAGACCCGAAACATGCGGTTGATTTTGTACAACAGTTATCCAAGGTATACCGCCATATACTGGACGTGAAAGAAGAGAAAAGTATTTTACTCAAAGACGAACTGGACGTACTGAACGCTTATACCTTCCTTTTAAAAACAAGGTTTGGCAATAACCTGAACGTTCACATCAACATACCCGAAGAAAAATTACAAAAGAAGATCGTGCCGCTCTCTTTACAGATACTGATGGAGAACGCCATCAAGCACAATATCGTTTCATCTG
This sequence comes from Ferruginibacter sp., assembly GCA_035328475.1. GTDB lineage: Bacteria > Bacteroidota > Bacteroidia > Chitinophagales > Chitinophagaceae > Ferruginibacter. The sequence goes on from DAOLIP010000091.1 coordinate 6,145, forward strand.
ATAAGCCCCTGCAGATACAGGTATTTGCCGAGAACGGCAGCCTGGTGCTGAGCAATAACCTGCAGGTGAAGAACCAGGTTAATGAATCCACCGGTATCGGGCTGGAGAATATACGCAACCGGTATAAATTGTTAGGCGACAAGGAAGTGAATGTGACCGAGAACGAAAACAGTTTCACCGTTTCCATCCCACTCATAGAAAACTGATATGCAGGTACTGATCATAGAAGACGAAAACCCGGCGGCCAACAGGCTTGCCAAACTGCTGCTGCATATCGGCAACGACATTTCCATCGTACAGCGTTTAGACAGTGTGGAATCATCTGTTAAATTCCTGCAGGCATCTACCGAAGAGATCGATCTTATCTTCATGGACATTCAACTGGCCGATGGATTGAGTTTCGACATCTTTCAGCAAACCACCATCACCACCCCTGTCATCTTTACCACCGCCTTTGATCAATACACCTTAAAAGCCTTTAAAGTAAACAGCATCGATTATTTGCTGAAACCCATTGATGAAAAAGAACTGGAACTGGCCGTGGAAAAATACCGGAAACTGTACCAGCAAAAAGACAAGACCTACCCGGAGAAATTCATGAAAATGATCCGGGAAATGAATGCGGCTAAATACAAAGAGCGCCTCTTAATAAAACGGGGACAGCAATTAAGTTATCTCAAAACAAATTCAGTAGCCTATTGCTTTGCAGACGGCAAGCTTTGTTATGCAGTAGATTTCACTGGCGCAAAAAATCTGCTGGAAAACAACCTTTCTCAGCTGGAAGAACAACTGCAACCATCGCAGTTCTACCGCATCAACCGGCACCTGCTGGTGAATATCGAAGCGGTTAAAAAAGTACATACCTGGCTGGGCGGCCGGTTGAAAATTGAAGTGCTGCCTTTAACTACTGCCGAAACAATTGTAAGCCGGGAACGGGTGAATGGTTTTAAAGAATGGCTGGGGTGGTAATGTTGCTCCGTATATCCGTTGATTTGTTAATTCGTTTATCCGTTAATTAGTGTTATCAATTTGAAGATCGTTTACGGAGTAACCAGTTAACCGATCAACCAATTAACTATTCAGCTTCTCCTCTTCCCATTTATTCCGTCCATAACCCGGTATCACGTGTTTTTCGCTGTGGTAAGATGAACGAACCAGCGGGCCGCTCTCTACATAATCAAAACCCAGGTTGTAACCGATCTCCCTGAACTCGGCAAATTCATCGGGATGAACAAAACGGGCAACGGGCAAATGTTTTTTGGTTGGCTGAAGGTATTGCCCGATGGTTACCACATCAACATGGCTGGCTTTAAGGTCTTTTAAGGTTTGTATCACTTCTTCTTTTTCTTCGCCCAGGCCCAGCATGATGCCGCTCTTGGTGCGCATGCCGCCTTCCTTTAATGTGCGAAGCGTTTCCATGCTTCTCCAATACTTTGCCTGTATGCGAACCTGCCTTGTTAAACGTTCGGTGGTTTCAATATTATGACTCACCACTTCCGGCGCTGCATCGATCACACGCTGTATGTTCTCTTTTTCCGCCTTAAAGTCGGGTATAAGTGTTTCCAGTGTTGTTTCCGGGTTCAGGGCCTTCACCGCTTTAATGGTATTGTACCAGATGATGGAACCGCCGTCTTTCAGTTCATCCCGGTCAACCGAAGTGATCACGGCATGTTTTACTTTCATCAGGTTAATGGCTTCGGCCACACGCTGCGGTTCGTCCCAATCCACTTCCAGTGGCCGGCCGGTTGCCACATTGCAAAACCCGCAACTCCTTGTACAAATATTTCCAAGTATCATGAAAGTGGCCGTGCCTTCACCCCAGCATTCGCCCATATTCGGACAATTGCCGCTTTCGCAGATGGTATGCAGTTTATGGGTATCCACTAAATTCCGTACGTGGCGGTATTCTTCACCAATGGGTAATTTAACCCGAAGCCAGTTTGGCTTTTTAGGTTTCTGTTCAACCACCATTCCGTCAATTACGGGCAACTCTGTCATCAGGGAAATGTATATATAATGATTCTATTTTCGTTTTCCGAACTCTACAGAAACGTAGGCAGTAAAGAAAAACTGTTTTTGTTTGTTATAAAGCATTTGCGGAACCTTCTTTGCATAAAACTCACCCGTAACCCCTACTTCCAAAGCCGAAACCAGGTCGTTGTAACGGCCATAGTCGAAACGAAGGGCTGGTTTTATATAAACACCCGGTGTTATTTTCATATGGTTCCATCCTTTACCCAATGTAGGCCCGCCATAGTAAGGTCCGTTCACAAAAAGCAAACTATCGGGTGAATCGTAACGGACAAATGTACGCTGGCCCGCTTTGTCCACTTCTACTTCATACGCCCTTAAGAATCCGAGTGCAATCCCCCCACCGATATTACCGGTGATGGCAACCCCGTTCTTATTACTTTTATTTCCCAGCAGGTACTGCAATTGTACACCCAGTTTTACCGGGTAAAAATAATTGAGCTTGCCGTAAATGAGTGGTGCGGTAGAAGCCATTGGATTATTCTGTTTCACTTCTTTCTGATGTTTACGCTCACTTATTTCCACCTGGTAAAGGGTGGCCCTGCGTACTGATTTTGCATATCCTTTCTCAAAGAATATCCCATACCCGTCGGTTATCAGTTTGGCGCCGAACAAAAAATGTTTTTTATAGGTGATCACCCCTTCCTCTTCCATCCGGATCATGGCATTTATCCTGGCCCGTTTTTCTTCCTTCCTGCTTTTTCGGGGTTCCTTTTTGGTTTCCTGTGCAAATACAGCAACCGATAAGCTGATGAGGGCGGTTAGAAGCACTATTCTTTTCATGTAAACTTTTTACGGTCGTAAATTTATGCAAAAATAGGGTGTCGTCAGTAAAGATGATACATTTGAGGTAAGAACCGCTGCATTTATGCTTATAAACTTCTTTAAACCAAAAAATTTTAACAAATGACCGCATCCATTCTTTATAAGGGCCAGCTCCGTTGCGAATGCACCCACCTGCAAAGCGGCACCGTGATCGAAACCGATGCACCTACCGATAACCGGGGCAAGGGAGAACGCTTCAGCCCTACCGATACTGTTTGCGTGGCACTGGCTACCTGCATTATTACCACCATGGGCATTAAGGCGCAGGACATGAATATTGACCTGGCGAATACCACTATTTCAGTAACCAAGCACATGCTGAGCGACCCAAGACGGATCGGTAAGATAGATGTGATCCTGAACTTTCCGGCAAGCCTTAAGCTGGACGAAAAAGACCGGCTTATTTTGGAACGGATCGGCGATAACTGCCCGGTGATAAAAAGCCTGCATCCCGACCTGCAGGCAAATGTGAAATATATCTGGAGCTGAGCAACCTGTTTTCTGTGCTTCCGTACCTTTGTGGCATTCTTTCATGGTCAGACCGAAGGTCAGACCATAAATTAATTCCCAAGTAACTTATTTCCAACAGCACAATCCAGGCAACGTTTCTTATCACAGTATTCATTCTTTAGCTGAATGAAAGCCTGTGAATCAAAAGCTGTTTTGTTTTGCAGTTGCAGGGAGGCGAAACCTTCGGTGATCGTATTTTTTTCAGCCGTAATTTCCTCCAGCCATTTCAGCGCTTTGTCTTTATACAGGTTTTCCTTCTGATAATGACCATATGCAAACAAGATGGGTATCACGGTATTGATAAAAATATTGCTGATCATCTGTTCGCCCAGTGTTTTCTTTTTGAAAGAAGAACTTACGTCAAACACATAATGATAATGCCAGTAGTCGTTGGCAGTTACCTTCAGCATTTCTTTTATTGAATGCAGGTCAGCCGCTTCTTTTACCCGGGAGAACAGGTGTAGGCTTTCATGAACCAGCATGGCCAGTTGCGCCAGCCGCAGTGAGGGGAAATTGGAAGGCCGCATCCGAAGAAAGGCGATACGGGTTTGTATTTTTTGCAGGCTGTACTTTTTACTCAGGAACCGGTATTCCCGTTGCAGCAGCCTGGGATAGTCTTCTTCAAATTCTGCATCCAGCAAACCCGCCTGGCCAAAAAGCAGGGCCTCTACCTGCTGTACCTGGTTCTTATGCTTTGCAAGAATGCCAATGGGTATCGATCGGGCAATCGCTTCAAAGGCTGCACTGTTTATGCTGATGCCGAAGTTCTTTGCCAGCAGCCACCACAGGGTTTCTTCCCAATGGGTATTATTCTTTTTCAAAAGATCAAGAATGACTTTTGTTCTGGACTGAAGCCGTTCTACGAGCAGTCTTTCTTTCCAGGCAGTCCAGGTAATGGTATTCACCTGCTGAATATTTTTTTCGCAAGGGATAAAAGAACCGGTGTGCATCAATTCTTCATACCGGCTGAGCAGGATCTTTGATACTTTATCCTGCAGTACCAATGTAGGAAAAGCAAGAGCAAGATCTGCATCATCTTTCCATACCACGTGCAGGATCACATTTTTGTAATTGCTGTCGCTGCTGTGTTTATGATCCTTCCAGTGGGATGTATTGATATGGAGTTCAATACTGCCTGCCCAAACAGTATTGCCGGAGCGGATCTTTGCTCCGGTAAAATCCGGGCCCTGGTTGGTATTGTATAAGCCGGGATGTATGACCTGCAGCAATGCACCATCGGTTGTGCGCAGGTCTTTGCTGTTGAAATATTGAAATTGCCAGATGTATTGAAGCAGGCGTTCGGTTATCACTGTTTGAAGTTTGAGGTTTGAAGTTATCCAGCGCTTTGTCCATACAAAGGGGATAATCCTCCTGAACAATTGCTTTTTTCAACATCAAACCTCAAACTTCAAACTTCAAACTTATAACCCTTCCAACGCCTGCACTACCCTGCTCACCGGTAATCCCATCACATTATAAAAGTCGCCCTTGATCGATTTGATCCCCACCACACCAATCCATTCCTGTATGGCATAAGCACCGGCTTTGTCGTAGGGTTTGTACTGGTCTACATAAAATTCAATTTGTATCCTGCTGAGTTCATGAAATTCCACTTCGGTTGTTTCGGCGAAAGCGATCTCTTTTTCTTTTGTTAGCAGAACTACTCCAGTTATCACCCGGTGCAGTTTGCCGGATAGACGGGATAAAATAGAAACCGCATCATCCCTGTCTTTCGGTTTGCCGATGATCTCATTCTCCAGGACAACGATGGTATCTGCCGCCAGTACAGGCTGGCTTAACCCGGTCATTTCTTTAATAACAAATGCTTTATTGCGGGCAATATGAACGGCCACTTCTTCAACCGGTAAACCTTCAGGATAGGATTCGTCTGTTTCTTTAACAAGTACTTCAAAAGGCACTTCGGCCCATTCCAGCAATTGTCTGCGTCGCGGAGACTGGGATGCCAAGATGATTTTTTGCATAAACCTATAAGGTTTTATAGGGAATTTAATAATTAGGATACTTACAAAAACCTTATAGGTTTCATGAATAAATCCTGAATACAATCATGGAAAGAATACCGGCAAACATCACGTATTTGATCGCTGTACTCAGCCGGCGGTAATCTGCCGGTGAATGTGCATCACGCAGTTTGAAGATGATCCATATCAAGGGTACAATGATGAGCAGGAACGAATAAACAGCGCTCCACCACCAGCCAAACTGCAGCACATACACCTGTACCACGCAGATGATACTGATGAGTACCACCAGCCATACCGCCACAAATATCTTGCTGGCCGGTATGCCCCACACAATCGGCAGGGTCTTACAGCCATACCGGGCATCGCCATCCATATCTTCCAGGTCTTTCACCACTTCCCGTATCAGGGAGATGATGAATGCAAAACCTGCATACAAAACAGCTATTCGGATAAAGCGGTGTACATACACATCGTAATAGGCTGCATCGCAGCCGGCACAGTAAATGGTACGGTAGTAACAAAGAAACGCCACAATGATAACCCAGGCAGTTAATGCAGAGATCAGTATATTACCGATAAGCAGTTTCTTCTTAAGGGTGATGGAATAGCCGAACAGTAACATCACGCAGGCAAAGTTGGAAATACCAAGCCAGAAGGTTCTTGTAGTAAGATCGATGTACACACTGATGGCGATACCGGCCAGGGAAATAAGGATGTGCTGCACAATGGCCCACCTTCGTTTTATGCTTTTATCAATAACGGTTCGTTCCGGTTTATTCACCTGGTCGATATTGAGATCAAAATAATCATTGATGATATACCCGGCTGCGGCAATGAATACCGAAGCAATGATCAGCAGGATGAAATGAATCTTGCTGAAATGAAAATAAATGCCCTTGCTGTAAAGCGGCTGTACCAGCGAATAATAGAACAGTACCTGCGTAATGGCGATAAAAGCCAGGTTTTGCCAGCGAACCAGTCTGAAGAAGGCAGCTATTAATTTCATGAAAGGATTATGCAGCGAAAATAAGCATACAAAATGTAAAACCGGAATTACCTGGCGGCAACGGTCGTATCCAGGTCCCAGTGGTTGTTCAGCTTCAATACTTTTTCGATCACATCTCTTGCACAACCTTTTCCTCCTTCCAGCGGAGAGATATAGTGGCATATCTGTTTTATTTCCGGCGCCGCATCGGCCGGACAACAGGGTAAACCGGTTAGCTGCATGGAAACATAATCCGGGATATCATCACCCATGAACAGCACTTCTTCCCATTTAAGACCGTGCCGGGAAACGTATTGAATGAGTTTTTCTTTTTTGTTCTCTACTTTCAAAAAACAATCGGTAACGCCCAGTTTATTCAGCCGCATTTCAACGGCTTCGGATGTTCCGCCTGAAATAACGGCTACCCGGTATCCTTTTTTCACGGCCAGCTGCAGGGCATATCCATCCCTGATGTTCATCCGCCTCGCCATTTGTCCGTCGTTCAATACCAACAGGCTTCCGTCGGTGAGTACACCGTCTACATCAAATACGAATGTTTTGATGGGTTTGAATTTTTCGAGAAGGTTCATGCCCTGTCCCCTAAAGGGAAACTTGAATTTGAAGTGAATAATTTCATTCAGACAAAAATATAATTATAAGGATATGCCGCAAAGTATAAAATGTGAACTACCCCCCTTTAGGGGTTGGAGGCTGGTTATCCCGCCACTCATACACCCACGAGCTTTGTATCATCTCCAGGTGGCCTTCGTTGCTTTCTTCGGCCTTGCCGGCAAATTTCGGGATCTCTAATACCCATTTGTGCAGGTCTGTGAAACGGATACGGTAGATCTGGCTTTCACCAAACTCATCGCCAAAACGTTCATACAGTTTCATGGCAATATCTTCGTAATCGTTCCAGTGAATGGGCGGTTCAAAAGTCATAATTCTTTATTTGGTGATGAAGCGATTTGATGATTTGGTGATGAAGCGATTTGATATTTCATTTGACTACTGTGTTATCATCAGCACATTGCCAAATCACCAAATCATATCATTCTCCTAAAAATTGCGTTTGATCAGGCAAAGTAACAAAAACTTCCCCATCCCCTTCCAGCAACACACATTGGCAGCCAAGTCTTGAATTCAGGCGTGGGTTAACCGCCCGGTCGATGAAATCCTCTTCTTTATCGCTGAGTTCTTCCAAAAAATCTTCTCCCTTCTCTACATAAAGATGGCAGGTACTGCAGGCGCAAACACCGCCGCAGTTATGATGGAGTTCAATATCGTTTTTAAGCGCTACTTCTAAAATGGATTGGTCGGGTTCAATGCCGGTAAGGGTAATGGGCTCCAATCCTTTCTGTTCAAACTTGAATGTGATAGTGTACATAATTCCGCAAATTTCGGGTTGCAAACCTACTTTAATATTACTAATTAAGGAAAATATAGATTTAGTTCATTCTGCACCCATTTGTTAGTCTAAATCACGATACTCCTGTTTGGGTAGTACCTTAGTTTCAAATTTGAACCACATAGACACAATAGAAAACATAGATTTCACATAGATCTCAGCGTATTTCTATGTGTACTATGTCCTATCCACGCCATGTCGGGACAAGTTATGGTTCAAAACAGGGCAAGATCACTCATTTCTTTACTGTTTGCAAAGTAAAAAGGTTTTACTATTTTACCCTGCTAAACAACGTTCAATCACTAATGAAAACAAGTTCTGCCCTGCTGTATGTACCCGCTGTGCTGTTTGCCTGCACGGTACTTCATTCCTGCAACAACGGGAAAAAAGAACCGGCCCCTCCGCCAAAAGATACCCTTATCGTTGCCGTAAAAAGAACAGAAAAGCCAGACCCGGCCGATAAAAAAGTCAGGGCTCCCATTATTAATATTGTAGACACCGTTGCACCAAAACGTATGGTCATATTTGCCAAAGACAGCGCAAAAACCTACGAACGGATCGGACTTAAGCTCGGAAAAGTATATGGCGGCAAACTGGCTGAGACCATCAAAAAGAATAATCTTAAAATGACCGGTGCCCCCCTGGCCTGGTATAAAACTACCAAGGCGCCTTTCTTTTTTGAAGCCGGGTTGCAGGTAAATAAAAAACCGGCTAAACCGGCCCGTGGAGTACAGGT
>DAOLIP010000092.1:0-14383 GCA_035328475.1 Ferruginibacter sp.
AAATGAACTGCCGGGTGTTTTAAGATAAAGCAGGGAAAGGGCTTTTTGCCCTGCAATTTGTCTAACAAAGGCTGTTGATTCCGTTCTTTTTCTTTTTCAATATTAATTTATTGATGTCGCCCCTAAATAAGCCGCAAATAATTTTTGATATAAAAGCAATTATTTTATCTTCATATCCCTGTAATTTCTTTAACCGCAACCATTCCTCAACCCTTTGTTTACGCAGCCTCTTGCAGGCAGTTTAGCATGCTTGATAAGTGAATCTAAGTATATCCTTTGGGATATGTATGTAGCTATATTTATTAAATAACCAATTATGGGAAACGAAAAATTAAAGCGGAAGGAGTTCTTAAAAAATCTCGCCGGCCTTGCTGTGACCGAACCGGAAGTTTTAACAGATGGCCCACCCAGCGAACCGGATCCATTGTTTAAAAAATATGCCCGTAAAGCATTGGGCCCACGCCGCTACAGTCAGCAAATGGGAAACCCCGATCCCGGAGGACCGGTATTGCTTGACCGGGTTGGTAATGTAACCAGCGGCCTTACACCTTATGCAGGCGCCTGGACCATTTGGGAAGCTGCTCACCTTTTACGCCGGGTTGGTTTTGGTGTTAAGAAAGCAGAACTGGAAGCCTTGCTTGCATTAACACCATCTGCTGCCGTGGATGCCATGCTCGTGTTAAGTGCCCCCGCCAATCCTTCTCCCACACCTTTGAATCACTATAATAACTCAGCGATAGACAGCAGCGGGATTTTATTGGGTGATAGCTGGACATCCACCAATCTTACCTATGCAGGCGGAAGTAATGATGGTACGGTGAATTCTCATCGCCAGAACAGTTTGGTTGACTGGAGCTGGGGACTCTGCATCAACGAACCCACCACCATCCGGGAAAAGATGACCCTGTTCTGGTATCATTTCATCCCGGTGAATTTTGATGACGTTCGGGGCATGCAGAATAATTCTTCTACCATGTGCAACGATTACATGAGCCTGCTCCGTACCAATGCACTGGGTAATTTTAAAACCCTCATCAAAGCCATTGCAAAAACGCCGGCCATGCTGGTGTTCCTGAGCAATCAGTACAGCACGGCTGCAGTGCCTAATGAGAATTTTGCACGGGAATTAATGGAATTGTTCACCCTGGGTAAAGTACCCACACAGAATTATACCGAGCCGGATATCATTGCGGCATCAAAGGTTTTCTCCGGCTGGCGGGTGCCGAGTTTTGTAGCGGCCTACCCGTTTGCTCCCGGTTTTAATTCGGCGTATCATAACCAGACCAATAAAGTTTTCTCGCAGTTCTTTGGCCCCAATCCAACCAATACCATTGTTAATCAGGCCGGGGCAGCAGGCGCCAATGAGTTTGATATCTTCTTTGATATGCTGTTCACTTATCAGCAGGATACGATCGCCAAATACATCTGCCGCAGGCTTTACCGCTATTTTGTTTATTACGATATTGATGCCAATGTAGAAGCGAATGTAATTGTTCCGCTGGCAGCCTTCCTGGTAAGCAGCAACTGGGAGATGGCGCCGGTGGTAAGCAAACTTTTAAAGAGCGAACACTTCTTTGATGTGGCCAATAAGGGCGTAATGATTAAAAGCCCGATCGATTTTATCACCGGAACACTCCGCACCTTAAATATAAATACAACGGCTGTTGCTACCACCAACCCGCAGATCGTAAATCAATATACGGTATGGCAGTATTTTCATAACTACGCCAACAGCAACCTGGAGCAGGGGTATGGACTGGTGCCGAATGTTTCGGGCTGGAAAGCCTATTACCAGGAACCGATGTTTTACCAGAACTGGATCAACTCGTACAGTATCCAGAAACGGGCTTCTTTGCTCACCAGTTTTATAAACGGGTTTACCAGCGGCGGCCTCAGCATTAAAATTGATGCCATCGCCTGGGTTCAGCAATGGCCCAATGCAACGATACAGGATCCGGACCTGTTGATCGATATCATCATTCAGTACCTGCTTCCTGTTGACCTGCCGGCTAATTATAAAACAGATACAAAGGTTCAAACCTTACTGGCAGGCCAGGTTACCAACAGTTACTGGACAACAGCCTGGAATAATTATATTGCCAACCCAACTACCGCCAATACCAACACGGTAAAAACAAGGCTTAATTCCTTATTAACAACCCTGCTTCAACTGGCCGAATACCAATTGATGTAGTAAAAATATCCAGCTCATGAACCGTAGAAAATTTTTAGGCAATACCGCACTTTTTTCGGTGCCGATGATGATCAAGGGAATTCCTGTTTTTGCAGGAGATGCCAGCCTGCATCCGTTATTACAGGCGCTTACATTACCTACTGGCAATTGCGACAGGGTATTTGTGATCATCCAGATGAATGGCGGTAATGACGGACTGAACATGGTGGTGCCTTTAGACCGGTATACCGAACTTACCAATGCCAGGCCAAGTATCTTACTGCCTTCTGCATCGGTATTGCCATTGGCGGGTACAACCACTACCGGCCTTCATCCAGCCATGACGGGATTGCGAGATCTCTTCAATGCCGGAAAAGTAAATCTCGTACAGGGGGTAACCTATCCCAATCCCAACTTCAGTCATTTCCAGGCGCAGGATATATGGTTCAGCGGTTCAACGGCTATCCCTTCACCAAGTACGGGCTGGCTGGGCAGGCAACTGGATATTACGTATCCCGGTTTTCCCAATGGTTATCCCAATGCTACCAATCCCGACCCATTGGCGATACAGATTGGCGGTGCACTGCCTTTATCATTGGCAGGTCCCAATATCAATATGGGATACAACGCACCCAACCCGGCAGCATTGATAAATGTGGCAACAGGCACGCCCGGCCCTGCACCCGTAAGTGATTACGGAACAGAACTTACTTTTTTACGGTTGATGAAAGACCAGAGCAATGCTTATACTTCACGCATTTCAACGGCATATAATGCGCAGGCCACGCAATCCACCATGTATGCTGCTTCGGGCAATACCTTGTCGGATCAGTTAAAGATCGTTGCCAGGTTGATCGGCGGCGGATTGAAGACCCCGGTTTATATCGTTAATCATCCCGATAGTTTTGATTCACATGTTGACCAGGTTACTTCCGGTAATACCACCACCGGGTATCATGCCAATATTCTTTCCAAACTTTCGGTTGCCATTGCTGCTTTCCAGGATGATATTACATTGATGGGTAAGGCCACAAAAGTAACGGGCATGACCTTTAGTGAATTTGGCCGAAGGGTGATCAATAATACCAGTTTTGGTACCGATCATGGTTCGGGCGCACCGGTTATTTTCTTTGGAGCTATGCTCAATGGCGGGGTAACCGGTATATCGCCGGTATTACCCACCAATCCAACCGGAAGCACACAGGTTCCGTTGCAATACGATTACCGCCAGTTGTATGCCACCGTTATGCAAAAATGGCTTTGCATGACGGAAACCGAATCGCAAACGATATTGAACGGCACTTTCGCTACCGTTCCCATCTTCAATGAAGTATTGTTACCGCTGGAAGGAATTGAATTGACTGCAGGCTGGGATGGCGGTTTTGCCAAACTGGAATTTGAAGTGTATGAGAACGATCACTTCGACCGGTTCATTATTGAGCGTTCAACAAATGGATCCGTATTCACCGAATTAAATACGGTTCGTAATACCAGCAACAGCGTACAGGAAAAATATATTTATAAGGACGAACGCATTGCAGCACCCGAAATTTTTTACCGGGTGAAGGGAATTTCCAAACAGGGAGCCATCACTTATTCAAAGATTGTGAAACTGAAGAACGGCAGCCGGCAGGAGATACGGGTGTTCCCCAACCCGGTTACCAACTTCACCATTAATGTGGAGTTCCTTACAAAAGTGAGCGGCAATGTAGAGATCACGATCTACGGAATGCGGGGCGAAAAACTGTACTATAACCAGATGAACCCGGCAGGCAACCGCAACATCAGGTTCAAAGTGCCCAACCTGTTCAGTGTAAAAACACTTTATATTCTGAACGTTTCATTCGAAGGAACCATAGTGAATGAACGGATCATTTTTGAATAGCCATTTTGCTGCCCATTGTTGCCAACAGGCGGTTATTTTTTACTATAGCTGAAAGAATACATTACGTGTTCTTCTCTGCTTCCTTTATCCGGCGTATATAATCTTCGTGTTCCTTCTGGTGTTCTTCGGGCGGCATTTTTACAGAAAGCGGCCCGTTACCGATAATTAAAAAATAGATCAGCAGCAACAGTACAATGATGGAAAGAAACAATTCAGAGTAGGGACTGAATGCATCTTTGGTTGCATTGATGTTCACAAAAACGATGGCGCCCAGTAAGATCGGAATTTGAATAAGGCAGGCAGCCCGGGTAAACATACCGATGGTTAAAAAGAAACCGCCGAGTATGTGTGCAAATGCTACATAGTGTGCCACCAGTATCACCATAAAATCGCTGAACGGAGAAGTGAGTTTCATAACACTTATCAGCGAACTGGTGTTGCGGAGGAAGTCAACGCCTTTATAACAGAGAAAGATACCTAAAGCTATACGGATAATGTCCAGCCATTTTGGGTGATGCCTGTCACCCCAGTATTCGAATTTTTCGACGAGGTTCATAACGTATGTTTTTAGCGTGAAAGAAAAGAACTCCTTTAAATTTAATTCTTTTCAGGCAGAGATGCAAGTACTGTTTTCACAAAATGAGAACATTAAATCTTACTAGGGTGCTGGGTGGTGTTGGAATATTTCTTATTTTGTAGACTATCTGTCCCGGATAACGCTTTTTGCTCCTCATTTTTTATAAACTAAAACACTTCAATGAAGAAATTCATTACGGTTGCTGCTGTACTATCTGTTTGTTGCCAAATGATCTGTGCGCAGGGAATTAACCAGATCTGGGGCATCACGCAGAATGGCGGTTCTGACGATATCGGGGTTATATTCAATACGAACGCATACGCTGATAATTTCCAGCTAAGGCATAATTTAAACTACAAATACCCGGGCCGTAATCCCTCTTATAACGACGTGGTTGAATATAATGGAAAGCTGTATGGCATGACAAGACTGGGGGGCAAAAATGATATCGGGATGATTTTTGAATGGGATCCCGTTACGAATGTTTATACCAAAAAGATCGACTTTGGTACTAACGGGGCTGTTCCTGAGGGCAGCCTGACATTGTTTGCTGGAAAATTTTATGGTATGACAAATCTTGGGGGCATCAACGGTGCAGGAGTTATTTTTGAGTGGAACCCGGCTACGAATGTGTATACAAAACAGATCGATTTGAGTACAGCAAATGGAAGCAGGCCATATGGTAATTTGGTGATGTATGGCGGGAAATTCTATGGAATGACACTGTATGGTGGCGTTAACGATAAGGGCGTGATCTTTGAATGGGATCCCGTTACCAATATATACAGCAAAAAAATTGATCTGAGCACAACTCTAGGCAGTAATCCCTCAGGCAGTTTAACGTTAAACGCCGGAAAGTTTTATGGCCTGACTCAAAATGGCGGAAGCAACAACGAAGGAGTGATCTTTGAATGGGATCCGGTAACCAATGTATACAGCAAAAAAATTGACCTGATCCTTGCCACCGGAAGAACTCCCTGGGGCAGTTTAGTTTATTATGCCGGTAAATTTTATGGAATGACCGCAAGCGGAGGAAGTAATAGCGTAGGAGTGATCTTTGAGTGGGACCCGGTAACAAATGTGTACACCAAAAGAATAGATTTCAGTTTTGCGAACGGATGTAATCCCATTGGAAGCCTGGCATTGAGCAACGGGAAATTCTATGGTACGGTTAGCAATTGCGGCGCCAACAGTGCCGGGGTTATTTTTGAATGGGACCCCCTTACAAATGTGTACACCAAAGAGTTTGATCTTAATATTGCCGATGGAAGATGGCCATACGGGAGTTTAACACTAAGTAGCGGAAAATTTTATGGAATGACACAGTCGGGGGGTATTAACGGGCAAGGAGTGATCTTTGAGTGGGATTCTGTTACAAAAATATACACGAAGAAAATTGACCTTTTATATTCAAATGGCAGATGGTCACAAGGAGGCTTAACATCTATTGGACGGAAGTTATATGGGATGACAAATGACGGAGGAATTAATACCCAGGGTGTAATGTTTGAGTGGGACCTGGATAGTGCTGCTTACACGAAAAAGATCGATCTTAATAATGCCACAGGATATAGTCCAACTGGTAATAATGTTGTACAGTTTGGAACAAAGCTGTATGGTACGCAAAGGCTGGGCGGTATCTTTGGCTGGGGTACCATCTTTGAGTGGGACCCTGCCACAAATAGTTACACCAAGAAATTCGATTTCGGCACTACAAATGGTACGGAGCCCTGGGGCGGAATGGTTTTATACAACAATAAATTTTATGGTGTTACCCGGCAGGGAGGAAGCGGGCAAGGCGTAATTTATGAGTGGGACCCTGTTACAAATGTGTTCACAAAGAAGGTGAATTTTAATGGAGCCATCGGCTGTTATTCGTATGGCGGCTTCATGCAGTATGCCGGTAAATTTTATGGTATGTCGTACGAATGCGGGGCAAATGGCGCAGGAACGATTTATGAATGGGACCCGGTTACCAATATAGCCGCAGCGAAGATCAGTTTTAATACTACGAATGGCAGAAATCCTCATGGAAACTTAACGGAGTATGGGGGAAAATTGTATGGTATGACGTATGGCGGGGGGGCAAATAGCGCAGGAACCATCTTTGAATGGGATCCGGTTACCAATACTCATACAGTCCGTGTCAATCTCATCAACGCCACCGGTTCACGGCCATATGGAACCTTACTGTTAAACAACGGAAAGTTTTATGGAATGACTTCTGATGGAGGTGCCAATTTTATGGGAGTGCTATTTGAATGGGATCCGGTTACCAATATATACACAGTAAAAAAGAACTTCACAGGCACAGATGGAAAAACACCCATGTATGGAAATGGTCTTACAATTGTTCAGGCTCCTGTTGCCAAAGGGAATCTCATTTCCTGCGAAGCATTAGCAGCCATCACCATTGATGCAACCAATAACAATACATGGGTTCCCATAGTAGACAACCTGGGCGATATTGCAGCAGAAATAAATGCCAATGGAAATAATCTTGGCATTGTAAACACTTCGTTATATACTAAAAACGGCGCCTGCCGGGAAGATGGCAGTAACCGCCTTTACCTCAACAGGAATATTACCATCACCCCGCAAACACAGCCGGGCAGCGGAAATGTGAGCGTACGCATATACATCAAGAAAAGCGAACTGGACTCCTTAAGAACGGCAATGAACTCAATGGGCCAGCCAAGCGGCGTGGCATCTATCAACGAAGTGGATGTATTTAAAAATAACGATGCCTGCTCAACGATTGGTTCTCTTACTGCTTTGCCACTTACCGCAACCACCGGTACTTATAATTCCGATTATTATCTGCAGGTAAGCATCAGCAGTTTCTCCAGTTTTTATTTCGCCAATAAATTATTAACGGCCATACTTCCGGTTAAGATAACCTCTTTCTCAGGTAAAAGAACCGGAGCCGTCAACGAATTAAAGTGGGAGGCAAGTTGTAATTCATCCGTTTTATTTTATGTAGAACGCAGTAAGGATGGAATTCATTTTGAAGCCATCGGCAATGTGTCGGCGGCTGATTGTCGTACTCCATTTTATTTTACAGACAATACGCCGTTTTCTAAAAACAATTACTACCGCTTGCGTTTTATAGAAACAGGAGCAACACTAAAGTATTCTGCTGTGATTTTGCTGAATACAGATAAAGCCAACCCGCTGCAGATCAGTTTACAACCTAACCTGGTAAAAGGATCGTCAATTAATATAGAATTAAATGCTGACAAAAATCAATTCCTTGAGCTGCTGATAACAGATGTAACAGGCAGAATGATGTTGAAAAAGCAGCTAACGGTACAGGAGGGTAGTAACCGGGAGCCGGTGAACATATCAACATTGACACCGGGTATTTACTGGTTGCATGCTGTTGGAAAAGACGGCAGATCGAATGTGGTACGGTTTGTAAAGCAGTAGGGCGATTGTAAATAACATTCTCTTACGAAAGAATACGGATTATGCCGTTGGTTAAGGTTTGTGGCAGTATCGTCATTTTGGCTTTGTATCCCTTAGCGATCCTCCCCAGTTTATCATCTATATTCATCACTTGTGCAGGGTAGAGGCTGCACATGCGCAGCGCCTCACCCAATTCAATACCGCAATGGTTTACCAGGTTCTGCAATGCCTTGTACATGGTTAATGCTGAGCCGCTGAGGATGCCACCGGCAGCATATTTATCTCCGTCGGGATAATGCTGGTAGTATCCTTCGGTAGTGCTGGTGACCGCATCGGTAATAGCAAACAAACGAGGCCCCATCATTTTCTTTGCAATGATTACCGCAGCAAAATCAACGTGATACCCATCGGGAATAATACTTGCCATCACTTTTGGATGATTGAACGCAGCGCCAACCAGGCCCGGGCTGCGGTGTTGCAACGGGCTCATGGCATTATAGAGATGAGTGACTGCTGTGATGTCTTTGTCAAAACCCTGCATTGCCTCTTCATAAGTTGCGTTGCTATGCCCTGCGAAAATCTTTACACCGTGTGATCGAATGAGATCAATTACTTCCCGGCTGCATACTTCCGGTGCCAGGGTAATGATCTTTATTACGCCCTTGCCGTATTCCAGCAATGCTTCCGCTTCTTCTTTTGTGGGGGCGTGTATCAGTGATTCAATATGAGCGCCTCTTTTTACTTTATTGATCCAGGGCCCTTCCGCATGCAGGCCCAGTATTCCCTGGCCGCCTTGTTTCCAGTACTCACGTATGGCATCAATACATTGATAAAAAACGTGCGGTTCATTGGTGGCAACCGTAGGCATGCAATATGCAGCGCCGCCTTCGTTGCAATAATTGTTCAGCAATTGTAAGGATGCAGGTGAGGGATGAACAGCAAATAGTTTTTCGTAAGCGCCGTAGATCTGCAGGTCGATAAAGGCAGGAGCCAGGATGCTGCCGGGGAAATGTTCAAGCGTAAAACCTTCATCCAGTTCTACAACAGGCAATACGTTCTTTATGTTGCCGTCTTCAACAAGTACGGCATGATCTTTTAAAAAAGCATCGCCTGTAAAAACAAGATCGGGGATATAAACTTTTGTTGCTGGCATATTCTGTATGTCAGCAACAAAAGTAAGGCAAGTGAACTGCTTATCTTAATTTGATGATAATTCCGCCTTGTATCTGTGTAATGTCGTAACCGGCTTCAATATTAAGTCCGAACGAAGGCGTGATAAAATAAGAAGCACCTACAAAACCGCCGAATACCGGGATCACTTCATCCTGCCTCACTTTCCCGTTATTGGAATAGCGGTATTGGTGAAAACCAACGCCGGCTGAAAGGCCTGCATAGGTATCAAGATTGCGTACATTCCAGCCATGGTGCCAGGCAGAACGGCCTGCCACTATGATGGTGCTGGTCTTGTAATCATTGTAATAACCTCCGTTCGAAAAGGAGGCACCGGCTTCAACACCCAGGGTGATCACACCGGGACCTGCCTGCCAAAGACCAAACTCAAGCGAGCCTTTGGTGCCTAAAGCGGAATTATAATAATCACTCTTGTATTCGGTACCGGAGCCTACACCGGCATTGAATGTGATACTGCCTTTCTGAACAGGCGAAACAATGCCCCGGTTTTGTGCAGTCAATGCTGCAGAAGAAATGAGACCAAGGGCCAAAAGAATTGCTGGGATGATGTTTTGTTTTTTCATACCGCCCCCTGAACAAATACTATACCAACAGGGATGCCAGCAAATCAGAGACCCGTTAATAATTTTAAAAAATAATTCCTTTCTTTTTGGTTAGCGAATGACCCCATTATGGCTGCTCTTACCAGGTGTTACATAATTCAGCACGTATGGAGAATTTTACTACCTTCCGGCAATGAAACATTTTAAGTTTTACAGCAAGGAAGATATTTTATCGATGACCAAAGTGCGCCGTTTTGAAACAAAAATGGGGGAGCGGCTTCAATACCTCAAACCAGGGGAAGAGTGGCCCGAAGTGATACAGCAATCATCGGCCAAATATGTGATCCTCGGTATCCCGGAAGATTTTGGTGTAAAGGCCAATTACGGCATTGGCGGAACGGATACGGCCTGGCTTTCCTTTCTTTCTGCTTTTTTAAATATACAAAGCAATGACTACCTGCCCGGCGATAATATCTTACTGCTGGGCCATTTTGATTTTGGCGATGTAAAATTCCTGATCGAGAACAATGCCTATAATGACGAAGAGAAAGTAAATGCGTACCGGCATGCCATTCATATCATCGACGAAGAAGTGGAGAACCTGGTAAAGGTGATCGCCTCCGCAAAAAAGATACCGGTGATCATTGGCGGCGGACATAACAATGCCTATCCCATCATCAAGGGGGTGGCAAAGGGATTGCATAAGGCGGAACTGGTATCGCTTTCGCAGATCAATTGCATCAACTTAGATGCACATACCGATTACAATGTGGCCGATGGCCGGCACAGCGGCAATGGATTCCGCTATGCAGAAGAAGACGGGTACCTGGGCAAGTACTGTATGATCGGTTTGCATGAGAATTATATCACCCAGAATGTACTGATGGATATTCATAATAACCCTTTCCTGGATTATATCAGTTACGAAGACATCTTTGTTCATGAGCGAAAGAATTTCATCCAGGCAGTGGCACATGCCACGGGTTTTACAGAAGATAGCTATACGGGTATTGAGCTCGACCTGGATTGTGTGGAGCATGTGCTGAGCAGCGCTTCCACACCAAGCGGCATCACTCCGCTGCTGGCAAGAAAATATGTGACCTTTGCTGCCCAGGATGCCAAAGTAGCTTACCTGCATGTTTGCGAAGGCGCCACGCAACTGGCCGACGGAAGAAAGGAGGGATCAACCGGTAAACTCATCAGTTACCTGGTGAGTGATTTTATAAAGGAACTTTCTCATGCCTAAACCATAACTACTGTATATGGAAAAGCAATCCGTTAAAATACCTTCTTTTTATCTTCTGCTTATTTCTTTATTGGGATGGTTTGCACTGGTATCGCAGTTCTATCTCATCCTGGTGAGCAAACAGGCATCGGTTGCCGAAACGATAACCCGGTATTTCAGTTTCTTTACCATACTTACCAATATTATGCTGGCCGTATGTGCTACGGTATTACTGCTGAAACCAAACAGCAAGTGGGGAAATTTCTT
Source organism: Ferruginibacter sp. (assembly GCA_035328475.1). Lineage (GTDB taxonomy): Bacteria > Bacteroidota > Bacteroidia > Chitinophagales > Chitinophagaceae > Ferruginibacter. The sequence goes on from DAOLIP010000092.1 coordinate 11,269, forward strand.
TTCAAAACCGGGTACATTGACGGCACTCACGGTTTACATCACGATAGTAGGAGTTACCTATAATACGATCCTTCGTTTTTTGTGGCAACCCCAGGGATTGCAATGGATAACCGATGAACTGCTTCATCTTGTTATTCCTATACTGTTCCTGCTGATGTGGTGTTTATATGTGGAGAAATCCAGGCTGGAATACAAACAGGCCTTTTCCTGGCTGATCTATCCCATTGCTTATATGATACACACGGCCATACGGGGAGCTATTGTAGATTATTATCCTTATCCTTTTACCGATGTTGGCGTACTGGGTTATCCCAAAGTGCTGCTCAACAGTCTTTGGTTGTTTGTGGCATTCCTGGGGCTTTCTTTATTTTTGATCGCTGTTGGAAAATACCTGGGTAGAAATAAAAACTGAAGTTTGATGTACATTCTAATTAATAGCTTTAAATGAAGTTCTTCAATTTCCGTATTATAGTACGGACCACATTATTTTCCATTTTAGTATTCATAGCTTTTTCCGGTATCTCATATTTTAAAACAAAGGAGAATGCTTATGACTATAAACTTTATGCACCGTTAAGGTATTACCAGCAATTCAGTTTGGATCACAACCAGAGTATAACAAATTGGGGCTGGGATACAAGTAACCTGATTCTGGATCTTATTATTATCTGGACTTTAATTTTGATCTTTCAACTTAGTATTCAAAAGAAATGGTGGTAGCATATTTTACTTTACCTGCTCTGCCAGTTCCTTTTCATCTGCCATGCCGTCTTTTCGCCAAACGGGTTTGCCGTCTTTAAAAATGATGAATACAGGCAGTGCAGTCACTTTGTATTGTTGCAGGATATCTTGGTCACGGCCACCATCTACTTTAACCAAAGTGAATTTACCCGGGTTGTTTGCTTCCAGGTTTTTTAAAACCGGTTCCATTTTTAGGCAGGGCGGGCACCATGCAGCGCCAAAGTCAACCAGCACGGTCTTTGCGCTGTTGATGGCTTTATTGAACTCATCAATACTCAGTTGTTTTTCATTACTGCTCCCTTCAAGTGGTTTACCGGCCGCCTTCCAGGCATTGGTGCCGCCTTTCAGTTCATACACATTTTCATAGCCAAGTTTTCGGAGTTTAGCTGCGGCGGCTGCACTTCTGCCGCCGGATAAACAATATACATAAAGCGGTTTGTTCTTGTCGATGAAGGCAACTCTGCGTTCAAATTCCTTGGCGTCTGTCCAGTCGGCCAGCAAGGCATTTTTTATATGGCCCGAAAAGAATTCGCCCGGCGTTCTTACATCCAATACCTGGATATTCTCATTACCGGTTATCTCTTTTTCAAACTGGTCTGCTGTTAAACTTGTCTTGGGTTGAGCCAGGCAGGATAGCAGGATCACGGAAAGAAACCCGGTCTGCATTAAGCGAAATAAGTGGTTCATTAGGTTGGGTTTGTAGAAGATTATTTTAATACTGGGTTAGATACGGGATGCAAGATACAAGATGCAAGATACAAGTTGCAGGATACTTGTTTCTGGATACTGGTTAGCGGCAACAATTAACGAGTGAATGCTTTTTTCTTAAGAGTCTCTATCCGGCATCCTGTATCCTGTATCTCGAATACTTACAGGCATCCCAACCTTCCCCCATCAACCGGTAAATTTATTCCATTGATATAGGCAGCGGCAGGGGAGCACAGAAAAGCAACGGCAGCGCCAAATTCTTCGGGCTGGCCAATACGTCCGGCAGGTATTTCTGCAACCAGGTTTTTCATCACTTCCTCTTCAGGTATATTGGCGGCTTTTGCTTTTGACGAGATCACATAATCGGCCCTCACCGTTTTGGTAAAACCCGGCAATACATTATTAACGGTGATACCAAAAGGTCCAAGTTCGGTGGCCAGCGTTTTTGCCCAGTTGGCAACCGCTGCCCGGATGGTATTGCTTACACCCAGCCCGGCAATGGGACTTTTAACCGATGTGGAAATGATATTGATGATGCGGCCAAAACCAGCCGCTTTCATTCCCGGCACTACGGCCTGGGTAAGGTTGTGATTATTGATGAGGTGGTTATTGAACGCCGATAAAAATTCCTCCGGCTTTGCATTCAGCGCCATGCCGCCGGCCGGCCCGCCGGTATTGTTCACCAGGATATGAACCGTATTATTGTTTACAAAACCATCAATCGATGCCTTCACTGAAGCTGTATCGGTAAAATCAGCCACCAGGTATTGGTGTTTTTGGCCGTTCAGCTGGCTGAGTGTTTTTACCACTTCTTTCAGTTTTTCTTCATTGCGTGCCATCAATACAACAGAACATCCCAACAACGCAAGTTCAACGGCACTGGCATAGCCCAGTCCCTGTGTGCTTCCGCAAACCACAGCGGTCTTCCCTGTAAGATCAAGATTCATGTATATGCTTTTTATAAAGCTACTATAAAAATAACGTACAAAAATTCCGGTAGCTTACTCTTTCTCTTTCTTCACCTGGTCGGTGATCAGTTTTTTCTTCGCCATATCTTTTATCAGCAGCAACCCGTGCTCGTGTGCCAGCATATTGGCTGAAGCCGGGTCGAATGACTTTGTGCGGGCAGAATATACCAGTTTGTCCTGGTTCACTTCAAACAGGTTGCTTTCCCAGAAATAGTTGGTGGTGCTTACGTAATATCCCGGGCTAAAAACCTTGTCGTACACATTGGAATAGTATTTGTCAACATGGTCCTGCGAAACCGGGTTATTGATGATGCTCGGTGGTACATATACTTCTTCCTTTTGTTTATCCAGCAATACAATGGTGATTACTGCATCCACACCACTGTTCCTGAACTGATCTACAATTTCTTTTTCTGTGAGTTTTTTATACGACCGGGAACCAAAAACACGGAGGGAAGAAATGGCATGATAGCCTTTGTCTGCCAGGTCGTTCACCAGGTGTGTTTCCATATTCGCCTTCAATGCGCTGTCTTTTTCGGTAAGGATACCCCATACCATTATGTTATGATAGCTTTTGGTAGCCGTATTGGCCGCTTTCCAGGAAGAAGTGAGTTTGGTGCTGTTGCAGGAGATAAAAAAAGATCCCAGCAGAACAGCCCCCAGTAGTTTAATTGTTTTCATGACTATAAATTTCAGTA
>DAOLIP010000093.1:0-14274 GCA_035328475.1 Ferruginibacter sp.
AGGTATCTGATAAAATGGTCGCCATGCTCCCGGAAAAGAATATTGATAAGCTGCTGGAAATATTACAGACTACTCATGAATGTTCTATAACAATTCATTCATCTGATTTGAAAAATATAAAATCAGATGCAGGAAGGTACAGCAACCGGAAAAAGATAAAACTGCCTCCTGATGATGAGGAAGAAGAACTACCTGACAATGTAGCCATCCTTGAACTGGAAGCAGAAGCCCTGGCACTTGAACTTGAATTATTAGCAGCATAAAAAAATAATCCATCCTATGATAACTATAGATAACTACTTTAATAAGGTCAATTCTCTTGATTTAAAATCATTACCGGAAGCGTTAAAAAAAGGCCATGACTTTGTTTTAAAGGCAACGAGTAACGGCACAAGCTGGGTATCTTATCATTCCAGTGAGCCGATTAAGAAAACGGTGGATATGTACTTAGGCAAACTGAACGAGTTTGTCAGCAGTACCACTAAAGTCGAAAAGAAACAGACTAAGAAAGGTGCTGAAAAAAAGCAGCCTGATGAACCCATTAAAGAAACGATGCCGAGACAAAGAGTTACAAAAACTGCTAAGTCTGTAAAGAATGATGAAGATATTCCTGCTGAAGATGGTCCGCAGTTGGTAGAACGGATTCCGGAAGAACTCCGGTTTATCCGCCGCTTTGTAAACCTGAATGGCAAAACAAAAACAAAGGATGATTTGCTCCGCTTTATCAATGGCCTTCAAAAAGCTATTATTGAAAAACGCATCCGCAAAACTTCTTCCTATGCCGTCCAGGTAAAATATATCCAGGACAGCCTTGTTAAAACTTTCAATACAATGAAGGCAAGGATAAAGCTGGAAATAAATACCAAGACATTAACAGAGTTTACTGATTTATTGGGTGGTGAAAAAATATATCCTTCTATACAATTGTTGAAGAAATACATCAACCTGAATGGCAAAGCAGGTATGAAAGAAAAAGCAATGAAACTGGTGAAGCAAATGGAAACGGCTGCTAAAAAGCGAAAAGTAAGTAAGGGTGATGTGTATGAAGCCCCTCTGCAGCAAGCTTACAAAAACCTGAGAGAATTTATTAATGATAAGAAACAAAAAACATTATTGATTGAACAAAGAGAATTAAACGGTCTTGACGAGGTATTTGGTTGCGCCTGCAATCAATTAAATGGTGTTGATGAAATGCCGGCCATTATGAACAGTATGGATTTTGCCAATATGCAATTTGAGACCATCGGACTTAAAGGTAAATGGCTTAATCTGATCGGCGACCCTTCTTCCAACTTTACAGCAATGGTATTTGGTAAACCAAAAATGGGCAAGTCATATCTCTGCATTGACTTTGCCGGTTACCTGGCACGCAATCACGGTAAGGTGTTGTATGTAGCGAAAGAAGAAGGACTGGATATGACCCTTCAAAAAAAGCTAAACGATAAAGATGTGGCACATCCGAATTTGTATGTCGCTTCTATACTTCCTGAAAACTTATCTCCTTATGATTTTATTTTCTTAGACAGTGTAAACAGGTTAAGCTTATCACCGGAGGACTTAAATCAGTTAAAGGCATCTAATCCATCAAAGTCTTTCATATTTATTTTTCAAACCACCAAAATGGGTGCCTTTCGGGGAGCTAATACTTTCCAGCATGATGTAGATGTCGTTATTGAAGTACCGGAACCTGGTAAGGCGGTGCAAATGGGAAGGTTCAATCAAGGCGGAGAAATAAATATATTTCATTGATAATCAATAATATGTATATTTGAAAAGGGAAAGAATGGAAAAGAAACCGGAGGAAAAAGAGAAAATATCCATCGCTGAAATCAGAGCTGATTTTGAAGCCGAGGGTGAAATATTTGATGACAGTGAGGTGGAAAAAATCAGGGATTTTTTATACCTGCTTGCACAAATCACTTATGAGCAGCATAACAGGAATAAACAGGTTAGCGAAACATCAACTGGTAAAATAATAAACATAAATTATAACTCTGATGAATCAACAAAAAGCAATACTCTATATCCGTGTGAGTACGGACGAACAGGCTGAAAAAGGTTACAGTCTGAAACACCAGGAAGAAAGATTAAGACAATACTGCCAGCATCAGCAAATAGAAATTGTTGCTGTTTACAAAGAAGACCATTCCGCTAAAACTTTTGAAAGGCCAGAGTTCACCAAACTCCTGGCCTTTTTAAAAAAGAATAAGGGTTGTGCTGACCTGTTACTGTTTTTAAAATGGGACAGGTTCAGCCGTAATGCAGGTGATGCGTATGCAATGATTAACCAGCTAAACAAATTGGGTGTGGAACCACAGGGAATAGAGCAACCGCTTGACCTGAATGTTCCTGAAAATAAAATCATGTTGGCATTTTACCTGGCCGCACCTGAAGTAGAAAACGACAGGCGTTCACTAAATACCATTGCAGGTATGCGAAGGGCAATGAAAGAAGGCAGGCATGTAACATTAGCTCCAAGAGGTTACCGAAATGCAAGAAATGAATTGAACAGGCCGATTATTGAACCTAACAAAGATGCTGTGCATGTTGCCTGGGCATTTGAAGAAGTGGCAAAAGGAATTGACACGGTGATGGATTGCTGGAAGGCAGTAACGAAAAGAGGTTTTAAAGTGAGCAAGAATCAGTTCTGGAATATGCTCCGCAATCCTATCTATTGCGGTAAGATATTTATACCAGCATATAAAGATGAAACAGAATGTACGATACCGGCAACCCATGAAGCCTTAGTTAGCGAAGAATTGTTTTACGAAGTACAGGATGTTTTAAATGGGAGAAAAAGGAAATTCCCGGCTAAGAATACTTTGAAGGAAGAACTGCCGCTTCGTGGTTTTTTGCAGTGCCGTAAGTGTGGGGGAAGGTTAACAGGAAGCGCATCCAAAGGCAATGGGGGCAGGTATTTTTATTACCATTGCTCAAAAGGATGTAATGAACGCTTTAAAGCAGATGAGGCTAATGACCTGTTTGTAAAAGAACTGGAAAGGATATCATTCAGCAGAGGCGGTATTAAAGTGTTCAGGAAAATACTAACGGACTATTCAAAGAAAACCGGCAAAGACCAATCAGTCTCCAGGCAGCAGATTGATACAGAAATTGAAAAGAACCAGCAACGCATCCAGAATGCCCAGCAATTGATGCTGGACGGGCAATTAGAGCCATCGGATTACAGGGAGATAAAGAATCGGTTTGAAAGGGTAGTCATTGAGCTTGAAAAAAAGAAGCGGGAAATCTCCTCACTGGATTTTAACCTGAGTGAGTATATGACCTCTGCGCTTGAAATAGTGGAAAATCTGCCGAAATACTTCACCAAAGCGGATTTGAAGGCAAAACAACAGCTTATTGGTTCGATATGCCCGGAAAAATTGATTTTTGAAAATAAAGCGTATCGAACCAACCGTATAAATGAGGTGCTTGCCCTGATATGCAGTGCAGACAAGGGTTTCAGCAGCTCCAAAAAAAAATTGGCTCCCGTTTTTGGGAGCCAATCCAATGAAGTGCCCAGGACTGGATTCGAACCAGCACATCCTTGCGAACGCTGCGACCTGAACACAGTGCGTCTACCAATTTCGCCACCTGGGCATTTTGCATTCAGGGTTGCAAATATAAGGCACTACACCGAAACATTAAAATCTCTCAGTGCATCATTTAAACTTGTCTTAAGATCGGTGGATGGTTTACGCTGACCAATGATCAAAGCACAGCCTACCCCATACTCCCCTGCCGGGAATTTTTTAGTATAACTGCCGGGTATCACTACGCTTCTTGCCGGCACAATACCTTTCATCTCTTTTGGTTCAGATCCACTCACATCAATGATCTTGGTTGATTGGGTGAGTACCACATTAGCGCCCAGCACCGCTTCTTTTTCTACCCGTACGCCTTCTACCACAATACAGCGGCTACCGATAAAACATCCGTCTTCAATAATTACGGGGCTGGCCTGCAAAGGTTCCAGTACACCGCCAATTCCCACGCCGCCACTCAGGTGAACACCCTTTCCTATCTGGGCACAACTGCCTACGGTTGCCCAGGTATCCACCATGGTCCCTTCATCCACGTAAGCGCCGATGTTCACGTAGCTGGGCATCAGTACCACATTCTTTGCCAGGTAAGCGCCATATCTTGCCACGGCATGCGGCACAGCCCTTACTCCCAGCGATGCATAATCCGATTTCAGTTTCATCTTATCATAAAACTCAAAAGGCGGTAATGTATAGGTTTCCATCTGCTGAATGGCAAAGTACATGAGTATGGCCTGCTTCACCCATTCGTTTACCTGCCAGCCACTCTCTGAGGGAGCAGCCGTGCGTAGGCGGCCCTTATCAACTTCTTCAATCACGTTCCGCACAGCATCGGCATACACTTTATTCTTTAACAGTTCCCGGTTGGCCCAGGCAGCCAGTATCATTTCTTTCAGTTCCATTTATTGATTTTTTGCAAACATAAATTAATTTGTTCATCAGCATACCCATATTTAAAATTGAATGTATTTTACATCCATGAACATCCTCATTCGCTTGCCCAACTGGCTGGGAGATATGGTTATGAGTACGGCCTTTGTGCAGGCAGTAAAAGATCAGTACCCTGCTGCAACGGTTGACCTGGTTGCAAAAAAAGGGATCGATTTTTTACTGGATCATTTCCCTTCGCACGGGCAACGGTTCATTTTCTCAAAAGAAGAATACAAAGGGCTTTCCGGCGTATGGAAGTTTGGCAAACAGGTAAGAGCAACCAAGAAATACGACCTGTTCTTTTGCCTGCCGGATTCTTTTTCATCGGCATTGATGGGCAGTGCAACCGGTGCCAATAAAAGAATAGGTTTTAAAAAAGAACTGCGGTCTGTTCTGCTAACGGACGCTTATCAAAAAAAACAAAATACACACCGGGCAGAAGAATATGTTGACCTGCTGAGCCAGTTCACAAAAAAAACGATCATTCCCCCGCCTGTGAAATTGGAACTGGCTGCTTCAGAAAAAAGGAATGCGCTTATCATTAATATCAATTCAGAAGCGACATCCCGCCGGTTGCCAAAAGAAAAAGCCATCAGCATCATTGCTTCGGTACGTAAAAAGATCAGCCATGAAATAATACTGGTAGGCAGTAATAAAGAAGCCGCATTTGTGGAAGAAGTGTTCCAGGCATTACCGGATAAGAATAATATCAGCAATAAGGCGGGCAAGACCAACCTGCCGGAACTGCTTCAGTTATTTGCCGGAAGCGCTGCTGTATTAACAACCGATAGCGGCCCGGCGCATGTGGCCAATGCCCTGGGCGTTCATACCATTGTTTTGTTTGGCGCCGGTAATGAAAACAATACAGCACCGTATAATAAAAACAATCGCAGCATCATCCGGCTGGGACAATTGAACTGCGAACCCTGCGTAAGCAACACCTGCAAATTATACGGCATACCGCAGTGCCTGGTAAAATTAGATGAACAAATGATCGTGTCGGCTGTTTACAATGCTTTATCATAATTTGCAGACCAGTTATCTAAACATCCTTTATGAATTTTGATATTGATATAGAAGAGTCGCTTCGTGTATTAAATAATGGCGGGCTCATCCTTTACCCTACCGATACCGTTTGGGGCATTGGCTGCGATGCTACCAATGAAGATGCCGTGGCAAGCATCTATGCCCTCAAAAAAAGATCCGATGAAAAAAGTATGATCATTTTACTGGCTGATGAACGTGACATCGTTAAATATGTAACGCAGCCCGACCCTAAAGTGTTTGATTATATTAAAGGCATCCACAAACCCACCACCATCATTTATGAAGGTGCTGTAGGGCTTGCTCAAAATCTTACCCCGCAAAACAATACCATTGCCATCCGCATTACCAAAGACCGGTTTTGTAAAGACCTCATCAAACGGTTCCGCAAACCGATCGTATCTACTTCCGCCAATGTATCCGGGTACCCGGCCCCTGCGGTATTTAACGATATTGATGTGGTAATAAAAAACGGTGTTGACTATATTGTTCAACACCGCCAGGATGATTTGACCCCCGCTGCACCCAGCGCCGTGGTTAAGTGGAATGCCGACGGCTCCCTGCACATCATACGCCCGTAAATGACTTCGCCAATCCGGTAGTTATTGGATTGGCGAAGCTGATCTCATCAAGGAGAGTATATTATAATGTAAGTCCTATGCCGAGCTGGATACTCTGGTTCTTCCACTTTTCTGTATTATCAATATCGTTGATATTGCTGAGGCCAATAGCATAACGTCCATAAATATTGAAATGGCGGATATTTATCTGCACACCGCCCAGCATACTGAAGTCGCCGCTCTTGAACGCTTCTTTACCGTTTTGCAAAAGTGTATTACTCTTATTGGTCAGGATGCCGAATTGCGGACCAACCTGCAAGGTAAGTATCTTGCTTGGCTTGATGTTCAGTAAAATGGGGAAGCTTAAATATTTTAGTTGTACTTTATCCAGTTGTTTGAACTGGTACACACTGCTGAAAGTGCTGGAAGTATCCACGTTTGTCTGGCTGAAAATGATCTCAGGCTGGATACCGAACTTTTTACCCAGTCCGATCTCTACAAAACCGCCCACATGATACCCGAAAGAGAATTCATCTTTAAATGATTTGCCGGTAAGTTTGTTGATAGCAGCGCCGCCTTTAACCCCAATATGGATCTTTTGAGCGAAGGCCGATGTGCCGATGATGGTTACTAATGCCAGTAAAAGGATTTTCGTTTTCATAAATTCAAGTTTGATTTGCAGGGATGGCGCAAGGAATATGCCAGTGAGGAAATGTTTTTTACAATTATTTGTTAAGAGAACTGCTTGTTTAAAAAGAGAACCCCGCCAAAACAGAATACAAAGAAGTGAGTCGTTTCTCCGTGGTGGATGGCAGATAATAATCAAGGTATATTTGGGGCTGAAAATAAAATTTGCCATAGTAATACGTTATCTCTGCCAGGAACCCGAGGGATTGTATCTTGAATTCATCGGAGCTGCTGCCATCACCGTATCGTGACTTGAGATAATTCTGAACGATCGGCCGCCGGTTGTTCAGGCTGCTGGAATGGGAGATATCCCATCGTTGTGAGCCTGCATTCATCATGAGGGTTGGCTGTAACTGAACCGCATCCTTCTTTCCAAATATCTTATAAATATCCCATTGATGGGTAGCAGATATGATGGCCGATAAACCATACAGCCTGGTGGTAATGGTATCCCGTATATGCACCACCCGGTTAAAGAACCAGAATGCCGTATCGTAATACTCTTCCTGTTTTCCAAAAGAGAATCCAAGGGCAATACCCGGCTGTATCCAAGTTTTCTTATACGTAAAACTGCCGTAAAAATCATTTTTAAAAGGGCTTACATCAAAACTGGCTGAAGAACCTTCTATGAACCGGGTGTACGATATGCCGGCATTGATCGTTTTATTGTTCAATACATAAGAAGGGCTGATGGCATATTGGTACATCTTCAGCTTCCCTTCATCATTGGCCATAAACCCCGTTGCAATAAATGAAAATCCGCTCTTGTGATAATAGCCCAGCGAAGGCGTATAAAATATCTTGCTGGTGATGGCCTGCCCGGCATTCAGTGAATTATTCTTCAGGCTGAAAATACCGTTGCCGATACCCACATTCACATCCACATAGCTTTTTTTCTTTTTCATCCCCATCATCAGCTTAACAAACTCATCATTTTTAAACATCGAATCCAATGCAAGCCGCTCTTCCTTCGTAAGGGAGTCGGTTTGTGCATGCACCAATGAGGTACTGAAGACCGCAAGCAGCAGGATCAGAATTTTATGCATATCGGGTTGAGTGTGGCCGTATATAGATTATAAAAATCAAAAATAGTTTAATGCTATACTAAAAAGCCCGTATTAAACGTAAACTTTGGTAATTACATTGTTTTGGAGCATAAAAACCTTACCTTTGCGCCCATTATTAATAACTGAGAATTACATGACATGCTCAGTTGCTGTTGAAAACAGATCTATCCCCGGGGCGATTTTGATACCCCTGCACTTGATACAACGGCCAAAAGCATGACATCCCGGTACTTCGAATAGTTCGGTACAAACGGGAAACAGCATGTGGCTATCGCAAAACAAATTTCATGAATGCATTTGAAGCCTTAGGCTTGAACGAACAATTGGTACAATCTGTTACCGAATTAGGATTTGAAACACCCACTTCCATCCAGGAAAAAGCCATCCCCGTTTTATTATCGGGCACTACCGATTTCATCGGCCTGGCCCAGACCGGAACCGGAAAAACTGCCGCTTTTGGTTTACCCCTGTTACAATTAATTGATCCTGCACAAAGGCACCCGCAGGCCCTCATCGTTTGTCCTACCAGGGAACTCTGCCTGCAGATCACCAACGATATTGAAACATTTAAAAAACACAGCCGTAATATTTACACCGAAGCCGTTTATGGCGGCGCCTCTATCATGATGCAGATACGCAACCTGAAAAAAGGCGTGCACATAGTAGTAGCAACTCCCGGCCGTTTGATCGACCTGATAGAAAGAAAAGCCATCGACCTTCAAAAAGTAAAATACGTAGTATTGGATGAGGCCGATGAAATGCTGAACATGGGTTTCCGCGACGATATTGATTTTGTATTGAAGAATACCATCAACCGCGAAAGCACCTGGTTATTCAGCGCCACCATGCCACCGGAAGTCAGGGCCATCTCCAAAAATTATATGGAGAACCCCAAAGAAGTTACGGTTGGTAAAAAGAACAGCGGTAACGTAAATATCGATCACCAGTATTTTGTGGTTCCGGCACACCAACGTTATGAAGCATTAAAACGCTTGATCGATTTTAATCCCGGCATGTATGCCATTATTTTCACCCGTACCAAGGCCGATGCGCAGGATATCTCTGAACGCCTCGCAAAAGCAGGTTACGAAATAGAAGCGCTTCATGGCGACTTATCGCAGCAACAGCGTGATAAAGTGATGGGACGTTTCCGCAGTAAGAATTTACAATTGCTGATCGCTACCGATGTGGCAGCAAGGGGCATCGATGTGGATGCCATCACCCATGTGATCAATTATGAATTACCCGATGATATGGAAGTATACACCCACCGCAGCGGGAGAACTGGCCGTGCAGGCAAAACGGGTATTTGTCTTTCTATTTGTCACAGCAGGGAAAGTTATAAGATCAAATCGCTGGAGCGGATGATCAATGCAAAATTCAATAAAGTAGATATCCCTTCGGGTAAAGATGTTTGCCGCAAGCAGTTCTTCCATTTCATGGATAAACTGATGCAGGCCGATGTTAGTCATGGTGATTACGAGACCTACATGCCCGACCTGATGACAAAGTTTGCCGAAGTAAGCAAAGAAGAAGTACTGCAACGGGTGGCTGCTTTGGAATTCAGTCATTTTCTGAAGTACTACGAAAATGCAGAAGACCTGAATCGTGCTGATATAAGAGGCGACAGAAGACAACCAGGCAGGGAAGACATGGGTGTCAGAAAAGACAGGCCCAGTTTCAACAGGCGCGACAGCGGTTATACAAGGCTGTTCATCAACCTGGGTATTAAGGATGGTTTTTACAAAGCCAGTTTCTTACAATTCATCCTCGACGAAAGCAACCTGAAAAAGGAAGTACTCGGTAAGATCGATATGAGGGATATGAACAGCTGGGTGGAGATAGATAAAGATGCTGCCGGAAAGATGATAAAAGCCATTGATGGAAAGCGCTACAACAACCGCACCATCCGTATGAATGAGGCTGACGGCGGTTTTAAAAGGCCAAGTGATGAAGGAAGAGACAGGAAGAGAACCTATGTTTCGAAAGAGAGAGGAAACTTCAGGTAAAATTTTAAGAGAAAATATTCAAGAATCAATGTTCAATTCTCAATGATCAACTGTATCCGTTTCTGAAACGAGATGCCCATTCATTGAGAATTGAATATTGAACATTGTGTATTGAACATTTTTATATAGAAGAATGTTTAACTGTTGATATTAATGCTGCATTTCAATGGAGGCTGAAGTTCACATACTGTTCTCTTCTGACTATTACGAGATATGCGATTTCAAATGCCTGTGCAATGAATGTACCAGGTCGAAGAGAGAATACAATGAGCATCTTTCTCTTTGCATAACCCGGTCGGGCAATTTTTACTACAATGCATTCCGGGCATCACTGGATACCTATACCGGCTCTGTTCTCATCAGCAAGCCAGGTTATGATTATACGGTAACACACCCGGGCGAAGCACCTGATCACTGTACCATCATCATTTTTAAAAAAGCATTCTACGAAGACATAGAAGAACAACTTCAGTTGAAGGCGCATTGGTTCTTTTCCAATAAAGACATACAATCGCTGCTTTTAAAAACAAGCCCCCAGCTGGAGCAACTTCATCATTCATTATTGCAGGCGGCAAGGAATGGATCGCCGGATAAACTGGAGATGGACAGCATTGTAATGGAGATGCTGGAAGAAGTGTCATCCCGCTTTACCGATTACAAAATGCCACAGGCGCTTCCTGCAAGGCTGAAGAAGCATCACCTGGTAACTATTGAAAAAGCAAAGCAATACCTCAACGAGAATCTTTCTAAGAATATTTCCCTGGAGGATCTGGCCGGCCATTGCCATATAAGTCCCTTTCATTTCAGCCGTATATACAAAACGTTTACGGGCTATTCGGTTTATCAATACCTGCAAGGGATGCGGCTTAAACAGGCCGAGATGTTGTTAGCTACTTCATTACCGGTTGCCGACATCGCCTTCCAGTCGGGCTTCAACAGCATAGACTATTTTTCTGCCGCTTTTAAAAAGCAATACAAGCTCTCCCCTTCTGCCTACCGGACAAGCCGAAAAAAAACAGCAGGATTTCACAAGTAACCTTCTCTCCCGCTTTTTAGTTTTGCACTTCATTTAAAACAATAGTATGGATGATGCAAAACAAAACCTGGTAATTGCCGAACAAAAGGCAAAAGCATTATTTGCTGCCGTAGAACAACGGGGATTGATCGTTCCCGGAAAATCGGAAAGCGAATTATCCAGTGAAATAGTTACCCTTGCCAAAGTGGTCTTTGGTATCGAAACCTTCTGGCATAAAAAAATTGTACGGGCCGGAGTCAACACCCTTCATCCCTACAATGGAAACCCGGCAGACCGGGTGATACAGGATGATGACATTGTGTTCCTGGACTTTGGCCCCATCTACAACGGCTGGGAAGCCGACCTGGGAAGAACCTATGTGATCGGTAACGATCCCTTAAAATTGAAATTGAAAAAAGATGTAGAAGATGCCTGGCAGGAAGCAAATGAATGGTATGCCCGCCAAACCGATATTACCGGCGCTGCATACTTTCATTACCTTACTGACCTTGCAAAAAAATACAGGTGGGAATTTGGCGGAGACATTGGCGGGCATATCGTTGGCCGTTTTCCGCACGAACAACCGGATGATCCTGCCGACATGGGCCTGGATGTTCACCCCGATAATCACAGCAGCATGTTCCTGCTGGACAGGCAGGGAAACAAAAGACATTGGATACTGGAGATACAGTTTGTAGACAGGGTAAATAAGATCGGGGCTTTCTTTGAGCAATTATTGATAACAGGATAAGACAAGGGGGCTGAAAAAATCAGCAACGCAAAACCACCCATTTGAAAATGAAAAAATTATTCAACGCAGGTATTATGGCCTTCGGTTTACTAAGAGCCGATGCACAACAAACAGAACTGGATGTACTTAAAAAACTCAATGCAACCTTCATCCATAATTTTGTGACCAATGATACTGCTTCGCACAGCCGCATCATTCACCGCGATTTCATTCACGTGAGCAGCACCGGCAAATACACGGCCCGCAAAGATTACCTGGAGAACTGGGCGCATGGCTTCCATGGCATTGTGTACTGGGATTACCGGGATGAGGATATCCGCATATTCGGCAATGCCGCCCTTATACATTCGCAAAACAAATGCATTGAGATAAAAGAGGGAAAAGAAATGATCAGCTTCTGGATGTACACTGATACCTACATAAAAGAGAACGGCGAATGGAAATGTATACAGGCCCAGATCGCCAGGGTAGCGCCGGAAAATTATGCGGCAGATGAAACGATCGTGAGGAAGTATGATTACAGGTAAGGGAAATATTCAATAATCAATGTTCAATATTCAACAGTATCCGTTTATGAAACGAGGTGCTCATCCATTGAAAATTGATCGTTGAGCATTGAATATTGAGAATTTGTATTCTTACACCAGTTCTATTACCGTTATCTCCGGCAGTATCCCCACCCTTCCCGGGTAACCGATAAATCCAAAGCCGGGATTTACATACAGCTTTTGTTTGCCGTCTTCATACAGTCCGGCCCATTGCCTGTACATATATTGCACCGGGCTCCATTTAAAGCCGGGTATCTCCACGCCAAACTGCATGCCGTGTGTATGGCCGCTGAGCATCAGGTCTACATCAGGATATTTTGCTTTCACCTCCGCATCCCAATGGCTGGGATCGTGGCTCATTAAAATTTTAAAAGGATATTTTTCTGCCCCGGGATGTGCCAGGTCCATACGGCCGTGTTTGGGAAACCTTGCTTTATTACTCCAGTTCTCAATTCCCAGCAGGGCAATCTGTTCCCCGTTCTTTTCCAGTATCACGTGTTCGTTCATCAGCAATCGCCAGCCGAGGCCTTCATGCACTTTTTTCAGGTTCTCTAAATTCTGATCTTTTGAAACGCCTTTGTGCGGCCAGTTCACATAATCCCCATAATCGTGGTTACCAAAAATACTGTATACCCCCATGGGAGCTTTCAGCCGGCTGAATACTTCCATATATTCTTCCATCTCGGTGGCCCGGTCGTTCACCAGGTCGCCGGTAAAGAGGATGATATCAGCATTTTCCTTCAGTATTTTATCAATACCATGATGAACCGCTTTTTTATCGGTGAAGCTTCCGCTGTGAATATCGCTGATGTGAATGATTTTTAATCCCTTGAAAGAAGCCGGTAAATTATCAAAGGCCAGTGGAATCTTTTTCAGGTTGTAATTGTATTTATTACCGAAACCGTACAACAGGCTTCCAAACAAAGTACCGCCGGCAGCCAGGCCGAGCCAGCTTAAAAAAACGGAGCGGCTGATGCCATCGCCACTCATGCCCTCCACTTCGGTATTGTTGAAGAACAGTTTTCCGGCAACCCATTGAATGCCCCTTCGTACATCATCCACCAAAAAGAAAACAACGGCCACCATTTTTGCGAGCGTTAATCCGATCACACTGGCGAATAGATAGGTCCGCACCTTCTTACCCAGGAAATTCTGATCGGTATAAACAAACAGCAAAAAGCAGATGATGGCAAGGGCGGTAAGTCCCCAGTACAACGAATAGATAATGGCCCTTGCCCTGGGAGAAACGGAATGACTCACTGCCTTTACGGCCTGGAAAATGTAGGTATCCAGCAGCAGCATGACAGCGATGGTGATGAAAACGCCGATTGGTGTACGCATAAATTAGTTTAGGGTTTGAAGTTTGGGGTTTGCGGTTGGGAACTCAAATATTTAATATCCATATGCTTTTTTGTTAGCTCCCTCATGGGGCAAATATTACAATTAAGGCTATTCTTTGTTCCCGTATTTATGGCGAATGGTTAAATTTGCCGGCCCGGAAGCAAAGTTGGGGCTGTTTATTGAAACCAGACGATCGGGAATGTAAAATATTTTATAATGTGGGGTTTGGCCAAACAGCAGCAAAGGCCTGTAACGTCGATAAAATGGTGAAAACGAAAAGGGGGAATTGGCCTACATTACGATACCTTTGAGCATCCCGGAATTGACCGTTGGCCGTTGTTCGTTGACCGTCAAGCGGGTTTAAACTAGCAACGAACAACGAATAACGAACAACGATTTACAATACTATGGCAAGAATAATAGGAGTAGCAAATCAAAAAGGAGGCGTTGGAAAAACCACCACGGCCATTAACCTGGCGGCAAGTTTTGCCGTACTGGAGTTCAAGACCCTGCTGGTAGATGCCGATCCACAGGCAAACAGCACCACCGGAACGGGGTTCGACCTGCACAACATCACCCAAAGCCTGTACGACTGTATGGTGAATGAAGCCCAGGTGAAAGACGTGATATTGAAAACGGATATTCCTTTCCTGGACCTGGTGCCGTCGCATATTGACCTGGTGGGCGCCGAAATTGAAATGATCAACTACCCCAACCGGGAAAGTGTGTTGAAAAAGATACTGGACCCCATCCGGGATGAATATGATTTTATTGTGATCGACT
>DAOLIP010000094.1:0-6020 GCA_035328475.1 Ferruginibacter sp.
CATCCAGTTTACGGTAAAGGGTGGCAATACTTATTTCCAGTAAACGGGCGGCCTCTGCTTTATTACCTTTTGTATAATTGAGTACTTTTAATATCTGCAGTTTTTCCATGCTGGCCATGGAGAAAGCGGATAATGCATCCCCGGACGGAATCACCGCCTGCTGTATATCAAAAGGCAGGAGGGATGCTGTAAGTTTTCCCCCATCGGATAAGATGACGCTGCGCTCAATGATATTCTTCAGTTCACGTATATTTCCCGGCCATTTATACTGTTCCAGTTTTTGCAAAAAGCCCGGCTCCATTTCGAGGGTAGATTTATCTGTTTTAATGGAATACTGCTGCACAAAATATCCGGCAAGCATTTTAATATCTTTTACCCGATCACGCAGGGCAGGTAATTTTATCTGGAAAACATTCAGTCTGTAATAAAGATCCGGGCGGAACCGGTTCTCTTCACTTTCTTTCTGCAGGTCTTTATTGGTTGCCGCAATTAACCTGAAATCTGAGCGGACAGATTTGGTATCGCCCAACTTTATATATTCATTTGTTTCCAGCACACGAAGCAGTTTTGCCTGAAGTTCCAGGGGCATTTCACCAATCTCATCCAGGAATAAAGTACCTCCGTCTGCTTCTTCAACCAGGCCCTTCTTGTCTTTGATGGCACCGGTAAAGGCACCCTGCTTATAGCCAAACAACTCGCTTTCCAGAATATCTTTATTAAACGTGCTGCAATTAAGCGCCACGAAATTTTCGTTTTTTCGGTTGCTGGCCTGGTGAATGGCCTGTGCAAATACTTCTTTACCTGTACCTGTTTCACCCAGTAATAAAACAGGAGTATCTGTTGATGCCACTTTCTTTGCGTCAGCTATGGCTTTTTTTATGGAAGCAGATTCACCAAGTATGTTAGTAAATGTATACCGGTTACCAACCTGCTGCTCCAATTGCTCAACCCGTTTCTGCAGTTGCACTTTTTCCATGGCCCTGTTCAACAGGGGAATGATCCTGTCATTGTCGTCGCCCTTGGTAATATAATCAAAGGCCCCGTTTTTGATGGCCTGTACTCCATCCTGAATATTTCCGTAAGCAGTTAGCAATATTATCTCTGCAGAAGGGTATTTCTGCTTTATTTCTCCCGTAAAATCAACCCCGTTTCCGTCCGGGAGTTTTACGTCGCACAATATGATATCAAAAGACTCCTTTTCAATTAATTTAACTGCCGCCTTTAACGATCCGGTTTCTGTCACGGCAAATCCTTCCAGTTTGATGATACGGCTCAGCAGGCTGCGGAGTTTTTCTTCATCATCTATGATCAGTATTTTTTTCAATTTGCCTGTTTAATATCTTTCAAAAGTATAAAAAATAAAAAGCGGTTTAAGACCGCTTCCTTAAAAGAATAAAAAACATATTATTCAGACCGGCGTAACTATTATATATTCCTGAACTTCTGTGCAAAGGAATCTGTAACAATGCCTGTCTTCAGTAATGTATAGATCTCTTTCACTCCATCCGGCACTTTTTTAGTGATGGTGAAGCCCAATTCATTTTTGATCTTATCGAAGTTCACCCGGTAATCCCGGGGATCTTCGCTGCTGTCGACATAAATAACTTTTACGTTGGGCACTACCTTACAAACTTCCTGTATCACCATGCCCTTGTTATAATTCTCTTCCGTGCTGCCTACATTGAATACATTGGCCTTCACTTTTTCTTCGGGGCTTTCCAGCACCAGCACCACCGCCCTGGCCAGGTCATCTACATGGCAATAAGGCCGCCAGAACTGCTGCCCCCATATTTCCTGCTCGCCATGTACCGCCGCATTGCGGGTAAACTCGTTTACCGTAAGGTCAAAACGTATCCTTGGCGAAAAACCATACACGGTACTGAACCGAAGTGCCGTACTGCACATGGGGCTGTCTTTTTTATCTTCCAGTAAATATTTTTCAAATTTTACTTTCAGTTCGGCATATAAAGAAACCGGATTGAGTTCTGATGTTTCTACCACAAACGAATCGGGATCTGCCATTTTACCGTAATTGCTGCAGGTACTGGAGAATACAAACCGTTTGATGCCTGTTGCCTCTGCCTTGTTAAATAACAGTACCGCTCCGTCCCAATTGGTTTCATTGGCTTCTTCACTGAATTTTTTACAGGCCGGGTCGCCCACAATGGCTGCCAGGTGAGCAACGGCATCCATTCCTTTCAAGGCAGCATCTACATCATCTGCATTGCGTATATCACCCTTCATGAATTCAAAATTGGGGTGCAGCATCACGTCATACAATGCATCGCCGCCAAATTTCAACGAATCGATGGCCCTTACCTGGTATCCTTTATTCAATAACTGGCGAACCAATACGGAGCCGATGTAGCCGGCGCCTCCTGTAACTAATACTTTCATAATGTCAGATTTTTTTGCGTTGCAAAGATAGGTGGTTTGAGGTTTCGGGTTTGAAGTTTGGTGCTGGATGCTGGATACTGGTTAAGAATAATTAAACTGTTACATCCAGTATCTAGTATCCCGAATCCAGTATCCAGCACCTGGCATCCGGTATCTGTTATTTCGCCGGCACTCCTATTACCGTAGCGCCATCCGGTACATCTTTTACCACTACGGCACCGGCGCCAATCATTGCATTTTTGCCGATGCGGATACCCTGCCGGATAACGGCATTGGCGCCAACAAACGTATCATCACCAACCTGTACATTACCACACAGCACAGCACCCGGGCCAATATGCACAAAATCACCCACCACGCATTCATGTTCAATGATACATCCCGTATTACAAATAGCTCCCTTACCGATCTTTGCCAATGGATTGATACTGGCGTTGGCGGCAATCATCACCCCGTGTAAAGCAATAGCAGCAGATCCGTCGATCACTGCGGAAGCATGCACCGCATTTACCGGAACCAGGCCCATCTGTGCAAGCTGGTTATATATTTTCCGGCGGATGGCATTATCGCCCACTGCAATAAAAAAATCCGTTTGCTTCAATGCCTGCAAGGCGGGGGCAGACGTTTCGGTACCCCGGTAGCTGAGGTTAAAGGGATTGAATTCTTTTTCTTCCTTATCGCAATAGCCGGTAACTTTTTTTCCGGCAGATGTTAAGATGCCGTAAACCACAAAAGCATGCCCGCTGTACCCGATCAATATCATTGCTGCGTTATTAATTATCTAATTTACCAAGGATTTATAAGCGGCCAGTATATTTTGCCAGATATTTTCCTGCCGGTAGTTTTCTTTTATCCCCTGTTGCAGTTTGGCTGCCATACTTTGCATGTGCTGCGGATGTGAAATGGCATATTGCAACAGTTTATCCATCTGTTGCTCATTGCCCCGGTCAAAGATCAGCCCGGTTTCATTATTGGTCACTATATCTATATTGCCGGTAATATGGCTGCAGATAATAGGCACCCCCATCGCCCCCGCCTGTAACAACACATTGGGAAATCCTTCCCGGTGAGAAGGAAATACAAAATAATTGGCCAGGGCCATGAAATAGGCCACATCGTCCGTCCAGCTGATATGTATGATCGCCTCATTTTTTTCTATTTGCTGCAACGTAGCGGCAGGTAGCGGATCAAGTGATGGTTCATAACCACCCACCAGTACCAGCCGTAACGACCCGTCTTTCTTCTGCAGCTGAACAAATACATTCACCAGTTCTGCAATTCCTTTATCCACCACCAGCCGGCCGATACAAAGCAGGTATTTATTCTGAGAAGAATAATGGATCTGTTCCTTCACGCTACGCTGTATCTTTTCATCAAGCGCTTCCCTGTTAAACCGGTTAATGTTGATGCCGTTGGTAGAACCCCTCGCAATCATACCTACTTTGCCGGCCTTGCAAAGTTTTTTATTCAGTATAAAATCCATGAGCGATCTGCTGTTTGGCCAAACATGACTGGCAGATGAATAGGTAAGCTTCTCCATAAATTCCAGGAGGCGGTATTTGAATCCCGTTTCTACCATCAGTGGCAATCCTGCTACGGTGTGTATCCGTACTTTTACGCCGCAGAACTTGGCCGCCAACATGCCCAGCAGGCCGGCCTTGGGTGTATGCGTATGAACGATATCGGGTTTTTCTTTTCGGAATAGGCGGATGAGCTTTACCAGGCATACGAGATCCTGCAGGGGCGTTATTTTTCTCGTCATGGGTACAATGACATGCGGACATTGTTCGTTTTTGACTACGTCAGGAAGTTCTTTTCCATCGGCGCTGATCATCAGCACGTCAAATCCGTTTTGAGACATGAACCGCATTTGTCCGGGAAGCAAGTAGCGAAGCGCCATCGGTACTGTAGTGATCCGGATCAGTTTTTTATTTCGTGTTGTTTCAGCCAATGGTTTGTTTTAATGAATAATGGATGTATTTTCTTTGGATTACCCAAAAATAACCTCATAATATTGAAAGACAAACTAGATTTTTAAGATACATTTGAACTGGTTTGCCGGTGAAGAAATTTTGTACAGAAAAAGCCATCCTTTAAAAATTAGTTACCATCAATGGGATTTGCCGAATTCATATTATACCCGGTTTATGTAGCTCTTTTTTATTTTTTATTCAGGTCACGCCGCAAAAAATACGACGATCCCGTTCTTCAGTTCTACCATAAACAGGGATTCTGGATAAAAGCCCTTTCGGTATTAGCCTTTACGGCCTTTAATACCCTGCTTTCACAAGGCGATTCTCTTCTGTTATACTATACGGAAGGAGCCAATATCTACAACCTTATCCTGAAGGATCCTTCAAATTTAAAATGGCTTTATCTCCCCGGACCGGAATTTGATCAGACCTTACTGAAGAATTCATTTAACCAGGGTTATTTCCGTGCCGAAAACAACTATATGGTTGCCCGTATTGTAGCAATCGTTTCGTTTGCAAGCCTTGGTAAATACCTTATCACGAATCTTTTCTTTTCCATGATCGCTTTTTCCGGTGTGTGGCGACTGTATCGTTTTTTTTACGAACAGTATCCGCACCTGCATAAACAATTTGCCATTGCCATCCTTTACCTGCCCACCTTCGTATTCTGGAGTTCGGGTATTTTAAAAGACCCTTTGTGTATCAGTTCGCTTGGCTGGATCACCTATTCACTTTACGAAGCATTTTATAAAAAGAAAGACCTGGCGAAAAACCTGGTGATCATAATGTTCTTTGGGTTTCTTTTATCCGTATTAAAGATCTATATTCTTATTTCTTATATACCATTCTTTGTACTGTATCTTATTCTAAAGAACTTAAACCTTTTAAAGAACAGTTTTTTAAAATGGACGTTCGGTTTGGCATTGATAGCAGGAAGTGTAGTGGCCGGGCAGCGTGTAATGAACAGTTTTGAGGAAGAACTGGGGTCGTATGCAGCAGAAGGAATTACTGAACAAATAGGAAAGACAAGGGGCAGTTACCGTGACCAGGCTGCTCCGGGGGGAGGTGATTCCAATTTTTCACTGGGAGTGGAATTTGACGGAAGCGTTACCAGCCTGTTGAAAATGGCCCCCGCAGCCGTGATTGCCACTTTTTACCGTCCCTTTATCTGGGAATCAAGAAAACTCTCTACCCTTCTTTCTTCACTTGAAAGTATGTTCATCATGTTTTTCACTTTATATGTGTTGTTTAAAGTAGGGCCCTTTAAATCATTCCAGGCGATTAAAAATGACCCCGTCATTTTATACAGTGTTTTATTTTCCCTTTTGTTCGGCCTTTTTGTGGGCGCCACCACTCCTAATTTTGGTTCTTTGGTGCGCTATAAGATCCCCTGTATGCCGTTTTATGTTATTTCTCTTTTCCTGATACTGGACCGGTATCGTAAACAAAAAAACAACCCCGCTGTTGGCGGGGCTGCGTGATTTCAGAGGGGGCTATTTTAACAGGTAAAATAACCTATGCATTTGCGGCTCTGCGGCCACGTATTGTTGCAATGGGTGTAAAAATGGCCGACCAGGTATTTTTCAGGTAACCGTTTATTGAACCGGTAAGTGAAAACGTTTCGTTGGTCTTTAATTTTGATAAGATAAC
>DAOLIP010000094.1:6120-13959 GCA_035328475.1 Ferruginibacter sp.
CCACTTGAGCCAACATTTTTTTGATTGATCAGGACCAGGTCCTTTTGTGCAGAAACCCATTCTTCGGTGTCGTCGGTACTCCCGTTGTTTACAACAAGAATCGCATCTAAAGGGCGGGTTTGGTTGCGAAGAGCAGCTATGCATTCAGTAAGCAGTGCTTTACGGTTGTACGTAACAACCACAGCAATTACCTTTTCCATAGGATTGGTGTTTGGTTTTAATCAGAGATAATTGGACGATACTATAACGGAATGAGAATCCGCTTATTGCATAAGAGGGAAAAATTGTTATTTATGCCTCCGAATTGGGGAAAACGGGAGGTTTTTGGCCATTTTTTACTGCCGAAAGCCATGATTTTGAAAAATTAAGGGCCTCGCCTATTACATGGTGCATATCCATATACCGGTACGTGGCAAGGCGTCCAAGAAAGGAGACCTTTTCTAGCGCTTCAGCGTCACGACGGTATTGAAGAAGGAGTTTTTTATCCTGCTCTAATCTTTTGGGATAATAGGGTATATCTGAAGGTTCTGTTTCTTTACTGAATTCCTTGAAGTAGATGGTTTGATGGTGCTGTTCCCAGTTGGTAAAATGCTTGTGTTCGGTGATACGGGTGTACGGTACATCCTCATCACAGAAATTCATTTGGGTGGTTCCCTGGAAATCACCATCGGCATAATGTGTTTCAAAGGTTACCGTACGGTAACCCAACCGGCCATACTTATAATCAAACCAGGCATCAATGGGTCCGGTATAAAAAACATGGTCGTACCCGCTGGTATCCATAGAAGGATCAAATTTTTTATTAAGCGTTATCTTAATAGCGGCCTGATCGATCAGTTTTTCCATCACGGCTGTATACCCGTCTACCGGTATGCCGGTGAACAGGTTGTTGTGGTAATTATCATCGTAATTAAAGCGAACCGGGATCCTCTTTAAGATGGATGCAGGCAGTTCAGTCGGTTCGCAACCCCATTGCTTTTTGGTGTACCCGTAAAAAAAAGCATAGTAAAGTTCCTTACCAATGAAACGCAATGCCTGCTCTTCAAAATTCTTCGGATCCTCAATGGAAGTATCGGCCAGTGTTTCTAAAAAAGCCTTTGCTTCATCCGGCGTAAATGATTTACCAAACAACTGGTTAATGGTATGAAGATTGACGGGCAGTGAATATACTTTTCCCTTACTCATGGCTTTTACCCGATGCACATAGGGCCTGAACTCAACCAGGCTGTTCACAAAATCCCATATCTCTTTTTTATCGGTATTGAAGATATGCGGCCCGTATTGGTGAACCATGATGCCGGTCTTTTCATCCCGTTGGGTATGGCAGTTGCCTGCAATATGGTCACGTTCATCCCAGATATCAATACTGCAATCTGAGTTTTTTACAAGTTGGTTGGCCAGTACGGTACCGGAAAAGCCGGCGCCGATGATTAAATACTTTTTTTTCATCAACTAGAAATTGGGTATGAACGTTATCCTAAAATTTTTTTATACACCCGTGTGTAGGTTTCTACCGTTTTATCAAGACTGTAAAAATCGCCGGCACCTTCCCTGATCTTATTCCCGTCAAATTTAGTTGCCGGGTCAACCACTTTATCAATCACCTTCTGCATTTCATTTTCACTAAACCCGTTCAACACAAAACCACCTTCATATTTTTCAACGATCTCTTTCACATCACCCACCCCGCTGTTTGTTATAACCGGAATTCCCATAGCCATTATCTCGCCATGCTTGGTAGGCGAGGAAGATAACTTTGAATAGCATGGTTTTATAAAGAACAACGAATAATTGCTCAGCGACAACAAGGTGGGGACCTGTTTTCTGCCCGCAAATTTTACAATTATTTTTTCGCCCGGCACATTAAATCTTTCTGCCGCCTCGATGATATCCTCGTGTTTGTTGTTGGAAATAAACAAAAATTTCGCTTCGGGCTTCTGCTCCAGTAACATTCCGCAAAATTGCAGCATTTCGTTGGTCATGTACCAACCTCCTATAGACCCCAAATAACTGACAATAAAGTCACCCCGGTTTATTCCTGATTCTTTTTTGAATTGCTCTCTAAATACAACATCAATGTTCTTAGGATCAAATAATTCCAGATCAACACTGCAGGGAACCACATCTACCTTTACGGGCTGAGGCACTGTTTCCCATTTCAATATTTCTTCCTTACCCCGGTAAGTGAGACAGGTATTGTAGTCGGCCACCTTCACACATTCATCTTCTTTTTTCCTGAAAAAATTATACACCATTTTATACAGTGGGTTTTTCAGATCCCACATACCGCCGTCAACCCGTTCATCGGCCCAGAAACCCCGGATATCGTTCAGGTATTTTATACCCAGTTTCTTTTTAAGATGCAATGCAACCAATTGAGGCACCCCGGGGCGGGTATGCACCATATCAAACCCACGGCTGGCATGTAACTCAACTGCCTTTTGTTTCATTTTATAAAAATCATAAACCGATGATAATACCGGCGGGTTCTTATGATAAGGAAGCGATACCCATTCAATAGGCAGGTTTTCAAGCAACCGCTCCACCTCAGCTTTATGTGCCTGGTATTTCAATGGTTTATCGCAACTAAGAATGGTGAACCGGTACCCTTGCCTGGTCAGTCCTTCCAGGTACGGGATCACCTGGCTTTGTCCAAGCGGGTCGGTCATGCCATCATAAGAAATAAATAAAATATTTTTTTCGTTCACTGCTCAGTTATCATTTAACGTATTGGAATAAATTTTACGGAGTCCCTTCATGTGATGCACAAGCGTGAAATGATCAAGCACCCGTTTTCTTGCTGCAACGGTGAGGTTATTACGCAAAGTCTCATCTGCAGCCAGCATTTTTAGTTTTGCCAGGAAATCATTTGTGTCTTTCAGATCAAAGAATACGGCTGTATCAACACATTGTTCCCGGAAAGAAGGAATATCACTGAGCAGCATGGGTATCTGCATGGCCATCGCTTCCAGCACACTCAATGAAAACCCTTCAAACTCTGATGGCATTACATACAGGTCGTATTGTGATAAAAGTCTGCTGGCATTTTTTGCTTCTCCTTTTAGCACCACGTTTGCACCGGATTCCTTTATCAATTGTTCCAGCTCTTTCTGCAATACCCCTATCCCGTAAATATGTAATTCAAATTTTTCGCCTTTTAATTTTTCAAATGCCTTGATCAGGTATTGTTGATTCTTAGGAAACCGCAATGCCCCGATGGCTGCCAGGGTGAAATATTCTTTATTCACTCCCGCATCCGGAACCTGGTAAGGCTTTTGCAACTCCCCCAGGTCAACAAATGTATACAGCAGGTATTTTTTATAGGGGGTATGATTAAAGAAGTTGAAGTATTGATCCAGCACACCTGCAGAAACACCAATCATGGTGCTTTTATGCATTCTGTAACTGATCTTCTCCAGTGTTCGCAGGTACCATTTTTTATACTCACGGGTGGATACATTTGTATGAATGGTGGTGATGAGGGGAATCCCTGAAGGTGTTGCCATCCGGGCTACCAGCGTGGCGCTGAAAAGATGGGAATGAACCAGGTCGATCTTGTGTTTTTTGATAAAGCTCTTTAGTTTTATCACCGCCAACGGCAGGTTGGCAAAAGAACCCATGTGGAGGCAATGGTATTCATCGCAGGTAAATTCATCTCCAAAATGATTCTGCGGATTGAGTGTGACAACAATATTGTTATACTCTTTCAGCTCCTTCAGCACTTTTACCAGCATCACTTCTGCACCTCCCCGGCCCATGTAATCGATGATATGCAGTATGGTCTTTTTGTCGCTCATGCTGCTCAGGCCGGTATAAGATGTAGGTCGATGAGATCGGTCTGTGAACAGAAAGCTTCTTTTGTGATCGGTTTATCCTGGTACAGGGCAGTATAGTTCAGTTCCCTCACCAGGTCGTAGATCGCTTCCAGGCTGTCGCCCTTTGCCTTCACCGGTTCGGGATGTATAGCCAGGATAGCTTTGGGTCTGAATCGCTTAAATGTTTCCACCCCTCCTTTCATTGCATCATATTCTGCGCCTTCCACATCGATCTTGATAAAGTCGATCTTTGTCAGTTGCTGCTCCTGTACAAATGCATCAATGGTGGTCACGTCAATTTCAATTCCGTGAAAGGGCCGGTCTTCTTTATAGTTCACCAGGCTGTTGGCATTGTCGGCCTGCCCTTCCGAAACAAAGAAGGTGGTCTTACCGATGGAACCTCCCACGGCTTTCTGAAACGTACTGATGATGCCGGCCGCATTGTTTATCTGAACCGTTTTCTTCAGCAGCCCGTTAGTAGAGGGAGAAGGTTCAAAAGCATATACTTTTCCGGTGGGGCCAACGGCTTTGGAAGCCATCGCGGCAAACAGGCCGATGTGTGCACCAAAATCCAGCACGGTATCTCCTTTTTTGCAGGAGGAAAAAAAGAATTGAAAATTATCCTTCTCGTAATTATCAGGAAAGAAGCGGTAGAACCGGGTTGGCAGCCGCACGTTGTGCCCGTTGATGGTCCGTTTCATTCCTCTTCCAAAAGTAAACAGGTCAAGCAGTTTGTATAAAAGTTCTTTCATCCGGTAAATTGATTTTAGGGTTGTGTTCTTTTAAAGATAAAGCTCATTTGTTTACGGGTAAAAAATAAAGTTATCATTAAAACAATAAAGTAACTGCAAAAAACAGAGATGGCGGCACCCATGGAGCTCATGTTCTTAATAAAAAAATAGTTGCTGGTTAAACTGATACAGGCAAACGCTGCAGACAGCCCGATTATTTTACGCTTGTGGCGGTAATACAATAAAAAAGAGAAGAACAGGTAGGCGATCGTCCAGAAATAGTACCCGATGCAGATGAGCCAGTAATAATCCAGGCCGGGGCGATAGGTCTTATTCACCATGAACCGGTAGGCCAGGGGTACGAACAGCAGCAGCAGCAGCAGGCCGGCGGTCATGATACCCATATACACCCAAAATAGTTTCCGGATGGCCGGGTAGTCGATCTTCGGCTCCGACAGCATTTTATAGATCCGGGGCAGGATGTATTGCAGCAAGGCCGAACAAAGGGTAACGATGATGGAGCCAAAAATGCAGGCAATGGAATAAACCCCCACTTCGGCATTATTATCGTTGGTGAACCGGGAGAGGAAGAAGCCGTCTGAATAGTTCATGCAGAAAACACTGAATTGCATGACAACGATGGGCACACTGAAAATAAGTTCCTCTTTGATCACCTGTTTCTTTATCTCCCCAAACAGGTAACCCCGGTTAATAAAAAAGTAAAAAGCATACAGGGCAAACAGGGCATAGGATATCACAATGCCGGTGATCCTTCCGTCCCAGGCCATCTTCAACCCGCTTATCAGGGCAATGGCCAGCCCTATCTCCAGGAACAAACGGCCCAGCACCGCTTTCATGAAAAGGTTCGGGTTCTCTTCATTGCGTATGAGGTTGATGGCATGCTGGCTGATAAAGGACAGGAAGGTAACAACCGGTATCAGCCAGATGAAGGAAAGCGGAAAATCATATTTGTCTGTAAATACATTACGCAGGATATAAAACACCCCGAGTGATAAAAGAAAGACCCCCACCGGCAGTAAAAGACCGGTGCTGAAAAAATCCCTGAAATCCTTTTTACTGAGTTTGAAATAATCGGTACTGGCGCTTTGCAGAACCCCCATGGAGATGAAGGGCATTAAAAAAATGATGGCGCTGCTGAACAGGCTTATCAGCCCGATATCGCTTTTGGTAAGCACGTTGGTGAAGTAAGGAAGCAACAGGAAGGCCACCCCCTTTCCAAAAAAATTGGTGAAGGTGTAAATGCCCAGCGACTTAACAGCCGGGCTGTTCCGGTATTTTAAAAAATTGTTCTTTTTCAGCATGGTATTGGAAACGGCCGGCAAATCCATGCCCTTGAATAAGCAGTTATCCCGGCCGGGTATTAATTATTATTCATCCAGCGGTCGTACCACATCTGGAACATGAGCAGGAACCATATTTTTTCAGCTCTTTCTTTTTTACCATTATAAAAAGCCTGCCGGATCCGTTGCACTTCAGCGTTATTGAAAATATTCTGCCGGATAATGAATGCGTCATCGAGATACTGGTCAACAAAAGGTTTCAGGTCTTTCTGCAACCAGGCAGCAATGGGGATTCCAAAACCCATTTTAGGCCTGTCCATCATTTCCTTCGGCAGGTATTGATGTACAATTTCTTTAAGAATGAATTTTTTGTTGCCGTTTTTGTATTTAAAATCCTCGGGCAGCCGGGCGGCCCATTCAATGATGTGCTGGTCTAAGAAAGGCTCTCTGCCTTCCAGGCTGACACTCATGGTGGCCCTGTCAACTTTCTGCAGAATATCATCCAGCAGGTAAGTCTGGTAGTCTATTGACATCATATAACTCAGCATACTGTAATTATCTGCCTGCAGTTCTTCGCTGTCAAAAGCGGAAGACAGTACACGGATGTTATTCTTGAACAGGCCGGCAACCGAATCATCAGACATCTGCTGGGTGATGTTCTTTAAAATGTTTTTTTCGGAGGGGTTTTTTAAAAAGGTCTTCACTTTTTCGTAGCGACTGTGAAAAAGATATTTTTTGTTAAGCAGCGGGATTGAACCGGCAGGTACAATATCCATGACTGCAGCTGCTGACTTACGCATCATGG
The DNA here is from genome assembly GCA_035328475.1 of Ferruginibacter sp. Classification (GTDB taxonomy): domain Bacteria; phylum Bacteroidota; class Bacteroidia; order Chitinophagales; family Chitinophagaceae; genus Ferruginibacter. The sequence goes on from DAOLIP010000094.1 coordinate 12,773, forward strand.
AGGGGATTTGCTGCAGCCTTTTCCCGTATTTGAGCATATAATCATACCGGTTATATCCTGCGAAAATTTCATCGCCTGCATCTGCTGATAAAGCAACAATCACTTTTTCTCTTGCAATCCTGCTTACCAATGTAGTGGGAATGGCGCTGCTGTCTGCAAACGGTTCATCATAAAAGAAAGGAAGCTGGGGCACTATTTCCAGGGCTTCTTTTTCTGTACAATAGTACTCCGTATGATCGGTACCGAGCCTGGCTGCCGTTTCTTTGGCATAAGGCGCCTCATTAAGGCCGGCGTCGGGTACACCAATGGTGAATGTTTTTATTTTTTCGGTGTTATTCTTTTGCAGCAATGCCGTAACACAGGCGCTGTCGTAACCACCGCTTAAGAAAACACCTACCGGCACATCGCTCACCATACGGTATTGAAAGGCTTTGCTGAGAATTTTTTCTGTTTCCACAATGGCTTCCGGCAGGCTGATATCCAGCAAAGGCCTGTTGTAGGCATCGTACACATTCCAGTACTGGGTGATTTCAACAGATTGCTTTTGAAGATCCAGTTCCAGGAAATGCCCTGGCTTTAGTTTATAGGTATGATTGAAAATACAATGTGGTGTTGGCACATAACTGTATTGCATAAAGGCGGCTGCAGCATTTATATTAATTTCCTTTACAAAAGACGGGTGCTGCAGTATTGCTTTCAGTTCGGAAGCAAATAAAAATACACCATCTTTAAAATAATAGAAAAAAGGCTTTACACCGGCCCTGTCCCTGCAGGCAAATAATGTCTGATCTTTTTCATTATAGATCACAAAGGCATACATGCCGATAAATCTTTGCAGGGCGGTGCTGCCCCACTCTTCGTAGGCATGCAAAATAACTTCGGTATCGCTGTGGCTGAAAAACTCATGGCCCTTTTGTTCCAGCTCCTTTTTTATTTCCAGGTAATTATATATCTCCCCGTTGAATGTTATATGGAGGTGCCGGTATGTTTTTGGTTGTTTGCCTCCTTCGGAAAGATCAATAATACTGAGTCGCCGGTGCCCCAGGCCAATGGTTGCAGCCGGGGCCTCATATATTCCGTACCCCTCCCCATCCGGTCCACGGTGAGCCAGGGTGCGGTTCATTTTTTCTAAAACATCCCGGCCGGTTCTTTTTGTAAAATCGGCAAAGCCGGAAATACCACACATA
>DAOLIP010000095.1:0-13523 GCA_035328475.1 Ferruginibacter sp.
GAAGAATTAAAAATGAAGAATTAAAAATGTCCCCGGTTAACCGGGGACATTTTTAATTCTATAAGCCGGATGGCTATTCACTGCGTTGTTGCTGCTTATTTCTTACCGGCCGTATCTGTCATCAGGTTGAGTTTATACAACGACCTTTTCTTATGATTGATCACCATACCAAATAATGGTTCAGGACTGTAGCCTTCTGCCGGTGAAGCGCCCAGGAACATACGGTATCCTTTGCCTCCTGCAAAAAAACCTGTTTCGCCATCTTCCATTACAGAGATACCCGTTGCATCAGTCCCGTTCTCTCCATCCAATGCCATCACTACCCGGTTTTGTTTTTTACCTACATTTATAACACCAATGCCGCCCCGTTCAAACCCTTCATCGTCGCAAAAAACCAGGCCGGTTTGCTTGCCGATACGCTGACCAATATTTGCATCGGGAACCCCATCGCCTAAACATACCTTATCAAACCCCTGTTCATCCAGTATCAGTATCCCGTTCGACTGGTGATCATAATCCTGGTACCATTTCATATACTGGCTGGCATTGCCAAATTTGTGTGCCCACAAAGATCTTACCCTTGCCGTATCGGTACGTACCCGGTTGCGGGCAGCAGGCAAGGGAGCCCCGATGAGTATGCGTTCTCTTCCTTCATCATCTACAATAACAATACCCCTGGCCCGCAATATTTTATTGCCGTCGTATTCCCTGAAAGAAAAAAGGAATTGCGACGAAAGCAGCAGTAAAAGTAATGCGGCCAGCAGCATAACCTTATTCAGCCGCTTTTTCTGCTGATGAAGCTGCTGTTGCAGTAATTCGATCTGTGTGTTCATGTTCATTTTTTTTGAGTGGAGAATTATCAGTTAAAGAACCGGTATTATCCCAAGCCGGTAAACAGCCTGTAACATGAATTGAGAGAACTACCGTATGAAATGAAAAGAACCGGGTGAACAACACAAAAAAGACCACCTGCAAAAGCAAGTGGTCTTTTAATTTCAGACTTGATTAAAACTATTGCTTGACCACTTTGGTGCGTAACGTTTTACCTGCCTGGTGTACCTCTATGATATATATACCCGATACCACATTACTACCAAGCTGGTACGTATCACCGGGCGCTCCTCTTTTTACCTGAACCAGTTTACCGGTCATATCCATCATCCTGATCTCCAGCGTTTCCTTTGCCTGGCTGTTTACTTTCAGGTTAAAGTAACTGCTGGATGGATTTGGCCATGCTGTGATCGAAAGCCCGGAAACTTCCGCCTCTTCAGGTTTTGGATTTGCAACAGGACCTGTTACCGGAAGCGGGGTACATAGGGGGTTTGTTGTTGCCACCACAGTTACCGTTGTGGTACAGGTGGATGTATTTCCATTTACATCCTTCACCGTCCAGGTAATGGTTGAAACACCCAGGTTAAACAGTCCGCTTGCATTGGTGCCCGAACCCGTACGGCTGGTGGCTCCCGTGATCCTGTATGTTGTACTTGCGATCACACAATTATCACTCTGCACCAATGATGGAACTGTGTACGTATTATTCGGAACCTTACAGAAGGTTTGTGCCGGAGGACATACAAGCGTTGGTGCTGTTACATCTTTAACCGTAACTGTGAACGTGCATGTTCTGGCATTTCCACTTAAATCTGTTACCGTATACGTAATGCTGCTTACACCGGTGGCATAATTCATAGTGGGAACAAAGTTGATACCGGTAAGAGGTGAACCTCCTGAAGTAACACCCGTCATCACCCATGTTAATTTCTGCACACCGCAATTATCATTAAATACCGGTGCAGGTACAGTTACCGGTGTAGAAGCACATACCGGGCCAGTGTTTGCGATCACATTTGCCGGACAGGTAATAGTTGGTAGTTGCGCATCGTTCACTGTTACTCTTTGCACACAGCTTCTTGTATTACCACTCTTATCTGTCACCGTCCAGGTAACATAATTCACACCGATATTATAAACGGCCGGTGCATTATTGGTAACGCTTACCACTCCGCAATTATCATTTACTGTTGGCGTACCCAGGCTTACCGGGCCTGTCTTATAACATTTACCCGGATCGGTGTTTACGTGTTTATCAAGCGGGCAATAGATGCTTGGTGGTACGGTTTCTATTACCAGCACGGTGAACGAACATGTTTTTACAATTCCACCGGTGAATGTAGCGGTATAGGTAACCGTAGTTGTACCCACGTTCATATTCCGCAAGCCAAGGTAGTTGATGCCTGATGTGGGCGAATTCAATACCGTAGCACCGGTCAGCTTCCAGGTAAGCTTGGTAAGCGTACCGCAGAAAACCGGGTTGGGTGTGTTCACTGCTTTGAAGCAGGGAATGTTAAGGTCGGTGATCGTTTCGGTCATATTACCCGGGCAGGAGAAAGTCAATGCCGGGTTAACCGTTACAGTTGCAGTAACCGGCGTACCTGTACAAGTCACACCATCATTGGTATAAGAAGGCGTGATCGTAAAAGTAACAGTTACCGGGGCTGCCGTGTTATTGGTGAGTGTTCCGCTTATATTACCCGTTCCATTTGCCGCTATTCCTGTTACATCAACGGTATTATCACGGGTCCAGTTAAATACGGTACCCGCTACACTGCTGCTGTTAACAATGGTTGTAATGGCCGAACCCGAACAAATGGATTGAGATGCAGGAGTTGCCACCGCATCCGGTACCGGGTTAACCGTAACTGTTTCTGGTGGTGTGGTGGCTGAACAACCATTCTCATCTGTTACCTGAACGGTGAATGTTCCGCTTTGTGTAACATTGATGTTTTGCGTGGTAGCCCCGTTCGACCAGAGATAACTATACGTATGTGACAAGGTATTACCATTCGTTGTTCCCTGTGCGATCATATTTTTCAGCAGCGCACCATCCTGCTGGGTTACACTGATCACCGGGATAGTAACTATTACAGAAGGATCTCCACTTCCCATATTTATCGGGTCTCCGGGAGTGTTGTTTACGATGATGACCCCGATGGCTCCTGCATCCTGTGCATTCTTTGCTTTGTATACAAAGAAACAGGTACCTCTGTCGATCACGGCTACTTTACCGGTAAGTGATCCGGCTGTATATGGATTGCATCCTAAATAACTGGCCGTTGCATCAGGAATGTAAACCATGTCGCCGTTAAGCGGCGTGGTAGAGATGTTTGCTCCGAATGTAGCCGTACCTATGCTGAAATCAATGGCATAAGGCGCAGTCATTCTGAGGTAATTCGGATATAATACCACAGCACCGAGGTTAACCGAACCACCTGTGCAGAACGTTAATGGTCCGTCGGCACTCATGCCAACGACGGGCACAACAGGTGCATGGATCACAACCGGGTTACCGGCGTATGTGGAAGCACAGCTAGTGTTACTGATATACCTGGCCGATATGATATAGTAATTGCTTGGCACCAGTCCGCTGAACGTAGCGGATGGCTGCCAGGTAGCTCCGTTATCAACACTGTATTCCATTGCACTGTTACCCGTTGCATTCACTACAATGGTTCCGGTGGGTACCAGGCAGGTAGGCTGGGTTACAGTAGGTGCAGTTATCGTTGGTGGAATACATTGCACTTCGAATGCCCCGATGTCTACACTGCTGCCTACAATCCTTGGATAGCCGGTTCCCCGCTGGTCAAAAACCAATGGGTTATTAGCCGGATCTGCTGCCAGCGCATTGCTGCCGGCATTGATGGCCGGGCTGCCGGTTAATAATGCAAGCGTTTGTGTAGGTCCGCCATTATCGGCCAATGGGCCAAGTTGTGGATTAAGTGGGGTTGCAATGGTACCGGTAAGGTCTGTTGCCACCCAACCGCTGCTGTTATCCGTTTTGCCAACCAGGTTATAACCCTGCGAGGTTACTGTGCCAAGGAAATCAGGACCGGGACTAAATTTAACTGTATTTCCGGCAATGATAGAATTGCGGGAATTTATCGTGCTATTGGGACCGTAAATACCACCGCCAAGGTTCGCATAATTATTTGAGATGGTAGTGTTGATAAGAGTCAGGCTGCCGCCAAAAAAACTAATAGTATAAATACCTCCGCCTTCGGCGCCAATGCCTGTATAACCGAGACTGTTCGACAAATTGTTTGAGATGGTTGAGTTAGTAACAGTCAAGGTGCCAAGATTATAAATACCTGCACCGCTGCTGTCTGCAAGGTTGTTTGAGACGGTAACGTTGGCTAGATTCAACACGCCTTCATTGTAAATGCCGCCGCCGGAACCCCAGGTATTTGCACCGGAAATGGCGAGCCCTGAAATGTTCGCTGATGCTCCCAGAACCACATGAAAGACCCGGCTCGTATAATTTTTTGCCGCCGTGTTCTGTACCGTTAACGCAGTACCCGGCCCCAGGATGGTAATGTTTTTATCAATTCTTATCTGCCCGCCGGAAAGGGAGATGGGGCTGATTACAGAATTGGCAAAAGTAATGGTGCTGCCCGGGCATGCATCGATCACGGCCTGGCGCAGACTGCCTGGACCGGCGTTGGCATTATTGGTAACAACCGGGTTGGTGATACAGCAGCCTGTAGCTGCCGTTAAAACAACGGGGTTGCCGGCATAAGCCACTTCACATGATGGGTTTGCCTGTAAGCGTGCTTTAATATTATAGTTTCCTGGTGCAAGCCCGCTGAAGGTTGCAGATGCCTGGTACGTAGCGCCGTTATCAACACTGTATTCCAATGCTCCTGTTCCGGTTGCATTTACCACAATGGTGCCGGTTAGTGTTGCACAGGTTGGTTGGGTAACAGTTGGCGCCTGTACGGCTGCATCACATGTTGGTATATAACAAATATCCAGTGACCAGCTGTTGAGTGTTCCAACATCTCCGCCTGCATTATCTGATACCGTTAATGTCCAGGTACCGGATACTTCCTGGCCGATAAAAGCAGAAAGTGCCGCAAATGGTTTATAAGTTAAGTTATTTGTTGGCGGACAAGGGAAGCTTGCCGTAGCCGCCTGGTCATCGAAATTGATGAGAATATTATCCGCTGAGCCGCATGAGCGGTTCATTAGCGTAACGATGGTGCCGCCCGGGCTGGTAAGCTTGATGATCAGGTCTCCTATCCAGGTATGTGTAGCACCCAGGTTTTTTACATTCACATCAAAGACTGCTCCGCTGGTGGGAATGCTGATGATGGAAGTAATGGTTGACTCGTCTGGTATAGGAACCGGAACATTGGTGCTTGCTATAGTACCGCACAAAACATTTCCGGTAGTAAATGAAAAAACAGTACTGTAGTCTGCACTGGCACAAGAAGCCCTTACACGCCAGTAATAAACAGTAAGGTTTGCCAAACCGGTTGCTTGATAATTCGTATTCGTTAACACGGTTGCACTGGCAACAATATTGGTAAAGCCGGCATCTGTTGCCACCTGTACATCGTAGTAATCTACTCCGGCAACTGCAGTCCAGGTCAGGGTGGGATTGACTATACCTGTAGCTCCGTTGGCAGGTGATACCAGCGTGGGAGCATTTACTGCTGGTGAAATACAGCAACCTGGAGAAGAAAGAGAAAAATTACGTACAAAATTATCTCCGCCTGTTCCATCACCGTTCCCGTCAAGGTCAGTGCCAAAAGGGTTTTCCAGGCCGCCTGAAAACATGGTAAACCGGTAATAACCGCAATTAAGCGGAGGGTTGACGATCTGCAAGATCATCTCGTTGCTGCCAACCCGGTAAGTGCTGGTGGCGGTCAGCGGGTGTATCACATCATCGCCATCCCCAAAACTACCATTCGGTCCGGCATAGCGAAATTCAAAATTGGCCATGTTGTTGACCGTTGCCGGGCTAAGAAGTTGGGTAAATTGCAGCTTTATAGTGCTTATACCGGCCACCGGCCCGGATACCATGGGTAACCCGGTAAGGGTTTTTACAATGGGTGCCGGCAGGTTGGTGGTCAATGCCGCATAAGAGTTCACACGCCCTGTGCCCAGTAATCCTATATAAGCCGGATTTTGTGCATCAATATTATCGGCAGTTGCCAGCAGTTGTGCGGCAACCTGTTCCCTTGTCCATCCCGGATTGGCAGACCAGATAAGGGCTGCCACACCGGCTGCATTGGGCGTTGCCATACTGGTTCCGGAAAAGAGAGCATATGCATTCCCTGTAACCGTTGATAAAATGCTGTTACCAGGGGCCGAAACATCAATACCGGTTCCGTAGTTACTGAAACTGCTTCTCACATCGGTTGAGCCAGTACTGGCAACAAAAATAGAATGTGTTAAAACCTGCCGGGGGGGGTTGAGTTCGTTGTTGTTACCTGCTGAATTAAAGTGTAACACACCGGCATCATACATGTATTGCAAGCCGGCAAGGAAAACAGGATCTGAAACAAACCCATCCACATTATAACTGGTATTAAGCACTTTTACCCCGTTATCAGCGGCATAGGCATAAGCAGCATTTATGATCGCTGCTGTCCAGGGAGCGGCAGAATTATAGAACTGCAAGGGAACAATAGTGCTTTGGCCGGCAACCCCTGAAACACCAATGCTATTATTGGTACGGGCAGCTGAGATACCTGAAACGTGTGTTCCGTGCGAATCGCCAGCGCTGTTGGGATTTGGGTCATTGTTATTGGAAACAAAATCCCAGCCGTTCACATCATCTATATAACCATTGTTATCATCATCAATACCATTACCGGCTATTTCTCCTGCATTGATCCAGATATTCTGTACCAGGTCGCTGTGTAAGAGCTCCACCCCGTCATCGGTGATGCCGATCCGGATAGCGGCTGAGCCTAATGTTATGTTCCAGGCGAGATCATTTTTCATCAGCGGATGATGATATTGCGAGCCATAACTGGGATCGTTGGGAACGATCTCACGCGGATCACCCTCGTAGTAAAAATTTGGGGAACTCCATAAAACATTGCTTTTCCCTTCCAGCATTTTCATGGCTGCAAAAACATCCATATTTTCCGGCAGCGTCAACAGCACCAGCGATATATTCCGGCCGGAACCACGTGCAACCGACATCAGGTGTGTTTTGAACTTCACATCCTGCTGTGCAAATAAACCGGACCATTCATATCCCTTCGTAAGGGATACGGCGCCTGCTTTCGGCACATCCAGCTCCATCGCCACCACTATCTCATGGGGCATGTAGGGATAATAGTCAGCCCGCCGCTTCATCTGTTCATAGGTTACTGCATTACGGGCAAACACATCTTTGATCTCGGCCGGGTTATACCCCGACCTGTCATTTTTCTTGGCCCCTCCTTTTAGGCCGCCCCAGGTTGGACGGTCGGCATTTGAAGTAACCGGATCTTTTTGCTGCGCCCAGGAAACAAGCACGCAAAACAAAGCAGTTAATAGCAAAACTGTTTTTTTCATAATTGTGTTTTATCAGGTTGTAAAATGAAAATAACCTGGCTTCAGAAGGAAAGTTGGCGGCTCATTTTTGTAGGGGGAGGGATAAAATAACTTTTGTAAATATCTGGTTCAGTTGCTATTAAGTGTTAGGACAAATCCCTCAACCTCCTGAACATTCTCACCAAATAACCGGACAAACTGTGCAGGAACAGGATTAATTCGTCATTTAGCAAAAAGGGCGGCTGATTTCATTTTGGTACATGTAAAAAAATATCATCCCGGTTATCCTTATAAGTAAATACAGAATAGGCAGCAGTTTTGAATACAATAATCCTGTCCGGCAATGATCGTCGGTTAAAAAAGACCACAATAAATGAAGGCAATTAAATAAAACTACAGAGGAGATGAAGATCTGTGGTTATTAGAGAATTCTTTAGAAACCTGCCGTTTAAGTATGCGCCGATTTTTACCGGAATTTTATTTAACCACTATCGAAAACGCTTCAGCATCATTGGTTCCGTTCGTCAGGCTCACCGCTGTTCCATTCTTCCAGTATTTTGCCACGCCGTTGCCCGATGCATTCTCTTCATAGCCTGCTGCATAAATATCGGCTCCCGAAACCACGATGCTGTTTGCCGAAGCATGATGGGTGGCATCGGTAAGATTTGTGATCACCCCGTTCTTCCAGTACTTGGCTACTTCAATATTTCCCTGGCCGGCCGGTGTTTTTTCAAAGCCTGCTGCATAAATATCCGTTCCTGAAATGAAAATGGAAAAAGCCGCCGTTTCACCAAGTGCTGCCGTGGAGGGAAGAATCGTTGCAACCCCGTTCTTCCAGTATTGTGAAACCACAGAAGAATGCATACCGGCAACATACACATCTGTTCCATTCAGCACTACGGCATTGGCGCTGCTGGTAGTAAATCCACCGGAAAGATCGGTAAGCACGCCGTTCTTAAAAATTGTTGCACGGGGCGATGGATTATAAATGTTCACCGTAACATATACATCCGTTCCGGAAACGGCAATTGAAGTAGCCCGGGACAATTCTGTTGCATTGGCAGCCAGGTTTACAGCTGTTCCGTTCTTCCAGTATTTGGCCTGCCTGCTGCTGGAAACACCACCTTCATATCCCGAAACATATACATCATTATTGAATAAAATGATCTGTGTTGCCATCGCATCAAATGTACCATTGGTTAAATTCACCGCTGTTCCGTTCTTCCAGTATTTGGCAACCCGGTTGGTTCCCTGCATTTCCCAACCGGCTGCATAAATATCGTTGCCATCAATAAAAATGGAATAAGCCTCTGCATCATTGGTACCGGAAGTTAAATTCACCGCCACACCATTCTTCCAGTATTTAGCAATAGTATGGGTGCCGTTGCTTTCATAACCGGCTGCATAAACATCCGGTATCATACCAGGCGAAGTAGTAAAATTCACTTCATTACCATAAGCCGTGCCATTGCTGTTGGTAGCATAAGCCCGTACATAGTAAGTAGTGGATGGAGTAAGTGAAGTCATAGAACTGCTGTAGGCTCCCAGTCCGCTTCCATCAATGGTATGGTTACCGGTAATATCCGGGTTAGTTGAAGTACTCCAGCAAATACCTCTTGCGGTAACTGCTGCTCCCCCATCTGCTGTTACATGTCCGCCACTGGTTGCCGAAGTTGGCGAAATAAAAGCTGCCGTTGCCGTAATGAGCGTGGGCAGTGCACCTGCTGTAGCTGATGTGGTAAAACTGATCTCATTGCCATATGCCGTTCCGGTATTATTGGTTGCATAAGCCCGAACATAATACACCGTACTTGCAGTAAGACCGGTCAATGCACTGCTGAACGATCCAATGCCTGTTCCGTCGGTTGTATGGTTGCCGGTTACAACCGGGTTTACTGAAGTACTCCAGCAAACGCCCCTTGCGATGATGGCTGATCCGCCATCATCGGTAATAGTACCACCGCCGCTTGCCGTGGTATTGGTTATAGAAGATAATACCGTTGTAGTAATGGTTGGCAAAAGGTTTGATGGACCGGTTGGTGCTTCCAGTTCTTTCTGGCAGCTAAGACCAACAGCTGATACCATAAGTATAAAAAACAGTGTTCTCACCAGGTTGATTTTGATAAACAAATGTATCACAAAAAGGAACTGGTTGCATAAACGGGAAGCACCCGTTTGCAGAAAAAAGTAATTATCTTAGGAAACCTAAACTTCCGGTAATGAAAAAACTCTTTTACTTCATCCTGTTGTTTGCAGTTTCCTGCACCACGCATGCGCCCGAACCATCCCTGCGAGAGAAAATTTCCAAAGGAGAATGGATCGATCTTACATATAGTTTTTCAGAAGAAAGTCTTTACTGGCCCACGGCCGATAAATTCCGTTTTGATACGGTGTTTGTTGGCATCACCCCTGCCGGTTTTTATTATGAAGCATTTAATTATTGTGCAGCCGAACACGGAGGAACACATGTAGATGCACCCATTCATTTTGCAAAAGGAAAATGGACAGCTGATCAAATACCGCTTGATAAACTTACCGGTGATGCCGTGCTGATCGACGTATCGGCCAATGCATTGAAGAACCCCGATTATCAAATAACAGTGGCCGATATGGAAGCATGGGAAAAAACAAACGGAAACATTCCCGATGATGCCATTGTATTGTTCCGGACCGGCTATGGTTCTTTTTATCCGGATGCAAAAAAATACCTGGGTACCGATGAACGGGGCGCTGATGCGGTTGCCAAACTGCATTTCCCCGGCATTCATCCCGATGCAGCCGCATGGCTTGCCGGCAAACGAAAAATAAAAGCGGTTGGACTGGATGTGGCAAGCATTGACTACGGTCAATCAAAAGATTTTAAAACACATCAAATACTCTACGAGAAAAATATCTGCGGTTTTGAGAATGTTGCCAACCTGGATAAGCTGCCTGCAACAGGCGCCTATATCATTGCATTACCCATGAAAATAAAGAACGGAAGCGGCGGGCCGTTGCGGATCGTGGCCTGGGTGGAGAAGTGATAACCAGGTGCTTAATAAAACACTATAAGGTCTGCCGCCCGGCGTGTAGCCCGGCAAGACCTTATAGGTTTTAGTTTGCGTTCATGGGAAACATAGTTTGGAAAGAAAATGGCTGGGCAGCGATCATTCGTATCAAATCATAATTTCACTTTCTTTACCTTTTTTGATAACCGGCTTTCCTCTGCCATAAATCCCATTACATGGCTTTCTATAGAAGCATCAATGGTTGATGTAAGCAGGGCCGGGTTCTGTTGCGATACGGCATTTATCCAGTCCGAAACCAGGCGCCAATCCCCTCCGCCATGTCCATCCGATTCCTGTTTCCATTCGGTTTTTTTACCGGTTAAAAAATCGGTCATGGTAAATGAGGTCATATCGCCAACTACATCACCCAGGCTTCCCATTACCCTGGTTCTTCTTCCATCGTACGAAGTAAAAGCTTCCATGGAAAAAGCAGCAGTAAGTCCGCCTTCAAATAATATATTGGCCGTATAATGATCGGGTTGATCATTCTCCATCCGGTACACACAACGGCCATAGTTGGTTGACTTTAATTGTTCCAGCACATAAGCAGCCTGCTTATCTTTTTCTTCCGGCAGGTCAAACACGTAATTCCAGGACCTTTTGCGGTAATAAATTTCCAGTGCCGAGTACGGGCATTTTTGTTCTGCGGCGCAACCGTCTGTACAACGGGCCGTACTTCCGGCAGGTGCATTCTTTTGGGTGAACCATTGCAGGCTTCCAAATGCCTGTATATGGGTACAGGGTTTATCCACCATCCATCTTAAAATATCCAGGTCGTGACAGGATTTAGCCAGTATGATCGGCGTTGTTTGTTTACTGTTATGCCAGTTGCCCCGTACATAGGAATGGCTCATATGAATATGCTGGATCGGTTCCAGGTGCTGAATACTCACCACTTCGCCCAATACACCGCTTTGAATGATCTCTTTCAGTTTGATAAAATAAGGTGCATACCGGAGTACATGGCAAACAGCAACGATCCTGCCGGTCTTCTTCGACAGGGCTAAAATGTCGCGGCATTCTTTTTCACTCGGCGAAATGGGTTTTTCCAGCAACACATCATATCCCATTTCCAGCGCTTTCATACAGGGACCATAATGCAGGTCATCGGGTGTGGTGATGATCACCGCATCGGCGAATTTTGGTTTTTTAAACACATCTTCCCAGGTATTGAACCGGTTCTCTTCGTTGATGTTGTGCTTTTTTGTATAGCGTTCGTTGCGCAGGGCAATGGGTTCTGCCACCCCAACAATATCCAGCTGCTCCGGGTATTTCACGGCATAATTGCCATACACGTTACCCCTTGCACCGGCGCCGCAGGTAATGGCGGTTACCGGTTTGTTTAAATTCAGTTTTTTATCGGGTAATAAAATGGGATGTTTATTTTCATCAACCGCCCAGCCGGCAGATGGGATGGCGGCTGTTCCTATTGATAATCCCAGTGCCCGGATGGCATCACGGCGGCTCCAGCGTTTTGACATAAAATAAATTTAAATGAAGAATGTGATACTTAAAGTTACTGATGTTTGTTGCAACATGCAATTTTTAGTGGTAAAACAACCGGGAAGAGAATGAATTGAGAATTGAGAATTGAGAATTAAGAATTAAAAATTAAGAATTAAGAATTAAACGCTGCTTTTTTAGCGGCTTGCCTGCATCAGCAGATGGCAATGGCCCGGGTGGGGATCATCCAGCCTGCAGAACGTTCATATTCTAACTCAAGCTAACAGCAGGGAAAAAGAAATAAATGACAGCACTATAATGCCCGGCAAAAAACTGAGGGATTCCAACTCAACCTATTCACCAGACAGTTTAAAATAGTGATCTGCAACTTATAGCTGTTGGGCATGCAGGTGGATGAAGAACAGCAACAACGGTAATGATATCTTTCATTTTTAATGATACATGAACACCGTATAATCCTGTCCATAATAGTTTTCAATTAAGCGAACACGGCTTGTCAATGTACGGCAGAACTCCATGATCTGAACCGGGTGGTAAGCAGAAAGAAAAGCATGCGGGGGTTCAATAACCTGCAGCAGGTTAAATCCAAAACCAACGCGGCTGTTATTAAATAGTTTTTCAATCATTTTAAAAACATAGCGGTCATCGCTGTTACGGTAATTTAAAGAACCGCAGGCGATCACATAATCGGCCATGGGCAGCTCAGCAGCCGAAAAATCGCCTTCAAAAAAATGAGCGAAGGGGTGTTCGCTGTGCCTGTTGATTGCCACCTGCAAAATACCGGGTACCTGTTCTACCCCATAATATTCCAGTTGGGGGTAAAGTTCAATAAGGTATTCAAACAGGTCGGCATGACCGCAGCCTGCGTCCAGTACAGAGCGGCCTGTAAGATCGCCAATGCCTGATAACACGTTAAACCGGGCCTGTTGTCCTGCCCGTTCATTCCATCCCAGCGATTCGGTGGTGCCTGTTCCGAATTCATTGATCAATTGCTTGTGAAAAAGAAAGATGCCGGCCTTATCCAACAGGTTCATGGTTCATCGAGTTTTTAAAGTACATGCATTGAAATTATGTATATTTAATTATAAAATTCAACCGCATGGCAGAAACCGGGAAAGAACAATCGGGATCAACATGGCCCCTGGTAAAATTTAAATTCCTTGTTAAGATCGGGGATAATGCAGCATTCTTCGAGGAAGTGACCGGGCTGAGCGCCGAGATACAGCAGATCGAATACCGGGCCGGTAACAACCCGGATTTTTCAACCGTTAAAATGCCGGGCATAAAAAAATTCGGGAACGTTACCCTTAAGAAAGGGATCTTTAAAGACGATAAAGGCTTTTGGGAGCTTTACAAAGAAGTAACGATGAACCGTTTTGAACGAAAAAAAGTAACCATCTCCCTGCTGGATGAAAAGGAAAGCGTTGCCATGTCGTGGACGCTGGCCAATGCATTTCCTTCCAGGATCACCGTTACCGATATGAATGCCAACGGCAATGAAGTGGTGGTGGAAAGCATGGAACTGGCGCATGAGGGCCTGGCGCTTGCGAAATGATGGCTGGTTGTTAACCGGGAGAAAAAAACAGTGTCCGTTTTTTTTAGTTGTTTATTTTTTGACACAACCCTGTGTCCTTTTTTTTCATCCGTATTTTTTTTGACACAACCCTGTGTCCTTTTTTTCAT
>DAOLIP010000096.1:0-13476 GCA_035328475.1 Ferruginibacter sp.
TTTAATTGGTTAGTAAATAATACTTAAAAATAGAAATATTTTCTAAATAACCAAAAAAAATATAAAAAAATTTAAGCCGTAGCCTCCACAGCTGCAACCGATACAACCGTTCTGTCTCCCTTGGTTTTTTTGAATTCAACCAGTCCATCGGTCAATGCGAAGATGGTAAAATCTTTTCCAACACCAACATTCTTACCAGGATGGTAAGTAGTACCCCGCTGACGAAGAATGATGTTACCTGCCAATGCCGGCTGACCACCATAAATTTTAACACCTAATCTTTTGCTTTGTGAATCACGGCCGTTCTTTACGGAGCCTTCACCTTTTTTATGTGCCATGTTTTATAAGTTTGAAGTTTGAAGTTTGAAGTTTGAAGTTTGAAGTTGATCACTTCTAAAGTGCAGCAACCGTTAACTATTAACCGTTAACTTTTTTATTATGCAATTCCTGTTACTTTAATTTGTGTGTACTGCGTACGATGTCCGTGTTTTTTACGGAAACCCTTCCTTCTTTTCATCTTAAAGGCAATTACTTTGTCGCCTTTAACCAGGTCGCTCACGATCTCGGCTTTAACCACCGCTTTCACGTCGCTGCCCAGAACAACTTTTCCGTTGTTGTCGGTCATCAATACATCGGCAAATTCTACTGAATCACCGGTTTTGCCCTCGATATGAGGTACATATAAGCTGTCGCCCGCTTTTACTTTGAATTGCTGACCTGCTATTTTAACTACTGCTAACATAATATCCCGAATTTAGGACGGCAAAGGTAAGGGTTTACGGGTAAAACTAAGCAGCGTTTTTGAAAAAATATCAACAGGTTACGTGCAAAAATGCCCAAATTCAGCTAACCGGGGGCCCAAACCCGGGATAAGCCACCCGGGGCCAAGGGGGAATCTGCTATATTCGCCCCTGATTATGCCCATCATACGCCGGGTCCTGGGGATCCTTTTTACCATTTATGCCTTTTTGCCGTTTACGGCCTTCCTGCTGGTCATCTTCCCGCTGGTGGTAGTGGCCTCCTTCTTTGGCAAGACCCGGGGGGGCAATTTTATCTACTGGCTCTGCCATTGCTGGTCGGATTTTGTACTGCTCATGCTGGGTATCTTTCACCGAAACATCTTTGAAACGCCTCACGACCGGAACCGGCAATACGTATTTGTATTCAACCATATTTCCTTCCTGGATATCCCCATTATATTTAAGACAATACGAAGACAGCATTTCCGCATACTCGGCAAGGCCGAAATGGCAAAGATCCCTCTCTTCGGCTTTATATATAAGAATGCCGTGGTGATGGTGGAAAGGGATAAACCGGAGAAAAGGGCCAAAAGTGTAAAGCAACTGATATCGGTATTGCGGAAGGGCACTTCAATTGTGATCGCCCCGGAAGGAACGTTCAACATGGGGCACCGGCCCTTGAAGGAATTTTACGACGGCGCTTTTAAGATCGCCATTGAAACAAAAACACCCATCAAACCCATTTTGGTACTGGATGCGTACGACCGCATGCACTATCGCAGCATCTTTACACTTAACCCGGGCAAGTCGAGAGCCGTTTACCTGGAAGAGATACCGGTGGAAGGATTAACCCTGGGTGATGTGGCGATGTTAAGAGAGAAAGTATATAAAGTAATGGACAACGGTTTGAGAAGATATAAAGCGAGCTGGATCAAAAAAGGGTAGTGTCCTAGTTTCAAACTTGAACCACATAGCCACAATAGAGCACATAGGTTTCACATAGACCCTGGTGTATTTACTATGTGTACTATGTCCTATGTGGTTCAAAACAGGACACTACTCAAAAAAGGCCAGGATAAATAAACAGGAAAATCAGGTTAACTTTAGATGAGCTAAGATGAATAAGGAAAATGAAATAGCATTTGCAGATGAATCATCCGGCCTGTGGGCAACGATCATACTCCCGCTGGCAGTTCCCACCAACTACACGTATTCGGTTCCTGTCCGTTTGAAAGAAAAAGCACAACCCGGTTGCCGGGCCGAAGTGGTGTTTGGCAAGCAGAAGAAATATGCAGGCATTATCAGGTCCATCTCCGAAAAAAGACCGGAATACCCAACGAAGGATATTTTGAATGTGCTCGACGATGCACCCATCTTATACCCGCAGCAATTACAACTCTGGCAATGGCTCAGCGAATACTATATGTGTACCGAAGGAGAAGTGATGTCGGCGGCACTGCCCACGCATTTTAAACTCAGCAGTGAGACCATACTGGTATATAATGAGGAGGCCGGCGAAGATTTTTCTCATTTGAATGATGAAGAGTTCCTGGTGGCAGAAGCATTGCTGCTCAAAAAAGAATTACGACTTACCGAAGTACAGCAGGTACTCGACATTACCCATGTGTATCCCATCATTAAAAAGCTCATCGATAAAAAGATCTGTCATGTATGGGAAGCGATGGATGAACAGTATAAGGTTAAACGGGAAAGTTATGTTATCCTGAACCCGGAATACAGTAATGAAGATAAACTAAGCGACCTTTTGAATAACTGGACCCGGGCACCCAAACAAATGGAACTGCTGCTTGCCTATCTTCACCTTCAGAAAACGGAAGGGGATGTAATCCAGGCTGAATTGCTGAAAAAATCCGGTGCATCGGCTGCCCAACTGAAGGGATTGGTGGAAAAGAATGTTCTTTCCATAGAAAAGCGGGCGGTTGACCGGGTAAAATTCCTGCCAAAGAATGTGACGATCGATTTTGCATTCAGCGCCGCCCAGCAGGAAAGTTCCGATGCCGTTGCAAAAGCATTTGAAGCAAAGAATGTTTGCCTGCTGCATGGCATTACCAGCAGCGGAAAAACGCAGGTATACATCAAACTGATCGAAAAATATTTTTCAGCAGGCAAACAGGTTCTGTACCTGTTGCCCGAGATCGCTTTAACCACCCAGATCATCCGCCGCCTGCAGAAACATTTCGGCGGTAATATCACCATCTATCATTCCCGATTCAACAATAACGAACGCATTGAACTATGGAATAAGATACGCACCGGCGAAGTGAAGATCGTACTGGGTGCCCGGAGCGCCCTTTTCCTGCCCTTTAAAGACCTTGGACTGATGATAGTGGACGAAGAACACGATGCTTCCTTCAAGCAGCAGGACCCGGCTCCCAGGTACAATGCAAGGGATGCCGCTATTTACTATGCTTCGCTCTTTAAGGCAAAAGTGTTGCTGGGCAGTGCCACGCCATCGGTAGAAACCTATTACAATGCCCTGCACGATAAATATGCACTGGTGGAACTGAACGAACGTTTCGGCGGTATCAAATTACCGGAGATAGAAATGGTAGATACAAGACAAGTGGCTCAAAAGGGTAAAGTAATGATCAGTCCGCAACTGAAGGAAGCCATGCAAAAAGCGCTGGATGCCGACAGGCAGGTGATCCTTTTTCAAAACCGCAGGGGTTATAATCCTTATTTGATCTGCGGCACCTGTGGGTTTATTCCGCAGTGTGCCCATTGCGACGTTTCGCTAACGCTGCATAAGTTCAGCAATAAACTGCATTGCCATTATTGCGGAAGCACCTATCCTAAATTAATAACCTGCCCGGCCTGCGGCAGCAATGCCTGGCTGGAGAAAAATTTTGGTACCGAAAAAATTGAAGAGCAACTGGAAGAGGATTTTTCTAAATACAAAATAGCCCGGATGGATGTGGACAGTGTACGGGGCAAAGCAGCGCATGATAACCTGATCCAGTTATTTGAACAGCACCGCCTGGATATTTTAGTAGGAACACAGATGGTGGTAAAAGGACTTGATTTTGATAAAGTAAGCCTCGTTGGCATACTGGATGCAGATGGATTGCTTGCCTTTGCCGATTTCAGGGTAAATGAGCGGGCCTTTCAACTGATGGAGCAGGTGAGCGGACGTGCCGGAAGAAAAAAGGAACAGGGTAAAGTGATCATCCAGACCACCAATCCCAAACACCCCCTGCTGCAACTGGTTCAGCAACATGATTACAAACAGTTCTATGCATTGGAAATAGAAAAACGAAAGGAATTCTTTTATCCGCCCTTCAGCCGGGTTGTGTTACTTACGTTGAAACATAAGGATAAAAATATAGTAACGGCCGCTGCAGAAAAATTGTCAACTTTGCTGAAACAGGATCTGAAGGATTATGTTGTAGGCCCGGCTGCACCGGTGGTGAATCGCATCCGCAACCAGTACCTGATGGAGATACTGATCAAGTTGCCGAAAGAACCGGGTATGAGCCTTCGGTATAAAGGAGCCATCCGGAATTATATAAACCTGGTGAATGCGGAGAAGAATTTTAAGGGCGTGACAGTGGTGGCGGATGTTGATACGAATTAGGAATTAAAAATTAAGAATTAAGAATGAATGTGCAGGAGAATATATCGCTTAAGTCATTCAATACATTCGGTATAGATGTATCGGCAAAATATTTCGCACGCTTTACTACGGTTGATGAATTACACGAACTCCTTGAATTTAACCAACCTCAAACCTCAAACCTCAAACCTCAAACCACAAACCACAAACCCCAAACCCTCATCCTCGGCGGCGGCAGCAATATCCTCTTTACCAAAGATTTCAACGGGCTGGTCTTAAAAAATGAATTGCTGGGCATTAAAGAGATCAAGGAAGATGAACATCATGTATATGTGCAGGCAGGGGCAGGAGTTAACTGGCATCATTTTGTGCTGCACTGTATCCACAACGGTTGGGCAGGCGTGGAAAATCTTTCGCTGATACCCGGTAATGTAGGCGCTTCACCCATGCAGAACATCGGGGCCTACGGGGTGGAGATAAAAGATGTATTCTATTCGTTGGAAGCCTTTCATATCCCTGATAAAAAGACCGTACATTTTTCGGTGAACGACTGCGAATTCGGTTACCGGGAAAGCGTGTTCAAACGGAAATATAAAAATGAATTTGTAATAACCAATGTTACGTACCGGCTGAACCGCATCCCGTCATTCAATACATCGTACGGCGCCATTGAACAGGAACTGGAAAGGATGGGGGTGAAGCACCTGAGCATACAGGCCATTTCACAGGCAGTGATCAATATCCGGTCTTCTAAATTACCCGACCCGGCAGTGATAGGTAATGCGGGAAGTTTTTTTAAGAACCCGGAAATTCTTAATTCTCAATTTTTAATTCTTAATTCTGAATTTCCCGGCATTGTTGGCTACCCCTTACCCAACGGGAATGTAAAACTGGCTGCCGGCTGGCTGATAGAACAATGTGGGTGGAAGGGCTATCGAAAAGGCGATGCAGGCTGCCACGAAAAACAGGCACTGGTGCTCGTTAATTACGGTAATGCTAAAGGAAATGAGATCTATGATCTTAGCGAAGAGATATTGCAGCGTGTAAAGAAGAAGTTTGGGGTGGGGTTGGAGAGGGAGGTGAATGTTGTATAAGTTATTACACTAAGTTTCCCGAAGAAGCACAGAGGTCACAAATTTTTTTGTGACCTCTGTGCCTTTGTGGAAGTTTTAAGATTTTTTCACTCAAACCTCTTTAGTTTCTTTTATAATTTCCTTCTTCTTAAATAACCTGTCCTTCAATCCCTTTCCCGAAGCCGTTAACCGGTTGTGCGAAGTAAGATAGCTGATCACTTTATGCTCCAGCCAATGATGCAACGGCAGCAGCAGCGCCGCCAGCAGGATCATGAAGGCAAGGTCTTTCCAGGGTTCGCCATTGGTAAAGCTGTAGATATTCTTTTTAAAGATGAGGAAGATGAATTCGAAGAACATGAGGAAGGTAAAGAAGCCCACCATTTTAATGGTGGTGGCCGAAACCCGGAACATCCCCATCATCACCATGAATACGAACAGGCTGGCGATGCCGATGGTGATGAGCAGGTACTGGATATTATCCCGCTTGCGTTTCTGTTCTGTCTTTTCCTTATCGATGCGTTCCTGCCGTTGCTGTTCATCCGCTACTTCTATCTGCAGCAGGTCTTTTTCTTTTCCCAGTTTTTCCAAACTGTCTTTGTATTTGTGTTTGAGCGAAGAATAGAAGAAGGCTTCTTTATAATCGCCTTTCAGCTGGTATAAAGAATCCATCTCGGTAACCACATAACCCATTGTTTCCAGCTGGCCAATGTTCTCCGACATCTGTTTTGCCTTCATGAAATACTCCAGCGATTTATCGTATTCCTTTGTTTTCTTGTAAAGCAGGCCAAGCTGGTAGTTATAGCTTAACTGGTTGGCGCTGTTCACCCCATTCTCAAAAAAGGGAGCTACTTTATTGTAGTAAAATTTTGCCGAGTCGTATTTGCCCAACTGGGTATAAATGTAACCGTACGACTGATCCACAAAATGCCCGAAGTTGAGGGCCTGTAAAAATTGTTTCAGTTGCGGGTTCTGGTTAAAATAGTCTAATGCTTTTTGCGGTTGATCGGCCGTAAGGTAATTGGAAATAATGCTGCGGTGTGCCAGCGCTTTAATGGGTTCAAACTTCAGCGAGTCGGCCATTTTTAAGGAACGCTGGTAATAAGTCATGGCCATTTCGTAACTTTTTTTAGCGGTGTACAGGTCGCCGATACGGGTAAGGTCCTGCACTTTGTTGTAGGGTGTTTGCCCGGTCTTTATCAGGTCAAGTTTCTCATAAGCCTTTACCTGGTAATCGATCGCCTTATCGTGATCTTCGATGGCTGCATAAAAGGCAGATAAGCGCAGGTAACAGGCCCGCATAAGTCCATCATTCTTTATGTCTTCGGACATGCGCAGGGCGGTCATCATATTTTTAAGCGCCAGTATCTTTTCATTCTTTGCCAGGTATACCAGGCCATATTCCAGGTGAACCCTGGCATTGAGGCTGTCGTTCTTTATCAGTCCTGTTTGCGCATAGGCCTGGTTGCTGTAGCTGAGCGCTTTTTCCAGGTCGGGCATATACCGGGATACTTCGGAGAGGTACAGGTAAGCGCTTACCACCTGTTCATCCAGTTTATTTTTACGGGCCAGTTCCAGTCCTCTGTTGTAATACTCAATGGCTTTATTGATATTCTCTTTTCTTCCGGCCAGGTAAGAATATCGTTCGCCGTTGGTAAGCAGGGCCTTTACCATCAGCTTGCGGTCGCGGCTCATTTCAGCCACTTCAATCATCTGCAGCCCGTATTTATCTGCTTCGGCCAGGTTCACATTCATTAACGTGCGGCTGAGATAGCCCAGCACTTCAATCTTTTGCTCATTGGTAGTTGCTTTGACCAGTTGCAGTTTAAAGGAATCAATGATGGCTGTCTGGGAACGGGATGCTGCAGTAATGCAGCAGAAGCAAATGATGAAGTATAATTTTCTCATGCTTCAAAATAAGGAAACTTTATCAAAGTTCTAAACATTGCCAAAGTTTCGTAGGGTCCTATTTTGAACCACATAGGACATAGTACACATAGTGAACAGTTCAGGATCTATGTGTAATCAATGTTCTCTACTGTGTCTATCCCGGTAACCCGGGACAAGTTGTGGTTCAAGTTTGAAACCAGGTTGCTACGCAAGGCTTGGGGCTTTGGTAATTTTGATCAAGCCAAAGAAACCATTCTTTTAATTACCTGATCTTACTGCTTAGTTCTTTTACTATTTTTTCCAGTTCATCAATGCGTTGTTTCTGGCTGTTGAGGTCTTTTTTCTGATCTTCAATGATCAATTGCTGCTCCTGCATTCCCTTTACAAGGGGCACTACAAATTCGGCATAGCGGAGACCATAAAAGTCCTTATCGTTTTTTGGTTTATCCACGCCACTGAAATCAAAGCCTGCCTTTCTTGCTGCGGCTTCTACTTCCTGTGCAATAAAACCGGTGATAACTTCCGAATATTTATTTCCTGTAAGAAATGGCTGCTGCTGGTCTTTGTTCTTCGGGTCTGCGGCGATCTGTCTTCTCCGCTCATTCACGCCATTCATATCATTGATCTTATCCCGGTTCAGCTGGTAAGTAACGGGGCGTAATTGGTTGATGAAGCTTAAACCAGGAACGTCTTCCTTCACATTCTCTTTAAAGCGGCCATCCGAAATATTCGTCCAGTTTTGATAACCGCCGATGGAACCCACAAATACATTCCCGATGCGTACCATGTCGTTACCTGTACAGGTAGCATCAATGCCAATGGAAGTTGTGTTGAGCAGGTTCGCCGAATTTGGTCCCGTATTGTAACCAACTGCAGTATTATAAGCACCGGTGGTATTTAGTGTGAGTGAATTTGCGCCGAAGGATGTATTCTGGAAACCACCTGTTGTAGCAACCAGGGAACGGTAACCACTGGCCGTATTGTTGCTTCCTGTATTATTCGCAGTAAGTGCAAAATAACCATTGGCCGTATTGAAAGAATTAGTGTTTGCATATAATGCCTGGTAACCGGTAGCAGTATTATTAGTGCCGGTACTGTTTGTATACGATGCCTGGTAGCCGTTTGCGTTGTTTCCTGTTCCTGTAGTGTTACCATACATTGCCTGGTGGCCGGTAGCAACATTGCCCGATGCAGTGGTATTTGAAAAAAGAGCACTGTCACCAATGGCTGTGTTGCGTGTGCCGGTGGTATTGATGGCAAGTGCCTCAAAGCCAGTTGCTGTATTTGCATACCCGGTTGTGTTGTTCCTCATAGAACGGGCACCCGAGGTTGTGTTGGAATACCCGGTTGTATTGGCTTCCAGTGAGTTACTTCCCCAGGCTGTATTACTTGCACCGGTGCTATTACTAAAAAGAGCACCTATTCCTCCTGCAGTATTGTTAAATCCTGATGTATTGTTATAAAGAACGTTGCTTCCGATGCCTGTATTTCCAGTGCCGGTAGTATTGTTCCACAATGCCGTACTGCCTAGTGCAACATTGGCACCACCGGTTGTGTTCGAATACAAAGCACCATATCCCATGGCTATATTGGTAGAACCGGTTGTATTCGAATACAAGGCAGAAGGTCCCACGGCTATATTGGTAGAACCGGTTGTGTTGCCACGCAACGCCGAACTGCCTAATGCTACATTAACACTACCCGTGGTGTTTGAATACAAAGCTGAGGCCCCTACGGCCGTATTGCCGCTGCCGGAACTGTTATCATGCATAGCACTCCAGCCAACGGCTACATTTGAAGTGCCGTTGACGCTGAGCCACAAAGCCAGCGAGCCTACAGCAGTATTTAACGCTCCGGTTGTATTGTTGCCCAATGCAGTAAGTCCAACGGCTGTATTATCGCTTCCGGTCGAATTGCCACTGAGTGCATTCGATCCAACGGCTGTATTCCACTGCCCGGTTGTATTGGAACCCAGGGCAATAGCACCAACAGCGGTGTTATCACTCCCGGTTGTATTTGTGGAAAGTGTTGCATTGCCGAAAGCCGTGTTGTTGAAACCGGTGGTATTGGTATATAAAGAAAAAGCGCCTGCGGCAGCATTGCCATTGCCGGTGGTATTTGCTGTGAGAGCCCTGAAGCCAATGGCCACATTTTCACGTCCGGTGGTATTGGCCATCATCGCTTCGGAACCGATGGAGATATTACGATAACCCGTGTTGTTGTTATAAAGGCTTCGGTAACCAAAAGCTGCATTCTCAAAACCAGTTGTATTACTGAAAAGCGACTGATAGCCAAATACCGAATTGTTGGTTCCCGTAGTATTACCGGTCAATGTCCGTTCTCCAAAACTTGTATTGAAGTTTGCAACGTCGATGTAACCGGATTGAAACCCGTTTATCTTGAACATCAATCCCACGTTATCGTTGGTGCCGATATAATGAGTACCTGGTGTGGTACCGCTGTTGCCTGCCATACTCCAGCCATTGAGTGGCGTAAGGGCATCAAACACTTTTATCCAGCTGCTGCCATTGTAATAATAATAGCCGGCTCCGTTTCCACCAGTGATGGAAGCGTTGGTATTGTACACCAGTAAGCTGGTTGCCGGCGTTGCAATGGTGACTACGTCGCTGGTACTGCTTAAACTTACCCGGGGTATCAGCATGCCTTTTGAAGTACTGTTTACGTCAAGTATGGCAGAAGCATGGGCGGTAGCTCCTGTAGTATTTACAGATAAACTCTGGGCCTGCATATCCTGCTGCACCAGTATAGCGGAGGTGGAGAAAAAGAGGGGAATGATCTTTTTCAGAACAGAAATTTTCATATAAAAATGGTTGTGTGGTTGCACATTAACCGGTTTGGTGAATGTGTATTAAAGGTATTGGAATTTTTTATTCCGCCACTACCGTAAAAAGGGGATGGCAGGCCATATTGAACCATAGCTGCTGTAAATAACTTCGCCAAAGTTTTAAACTTTGGCGAAGTTGAATATGTGTGGCAAAATTGATCGTACTAGTTGAAATCCTCTTCGTTAAGATCTTCTTCATCAAAGTGCTGGGTGCCGATGTTGAGCATACTTCCCATCAGGTCTTTGAATTCGATCTTTCCTTCCAGTACTTTTTTACTGATCATAGAATGTGCGGCCAACCCATGCAGTACGAATTCCATCAGCAGGGCATTCTCTTTGTCGTTGGCTCCTTTGAAATATTTTTTCACCAAAGCATGAAGCCCGTCTACTTTGTATAAGAGCTGAACCTTGTCTTCATCGGTTGTTTCAAAGAATGTGTTCAGCGTATTGCCGGCATCAAACCAGCGGGTGATGGATTTGTACGGGTTATCATCTTGTGCTGCTTCTTTGCCTCTGCGTTTCTTTAATGTATCAGGGTTGGGAAAGTACAAACCAAATTGTGTGCGGATGGAACGCTCCAGTAAATTAAATGCAACCTGGTACGGGCCTTCCTGCTCGCCTTCGTACACCAGTTCTATCTTACCGGTGATGGAAGGAATGATGCCGATGAGATCGCTGATCCATACCTGGGTTTCTTTTTCTTCATTGATGATGGCCCTTCTTTCGGCCGCACTGATGGCATTTTCATAAGCGCTGATGCTGAGCCTTGCACTTACGCCGCTCTTTTTATCTACCAGTTCGCTGCCTCTTGCTTCAAAAGCCACCTGTTCTATCAAACGTTTTACCAGGTCGCTTACTTTTACTTTCTGTTGCTGTACCTCGCTTATGGCGGCTTCCTGTTCGGTTATCTGGAGGGCTGTCTCCAGTGATTTTGGATAGTGGGTGAGTATCTGGCTTTCAATCCTATCTTTGAGTGGTGTTACAATACTTCCCCGGTTGGTATAATCTTCGGGGTTTGCCGTGAATACAAACAACACATCTAATGGCAGGCGCAGTTTAAACCCACGTATCTGCAGATCGCCTTCTTCTAAAATATTAAAGAGTGATACCTGTATCCTTGCCTGCAGATCGGGTAATTCGTTAATAACAAAAATGCAACGGTTGCTTCTTGGTATGATGCCGTAGTGCAAAACCCGTTCATCGGCAAAGCTTAATTTAAGATTAGCTGCCTTGATGGGATCAATATCGCCGATGAGATCGGCCACACTTACATCGGGAGTAGCTAATTTTTCTCCATACCGTTCGCTGCGGTGCATCCAGGCGATGGGAGCAGCATCTCCTTTTTCTTCGATGAGGTCGATGGCATACCTTGATACCGGTTGCAGGGGATCGTCATTGATCTCGCTGCCTTCTATAACAGGAATGTATTCATCCAGTAACTCGGTCATCTGCCGGGCCATTCGTGTCTTTGCCTGTCCACGTAACCCAAGGAACAGGATATTATGTTGCGAAAGCAAGGCCCTTTCTGTATCGGGTATCACCGAATCCTCGTAACCCAATATGCCGGGGAAAGGATTTTCTTTTGCCTGTATCTTTTTAATGAGGTTGTCACGGATCTCCTGCTTGATGCTTTTGGAAACATAGCCGCTCTTCTTTAATTCGCCGAGTGTGTTGATTGTTTTATTCATAGCCGGTAAGTCGGGAAGACGTTTTATTTAATTATGAATTTATTTTTTATAGCCGGTAAGTCGGAAAGGCGTTCCCTTTTTTATGTTACGCAAAACCTTCTGATACCATTCTTCATTATGGGCACATTAAAATTTAAAATAAAGCCTACGTGCAAATTCGTCAATTTTAGGTGGCTGATAACCTGCGCCTGCCACAGAGGATTAACGATTTCAACAGCTTTAAATTCACAAATGATTATATCGTCAACTAATACATCCAATTGTAAACCTTCGTCAAATAAAAGGCCGTCGTATTTAATGGGCAATCTCATCTGTCGCTTATAAGGAATTTCTTTTTTACCCAATTCGTGACAAAAACAGGCTTCGTATATTTTTTCTAACAAACCGGGTCCTAGTTGGCTATGCACTTTATATGCACAGTCAACAATTTCTTTACAAAGGACTTCTTCTATTTCAGTTAAAACATGCATTGTTCATTTTATTCCGTCTTATCGGCTTCCCGGCAAAAATCAATACACCGTTTTCCTTTTCCCGCTTTCAAAGTCTTTAAATATGAATGCTCCCAGCTTATCCAGTGATGCAAAGAAGGCCTTGCCATTATTGGTTTCGGTGAACTCCTGAACAAAACGCTGCAGGTAAGGGTCGGATGCGATCATGAAGGTGGTGATGGGTATCTTTAGTTTTTTGCATTGGGTGGCCAGGCTCATGCAACGGTTCAGTATCTTCCGGTCGGCGCCCCAGCTGTTCTTATAATAGCGCTTGCCCACTTTTAAACAGGTTGGCTTTCCATCGGTGATCATGAAGATCTGTTTGTTGGGGTTTCTGCGCTTTCTTAAAATATCCATCGCCAGTTCCAGGCCTGCAACGGTATTGGTATGATAAGGCCCTACCTGTAAATAAGGAAGCTCCTTTACTTCAATAGGCCAGGCATCGTTACCAAATACAACAATGTCCAGTGTGTCTTTTGGATATTTGGTTTGTATCAGTTCGCTCAGGGCCATCGCTACTTTTTTGGCCGGGGTTATCCTGTCTTCGCCATACAATATCATCGAATGGGAGATATCGATCATCAGCACGGTCGATGTCTGTGATTTAAAATCGGTCTCTCTTATCTCCAGGTCATCTTCCTGCATGTTAAAGCTGTCGATGCCGTGATTGATCTGTGCATTGCGGATGGAACTGGTAAAATCGATCTGTTCCATGGTATCGCCGAACTGGAAGGGTCTTGTCTCCGGGTTTATCTCATCGCCGCCACCGGGTTTAAATGTATGGTGATTGCCGGTCTTTGTCTTCTTCAGTTTTCCGAATATCTCTTCCAGGCTTTTGCGGCGGATGCCTCTTTCGGTTTTGGAAGTGATCTTTATTTCACCCGTCTCTCTTTTTTCATCGATATAACCTTTGTCTTTCAGGTCTTCAATAAAATCGCCGATGCCGTACTCGTTGTTGGTGAGTTTGTATTCCTTGTCCAGTTCATTCAGCCATTGCATGGCTTCGTTAAAATCGCCGTTGGTGTAGGTAAGGAGTTGCAAAAAAAGATCCAGCAATTTCTCGAAGGGAGATTTGCCGCTTTCATCGGGGTTGTATTTACTGAAGTTATATCCTAACAACGTTTAATGGTTTCTGGTTTCTGGTTTCTGGTTTCTGGTTTCTGGTTTCTGGTTTCTGGTTT
>DAOLIP010000097.1:0-13474 GCA_035328475.1 Ferruginibacter sp.
AGGCCTGCTGCAAAGCAGGCCTGGGTTTTAAAACTCAATTAGGTCTGGCAGCGCTGCTTTTCAGCCCGGCAGACCTTATTGGTTTATCGCATCAATATTGTGGTACCTTGTTTTTTGTGCAACACACCATCCACGTCCACTGCTTCTATCATCCATACCACGGTTTGCATATCAACCGGGTGGCCATTCAGTTTCCCATCCCAACCCGGGCGATCACTCTTCATCTGGAAGAGTAATTTACCCCATCGGTTGTAAACACGGAATGATATCACGTGATCAAAGCCAAACAGCAACGGACGCAGCAGGTCATTCAATCCATCGCCACCCGGTGTAAATACCGTAGGCACATAAATCTCGATCTTCTTATCCGTTTTCACAAATTGTGTATCCACGGTAATGCAACCATTGGATGCATTCTTTAATTCAATGGTATATAGCTGTGAACTGAGTCCTTTAAAAGTAGGTTTATAACTAAAGCGGTTGTCGAGATAAGTAGCCGGGTTCCAAAGTACGGTGTTACCAACATTGCTGCGGGCACTCAATACTTCGGGGAAATTATAGCGGGCTGTAAAATCAGGATAAGTAATACCGGGAACAGGTGCTTCTATCCTGATATCAAGTGTTCTGGTTGATACAGGCGTTGGACATCCGGTGATATTTGTTGTGAGTGTGATGGTATAAGTACCGGGCGCCGGGTAACTATACACCGGTGTACGTAAATTAGACGTTTGCCCGTTACCAAAATCCCACAAATAATCGAGCGTAGTGGTAGTGGTATTGATCGTTTTATTTACCACGTAGATGGGTGTATTGATACAGGTTAACGGTTGCAATAAAAAGTCTGCAACAGGATACGCAAATACGATGGCGTTGGTGGTCATACTATCCACACAACCACCATTGGTTCCGGTAACCCGTAATTTAACCGGGTAGGTACCAGGCGCTGCATAAGTATGCGTTACATTCTGTGTGGTAGCAGTTGTGCCATCACCAAGATCCCAGTAATATTGTAAGGCACCGGAAAATACTGTACTGTTATTCGTAAATACAAATTGGTTATTGTTGAGGCACTGGCCCACCTGGTTAATGGTAAAGCCGGCCACTGGTGTTGGATAAATAGTTACATTGAAAGTAGTGCTGTCTGTACATCCGCCATTTTCGGCTGTAATAACCAGCTTAACGGGATAAGTACCAGGAACAGGATAAGAATAGATAATATCCCTGGTAGTGAACTGATCGCCATTACCCATATCCCAGCGGTACAACAGGTTGCCTGCAAACACCGTACTGGTATTGGCAAATTCAAACACGTTGTCTTTAAAGCATTGTTGTACCGGGCTGTTCAAACTAAAACTTGCAACGGGTGTAGGGAATGCGGTTACGGGAATGGTTACTTCATCAACACAGTTATTGTTTGATGTTACTACCAACCGCACATTGTATGTACCCGGTAAGGCATAGCTATGTGTTACATCCCTGGTAGTGGCTGTTGTCGCATCGCCAAGGTCCCAGGCGTACTGCATGGTTCCCGATGCAATGGTTGTGGTATTGGTGAATATGAACTGGTTGTTGCGGAAACACTGTGCCGCAAAGTTTGTATTGAAACCGGTAACCGGCATATCGTACACCTGTACCGTAACGATGCTGGTATCTTTACATCCATTGCCGGTGGTAACGATCATCCGTACGCTGTACGTACCGGGTATGGTATAGCTATGTGTGGCATTGGCCGTGGTAGCGGTACCGGCATCGCCAAAATCCCATTCGTATAAAAGCGTGCCGGATGCAACGGTACTGGTATTGGTAAAAGAGAAACTGTTGTTTCTAAAACACTGGTTAAGCGGATCGTTTACTGTGAAACCTGCAGTTGGCACATCATACACCGTTATAACCACATCGCCGGTAACTGAATTACAACCCACAAAACTAAATACGGTGGCACGGTAGGTGCCGCTTTGCAATGGCCTGTACTGTGTTTGCGTAGCACCGGGAATGGCTATATTGTTGCGATACCATTGTATGCTGTCGGCTGGCTGCACCAGCAGCACGGCCGCCTGTGGATCATTTAAACAAAACGTATTAAGGCCAATAAGCTGAATGCTGTTATCCAGCACGGCGGCAAATACCATTACCGTATCCCTGGATGAACATCCTCCTCCTGCATTTGTAGTAGTTACGATATATTGAGTTGTTACAGATGGCGTGGCAATTGGGTTTGCTATATTGGGATTACTTAGGTCTGTGGGCGGACTCCATGAATAGACATAACCCGGCTTAGGATTAGCACCCAACTGAACAGCCGTATTATTGCAGGATATCCGGTCGGGGCCGGCAACGGATTGTATGGTTAGTGTATCCTGTAAAGTTGCCGTGAGTGTATCGGTGCAGCCATAACCGGGGAATGGATTTACCACCAGTTTTAACACAGTTCCGGGTGGAGGTGGTGGTGTAAAATTAATAGTTTGATTATTACCCAATAGAGTTGTAAAAGTTTGATCCCACCATGCGTATGTCTGGTAACCAAAAGGCCCGGTAACATTAATGAATAAATCGTCTGGGCAATAGGTAGCTCCTATGAACGAACTGGTACATTCAGAATTAAGGTCCAGATAAGCATAGCCAAAATGAGTACCTGTATTTAACCCACAACCTGTTACAGTAAAAGACACTTCAATGGTTTTCCCCGCAAGCCCATCCATTTTAATGGACGCAGCAGCCCAATCCTTATAATAAACCGGACCATTATGAGGTGTTGGAGATACCTGGAAACCGGGCAAAGCACTGGTAACAACAATATCATTAAAAGGGCAAGGAAGCGGAATTCCTCCATCAGTAAGATTATAGGCTTTTACAAGGAATTTTGGTTGAGTAAATTGATCATGGCTGGTTGTAGCACCCTGGTTCAAAACCAGGGCATAATTATAAATAAAATTATACGTGTTTTGGCCTGCTGGTATCGTAAATGTATAAGAAACTCTATCTACGTGCTGCCCAGTAGTTTCTTCTCCTATTTTAATAGAATGTCCACTTCCATTGGGACAGTTTTTTGGAAATCCGCCATAAAAATCCAATCCATTACCAGGGATACTCGTAAGCATATCATGCCTTCCAGGAATTGGGGCGGTAGTGCTCGGTGATGGAGTTCCACCTGTATAACCGTTTTGCGTCCAGCATTGCCAGTTATTAAACGTACCCTCTTCAAAATCAATATTGGGAGGACATTGGCCCAGGGAGGAAAACGAACAAATACAGAAGACTAAAACGCCGGTTAAGGCCTTTATTAAAAAATTCTTCTCCGGGTACAGGACAGAGTTGTAAAATTTTGCCATAATTATTGTCGGGAATGAGCCATGAAGATACGGCAGAAATTGCTGAATTCGAAATTACCGGGGAGCAAAATAGTCACATGACAACCATTAAACCTATAAAACACTATAAGGTCTGCAGCGCTGCTTTTCAACACCACAGACCTTATAGGTTTATTATCTTATTAATACCGTAGTACCCTGCTTCTTATGCGTTACCCCATCCACATCCACTGCTTCAATCATCCATACCACCGTTTGCATTTCGGCAGGCTTGCCTTTGAATGTACCATCCCACCCGGGGCGGTCGCTGTTCATCTGGAAAATCAGCCTGCCCCAGCGGTCGTAGATCCGGAAGTAGTTCACATGATCAAATCCCATCAGCAATGGCCGCAGGTAATCATTACGTCCGTCATTACCGGGAGTGAATGCTGCAGGCACATAGATCTCGACCTTTTTCTTTGTGCGTACGAACTGCGTATCGATGGTAATACAACCACTTGCTGTTTTCAACTGGATGAGATATAGTTGAGAATTGATCCCCCTGAATGTTGGTGTATAACTGAAGCGGTTATCGAGGCTGGTGGCCGGGCTCCAGATGATGTTATTTCCTATCTGCCGGGCCTGCAGTTTTTCCGGGAAATTGAACACCGCTGTTTTTTCAGGATAAACAATACCGGCTGCAGGCGCTTCTATTACAACCGGGATCGTTTTTGTATTGATGGTTCCGGGGCATTGCACCGTACTTACATTCAAACTCAGGTTATAATTGCCGGGGGCCGGGTAACTGTAAGAAGGGCTGCGAACGATACTGCTTTGCCCGTTACCAAAATCCCATAAATACGTAAGTGTGGAAGAAGTATTGTTCAGAGTTTTATTCACCAGCAGCACTTCCTGGTTGATACAGGCCGGGTTGTTCACCAGGAAATCGGCCGTTGGATACTCAAATATCTTTACATCCAGATAGCTGCTGTCGGCACAACCGCCGTCATCAGAAGTGGCGAGCATTTTAATGCGGTAGTCGCCCGGTTGAAGATAGCTGTGATTTACATGTTGGGTAGTAGCAGTATTGCCGTCACCAAAATTCCACAGGTACTGAAGGGTTCCCGAGAAAACAGTGGTGGTATTGGTTAATGCAAAATTGTTGCCGCCAAAACACTGTTGAGCATTGTTCACCGTAAACCCTGCCACCGGGCTTGGATAAACCCTTATATCTATGGCTAAACTGTCTACACAGCCTCTATCAGTTGTTACCAGTAATTTCACCGTATACGCACCCGGTAATGCATAACTATGCGTAACATCTTTTACAAAAGAGAAATTTCCATCGCCTAAACTCCATACATATTGCAGGGTGGCTCCTGGTTCAACCGTGGTATTATTGGTGAAGATGAAGCTATTGTTCTTAAAACACTGGGCATTTGAATTAACGTTTGCGGCTACTGTTGCATTGGGGTAAACCGTAACGGTACGGAAGATACTATCCACACAACCGTTACCGGAACTAACCAGCAATTTAACCGTATATGTTCCGGTTTGTGTGAAGCTGTGACTGGCATCTGTTGTTGTTAGAACAGTGCCATCTCCCATATCCCAGCTGTATTGCATGGTTCCCGATGCAATGGTACTGGTATTGGTAAATACAAACAGGTTATTATTAAAGCACTGGTTCAAAGGCGATACACTGGTAAAGCCTGCAACCGGGTTATCGTAAACGGTTATTGTTCTGATTATCGTATTGGAACTGCAGCCAACAAAACTGAAAACGGTAGCATGATAAGCGCCGCTTTGTGTTACGTTATACTGTGTTTGATTTGCACCGGTAATAGCAATACCATTACGGTACCATTGAATACTATCGGCAGGCTGCACCACCAATATGGCAGATTGCGGATCGCCCAGGCAATACGTATCGATCCCTAATAACTGAAGAGAACTATCCAGTACAGCCGCAGATACGATCACCGTATCGGTAATAACACAGCCTCCGCCCGAACTGGAAGTGGTAACCACGTATTGTGTGGTAGTTGATGGCGTTGCAATGGGGTTTGATATGGTTGGATCACTTAGTCCCGTGACGGGGCTCCAGGAATACACATGACCGGCCCTGGGAGCTACCCCTATCTGAACAGGAGTTAAATTGCAAGATAACCGGTCGGGGCCTGCATTCGCAGTGATATTAAGCGTATCTAAAAGATCGGCGTATAAAGTATCCCTGCATCCATAACCTAAAAAAGGATCAACGATCAATGCGATCCGGGTACCCGGAGGTGGTGGCGGAGTGAAATTAATTGTCTGGCCGGTTCCAAGTATGGTAGTAAAGGCCGCATCCCACCAGGTATAGGTTTGATACCCGAAGGGGCCTGTAACATTTATGGCTGTATCATCAGCACAATAGGCAGCACCGATAAACGAACTGGCGCACTCCGAATTAATATCAATGTATGCATAGCCGAAATGAGTTCCCCCACCTGCACCACATCCGATCCCCCTGAATGTTATTTCAAAGGTCTTTCCCGCATTACCATCCAGGTTTACTGATCTGGCCGCCCAGGGTTTGAACTTTATGTTGTTGTTAAAGATGCAATCCTCAAAACCCGGGAGGGGATTTGCATTCGCATAGGCAAGCGTATCGGAACTGCAGGTATCTACAATATTGTCGGTAATATTTGTAACCACCACTTCCAGTCTTGGTTGGATCTCCGGAAGATGCCCTCCCGAATTATTGATCACGATCGCATAGTTATAAATTAAACTGAACGAATTTTGGCCGGGAGGAATGGTAAAGGTATAGGTAACCATCGCTGCATGTGTACCTGTTGTTTCAAGGCCGAGCCTTACCGAAGTACCGCTTCCATTGGGGCAAAGTTTTGGAAAGCCGCCATAAAAGTCTGTTGCAGGAATGGTAGCAGCCGTGATTATATCGTGCTTGCCTGCTACGGGTCCGGATGTTCCAATATCAGTAAGTACTCCCGGAGGAACAAACCGGCCTGTATCGCAGCGCCAGTTGGTAAAATTGCGCATTTCAAAATCGATGTTGGGAGGGCACTGCCCAAAAGAAGAAACAGAGCAGGCACAAAAGAATAAGAAGACTGTAAAAGCCTTTAGTATAAAAATTTTCTCCCGGTACAGAACAGCCGTGTACAGTTTTGCCATAATTAATGTCGGGGATGAGTTATGAAGATAGGTCGAAAAATGCGGAGTTGGAAATTACGGATTGACAAAATAGTCACATAAGCAAAAAGGTCTGCCATATAAAGGCCGACCTTTTTGTCATTTATGTTTATAAAACACTATAAGGTCTGCAGCGCTACTGTTAGCCCGGCAGACCTTATAGGTTTATCGTATCAATACGGTAGTCCCCTGCTTCTTATGCGTCACCCCATCTACATCAACCGCTTCGATCATCCATACCACGGTTTGCATTTCGGCGGGCTGGCCTTTCAGTTTGCCATCCCATCCCGGGCGGTCGCTGTTCATCTGGTAAAGCAGTCTGCCCCAACGATCGAACACCCTGAAGTAGTTTACATGATCAAATCCCATCAGCAGCGGGCGCAGGTAATCGTTCTTTCCATCATTACCCGGTGTAAATACGGTAGGCACATAGATCTCTATCTTTTTCTTTGCTTTTACAAACTGGGTATCGATGGTGATACAACCACTCGGTGTTTTCAGTTGAATGGTATATAACTGGGAATGGATTCCCCGGAAACTTGGCGTGTAGCTGAAGCGGTTATCGAGGCTGGTGGCCGGGCTCCAGATGATATTGTTTCCTATCTGGCGTGCCTGCAGCTTTTCCGCGAAATTGAATACCGCTGTTACTTCCGGATAAACAATACCGGGCGCCGGCGCTTCTATTACGATCGGGATCGTTTTTGTGGTAATGGATGTGGGACATTGTACCGTACTTACCGAAAGGCTCAGGATATAATTTCCCGGGGCCGGGTAACTGTAAGAAGGACTGCGAACGATACTGTTATTACCGTTTCCAAAATCCCATACATAGGTAAGGGTTGAAGCCGTATTGTTCAGTGTTTTATTCACCATCAGTACTTCCTGGTTGATACAGGCGGGATCCTTTACAAAGAAATCGGCAAAAGGATAAGCGAATACTTTCACATCCCTGAAACTGATATCGGTACAGCCGCTGTCGGAAGTAACCTGCATTTTTATACGGTAATCTCCCGGCTGAATATAATTATGATTCACATGCATCGTGGTGGCTGTGTTGCCATCGCCAAAGTCCCAGTTATAACTAAGCGAACCCAGCAGAACCGTGCTGGTATTGGTAAGCGCAAAATCGTTGCCTCCATGGCATTGCTGTTGATTGTTTACGGTAAAACCGGCCACCGGGCTCGGGTGAACCCTTACATTCATGCTTATACTGTCGGCGCAGCCTTTATCGGTTGTTACCAGCAGTTTTACGGTATAAGGGCCGGGCGTTGTATAACTATGAGCTACATCTCTTATAAAGAAAGTGCTTCCGTCGCCCAGGGTCCATACATATTGCAGTGTGGCCCCTGCTTCAACGGTACTGTTATTGGTAAAGATGAAATTATTGTTCTTAAAGCACTGGGCATTTGAATTTATATCGGCAGCTACTGATGCATTGGGATAAACCGTAACGGTGCGGAAGAAACTATCCACGCAACCATTGCCAGAGGTAACCAACAGTTTAACCGTGTAGGTTCCCGTTTTTGTGTAGCTGTGGTTTGCATCTGTTGATGACAGGATGGTGCCATCGCCCATATCCCAGCTGTACTGCATGGTTCCCGATGCAATGGTACTTGTATTGGTAAATACAAACTGGTTATTTTTAAAACACTGATTTGAAGATGATGTTGTAGCGAACCCCGCAACCGGCACATCATGTACGGTAATATTGGTAACAGGCGTGTTGGAACTGCAACCGATGAAACTGAAAACAGTGGCATGGTAGGCGCCGGTTTGCGTGGCGGTGTATTGTGTCTGCGTGGCACCCGGTATGGCAATACCATTCCGGTACCATTGAATACTGTCGGCAGGCTGCACTTTCATTACAGCAGCCTGTGGATCGCCATTACAAAAAGTAGTAAGACCGGTTAGCAGAAGCGAACTGTCTAATATCGCAGCAGATACTTTCACCGTATCCCTCGTGAGGCAGCCTCCTCCTGCATTGGTAACCGTAAGAATATAAGTTGTTGTTACCGTTGGTGCGGCAAGCGGATTGGATATCCTCGGGTTACTTAGTCCCGTAGAGGGGCTCCACGAATACAGGAAATTAACAGTAGGGTTTATCCCAAGCTGCACGGGCGACCGGTTACAGGCAATACGATCGGGGCCGGCCTGCGCAAAGACAGATAGCGTGTCCATCAATACGGCAGTGAGCGTATCGTTGCAACCATAACCGGCATAGGGTGCTACCGCTACATTTAATACGGTACCTGCCGGTGGCGGGGGCGTGAAATTAATTGTTTGAGAAGTACCGATGATGGTTTGGCTGGGATCAGCCGCATTCCACCAGGCATAACTCTGGTACCCGAAAGGAGCGGTAACATTTATAAAAGCATCATCCGGGCAATAAGCAGCGCCAATGAATGAACTGCTGCACTCCGTATTTACATCCACATAAGCATAGCCAAAATGTCCGCTTCTTGTACAATCGGCGGTTTTAAAAAATATCTGTATGGTCTTGCCTGCGTTTCCGTCTAAATTGATCGATGTTGCCGACCAGTCTTTACATAACCCCCCGCCATTAACGGGCGAAACAAAGAACCCCGGTAAACCGCTGGTGGCAATGAAGGGAAAAGAGGAACATTCAATGATGGTTCCATCGGTGAGATTTTTAACTTCGATCACCATTCTTGGCTGTTCAATATCCAAATGCCCGGGATCCTGGAATACCACGGCATAATTATAGATCAGGTTATATTCATTTCTTCCGGCCGGTATAGTAAATGTATAAGAAACGCCTTCGGCCTGGGCACCGGTAAGATCATTTCCCAATTGAATGGAATGTCCGCTTCCGTTCGGGCAGTTTCTCGGGAAAAGTCCGTACTGATCCTGTCCGTCTCCCGGAACCGATGAAAGCATTTGAAACCTGTCTGGATAAAGACGGGGATCAACCGGTAAGTTTGGGTTCCAGGTAATGATATTTTTATTGGCTACCACAGCCACATTACCCACCCAGCATTCCCAGTTGGTAAAATTGCCCTGCTCAAAATCAACATTTGACGGGCATTGTGCATATAGGAAATGGCTGCTTAACATAGTAAGGATAAGCAGAATAGCTTTCAAACAGCTTTGTTTAAAAGCAGCAGTAGTTTGGTGTAGAGCTTTCATAAATGAAAAGGGCTGTTCGTAAAGTTAATACGAAAAACCTTCCTAAACCAGCACTTTTGGGCCGGCATGAAAAATAGTTATCTTCAGCTATGTAAACCAGAGTACGTTTACATCCTAAGCCATACCAAATCCACTGATAATGAACAACAATACAAGTCCGTTCAGCAAATCAACGCCTGTATTAATTTTTCGGGCCGGGTTGCTGGCAGGCGTCCTCGATATCTTATCGGCATTCTTATATTATTATGTAAAAAGCGGAAAGAACCCGCTGAATATATTAAACTATATTTCAAAAGTGGCGCTGGGAGAAAATGGGTTCCCTGGAAGTGGGCTACAGCAGGTAAGCGGACTGCTGGTTCATTTTATAATTGCTTTTGGGTGGACGATCCTGTTCTTTATTTTATATCCCCGGCTAAAATGGCTGCAGGTAAATAAGTTTTTTACCGCTATCATATACGGCAGTTTTGTGTGGGCCATGATGAATGTGTTGATACTGCCGTTGTGGAATAACAAGGTTTTTGAATTCAAGGGAGAAACTACCATCGTCAACTGGCTGATCCTGATTATAGCCATTGGTATGCCGCTGTCATTCATCGCTTCCCGGAATTATCATCAAAAGATCAACCGGCATAGTTAATGAATATTACCTGGCCACGAATTACACAGATCTGCACAAATCAGATATATTCGATTTCGTGGCAGGATAAAAAACCAGGGCAGAATAACTTTGGCAAAGTCCGGACTTTGCCAAAGTTCAAAAACGATACAGAATTTATGTATGTAGTATGAGTACAGATCTAAAAGCCATCCAGGCAATACTAAAGGCCAATAGTAATAAAGCCGCATTAGCAGCACAGGAAAATTTTGTACCGGGAGTAAGTTCAAAAATTTATGGGGTACGGATGCCGGTATTGAACGAACTGGCAAAACAATTCAAAGCCGGCGGGTTTGAGCTGGCGAAAGAACTTTGGGACGCCGGGGCCTACGAAGAAAAGATACTGGCGGTAAAGATACTGGGCGCTGTGGCAAAGAAAGATGCAGCAAGATCACTGCAACTCATTCAGTATTTTGCTCCGGGTATTGATAACTGGGCCATTTGCGATACTATGGGTATGCAGGGATTGAAACCCATCCTTAAAACACATCAGAAAGAGATCTTTGCGCTGGCAAAAAAATACAACGCTTCAAAAAATTTCTGGGAACGAAGATTGAGCCTGGTATTGGTGGAATGGTACACCAGGGACCCTTCCCTTCATGCCGTAATAAAAAAACTGGTGAAGCCGCTTGAGAATGACCCCGAATATTATGTACAAAAAGCGGTGGCCTGGATCAATAAGAATTTTGATAAAGGAAAATAGTAATCACGAACACTTCGACAAGCTCAGTATACGAATTACACGGATTAACGATTAACCAATTACCAGATCAACCCATCACCCCTTCGCTTTCATCGCCGCTTCTTTCATTTCACTTGCCAGGTTCTTACCTAAATATCTTTCTATCCATGCATGAACCAGGTAAATGACCGGCGTAAGCACCAATGCCATTATGAACTTATAGATATAATTGCTGAAGCTGATGGCAAGTACTTTAGCCCAGCTCCAGTCGGCCCCTACCTTAAAGGCAATAAAGATCACAATGAAACTGTCGATGAGTTGCGAAATTAGTGTAGAGCCTGTGGCCCTCAGCCATATTTTCTTTTCACCGGTGATCTTTTTTATACCATGAAAACTGGTTACATCCACCAATTGGCCTACGATGAATGCCAGCAGCGAACCGATGATTATCCAGTTACTTTGCCCGAGAACGCTGTTGTAAGCAATCTGCATGTTGTCTTCGCCTTTGGCCGAATTACTTCCCACCCACCAATCTACCGGCGCAAGCCGTATGGCAGCAAAATAAACAAGGAAGGCGAAAGCGATCAGCGCTGCAGCCATGTATGAAAGGAACCTCACTCCTTTTACCCCGTAGTATTCATTTATTATATCGGTCATAATAAATACCACCGGCCAGAGCAATACGCCCGCCGTTAATGTAAATGGTGAAACCTGTTCTCCAAAGAGGCCAAATTGCCAGGGAGTAAGCCCGAATGTTTTTTCCAGGGAAAATATCTTTACCCCGATCACTTCAGCGATCAATGCGTTGGTGATGAATATGGCCGATAAAATGATAAAGAGCCGGGTGCTTTTATCTTTAAGAATGTTGTGTATCATCGCATCTGTTTAAAAAAGAAATGAAAATAAACCTGGCAGCAGAAGATCACGACATTAAATATAATGATCCACCGGGGTATTTGAAAGTGCACTTTAAAAGCCGTGAAAATAAAACAGATAAGCAGGAAGAGTGTATTAACGATAATAGCTCCATACCCAAGTATCACCAGCGTTCCCTCCAGCCACGGAAGGGGTAATACCTGGTCGGTGCTTCCCAATGGTTTATTATGCACTTCAAAATACCATAGCACCACGGCTAACAGGAAGCATATATTACAGAGTACAGTAAGTTTTGAAAAGAAACGCATGAAAATCGTTTAAGTCGTTTAAAACGTTGAAGG
The DNA here is from genome assembly GCA_035328475.1 of Ferruginibacter sp. GTDB lineage: Bacteria > Bacteroidota > Bacteroidia > Chitinophagales > Chitinophagaceae > Ferruginibacter. The sequence continues at coordinate 12,181 of DAOLIP010000097.1, forward strand.
GTTTAAATGTTAAAGGCTCTCTGTTCAATAGGTACTAACTACAAACTTCAAACCTCAAACTGTTACCCGTTCCGTCCACTCAACATCGGCACAAAAGAAAAATTATCAAAGGCTTCTTCACTCATTGTTCCGTCTTCGTTTTTAGTGATCCGCAGCATACGCTGGTGATGATCTTCATCCACGGGTATCACCATTTTACCGCCGGGCTTCAGTTGTTCGATCAGTTTAGGCGGAATAAAAGGCGCCGCTGCCGTGATGATCACTTTATCAAAGGGAGCATAGGTGGGCAATCCTTCGTATCCATCGCCATAAAAGAATTTAAGGTTTGGGTACTGACTTTTAAAAAAGAACTGTTTTGTTTTTTCAAAGAGTTTTTTTTGCCGCTCAATGGTAAACACCCGGGCGCCCATTTCGGCCAGTACGGTTGCCTGGTAAATGCTGCCGGTGCCTATCTCCAGTATCTTTTCGTTGGGTTTTACCTGCAGCAACTGCGTTTGATAAGCCACGGTATACGGTTGTGAAATGGTTTGTCCTTCGCTGATGGGAAAGGCCCGGTCTTCATAAGCGATCTTATCAAAAGCGCTGTCGAGGAAATAATGCCGGGGAATATTATTCATAGCCTGCAGCACATGTTCATCTGTGATGCCTTTTTCTCTCAACAGGTCAATTAGTTTTTTCCGCAGGCCTTTATGCTGGTAGCTGTCTTCGTATTTTCTCATGTGCCCCAAACCCCTAAAGGGGCTTTAAAGTGTATAATTTTATAAGCAGTATTAATTATTTTAGTTTCATCTCGGCTGTTATCCTTTCTATCCGGTCGTCTAATCCTTTTTCTGTTGCATCAAACTCCGCCGCATTGTTCAATTTCGCATTCACGCTGAAATAGAATTTGATCTTTGGTTCGGTACCGCTTGGCCTGGCCGATATCTTTGTTCCATCTGCCAGTACAAACTGCAGCACATTGCTTTTGGGCTGGTCTATCTTCCAACTCTCGCCGGTTTGCAGGTTTTTGCCCACCTGCAATTCATAATCCAGCAACTCAGTAACGGCAGCGCCATCAATGGTTAGCGGCGGATCTTTGCGATAGCCTTCCATCATATCGGCAATTTCTTTGGCACCGTTCATTCCCTTTTTTGTGATGCTTACCAGGCTTTCTTTATACAACCCGTATTGCACATACAGGCCGATCAGTTTATCAAACAAACTGCGGCCCTTGTTCTTTTCATAGGCCGCCATTTCGCAAAGCAGGGCCACGGCACTTACCGAATCCTTATCCCGTATCTCATCACCGATCATC
>DAOLIP010000098.1:0-13436 GCA_035328475.1 Ferruginibacter sp.
GGGCTTTTTATTTTTCTTCTTTTTTGCTTTTACTGAGTGAGAAGTGTACGATCAGGTTGCAGCCGGCGCCGGGTTTTGAATCAATGCTCACACAGCCGTTATTCACTTCAGCACGGCTGCTGATATTACGCAGTCCAACGCCGTTTCTTTTCTGCTCGGGTTCAAATCCTTTTCCATCATCCTTAACGGTTATGCAGAGTGTATTTTCTGATCTTGATATGCCAATGATCACGTGTTTTGCATCCGCATGTTTTATTATGTTGTTCAGTTGTTCCTGTATGATACGGAAAATGGTAAGCTTTAATTTATTGGGCAGGTCATTTTCGTTCACGTCATTCCAGTGAATGGAGATGGAAAGTTCATTTACCTGTTTGATATTCTCTGCCAGTTCATTCAGTGCCTGCAGCAATCCTACTTCACCCAGCGAAGGGGGCAATAAGGATTTGGAAAGTTTCCTGATCTCGGTCATTGCTTTTTCAACAAGCAGCTTGCTTTCATTCACCAGGTCGGCCCTGGGTTTTTCATCTTTCAGTGAGCACTCCAGGTATAGTTTGGTAGAAGCCAGTATCTGGTTGATATTGTCGTGCAGTTCTTCGCCCAGTTGGGTACGTTCTTTTTCCTGGCCGGTTATCACGGCTTCGGTTATCTGCCGGTGCCTGATCTTCCGCTCTTCGTTGAGGCTGTTCTCCAGCAATACTTTCTCGGTGATGTTGTTGCCCAGCGAAAGCACGGCTTTTTTCCCCCCGTATTGAATATGGTGGGCAGTAATGTTCATGATGAGCTGGTTACCGTTGCGGGTAATATGGCGCCAGCGCAGCATTTTTTTGCAAAGATGCCCGTTCTTTACTTCGTCAAGCAGGCCGATGAGTCGTTGTTTTTCTTCCTCCGGTCTTATATCGAGTACGGTCAGGTCCAGGAATTCTTCTTTTGAATACCCGTATAACTCTACGGCGGTTTCATTTACTTCCAGTACCTGGAACGTATCCATATCCCAGATGATGATGCTGGCGGGATTATTATTGAAAAGGTACCTATACTGTTCTTCCGAAGCACGCAGTTGCGCCTGTGCATTTTTGCTTTCGGTAATGTCACGGGTTACCGAAAGCATGGCGGTGATACTGCCGGCAGCATTTCGAAAAGGAACACAGTGTGTTTCCATCCACAATTCCCTTCCTTTTAACCCTATGATCCGGAATTCGAGTTTTTCCTGTTGGCCTTCAAAAACACGGGCAAGCAATCTTTCAAATGCTTTCCTGTATTGGGGGAGGATGAGGTTCAATGCATTTTTACCGATCACCTGGCCGGCGCTTTCGGCTTCTATCATGGCCAGGCCGGCCGGGTTCATTTCAAGTATAATACCTTCCCTGCTGAGCAACTTGATGCATTCCGGGTCGGTTTGTATGATGGACCGCAGGCGATACTCACTTTCTGCACGTGCCTCTTCTGCTTTTTTCTGTTCGGTGACGTTGCGTTGTGTTCCCCAGGCTCTTTTGATATAATCGCCTTCAATGATGCCTACCATATTGTTCAGAAGGATCACCTCGTTGCCTTCCTTATCTGTTTCGTAGCTTAATTCATTCTCTACTTTGAAGCCGTTGCTGAAGAACCGTATAAAATAATCCCTGTTTGAAGGGTTATCATCCGGAAGGATCTTGCTGATGGGAGTGCCAATGATATCTGCTGCTTTTTCGTAACCATACATCCGGGCAAAATTATCGTTGCATTCGGCTACGCATGCATGATTATAGCAGTAGTTGATAAGGCCATCAAGCGGTGTTTCAATATGAATGGCTTTATCCAGGTCGATGCGCCAGATGCCTTCGGTACTGTGTTGAACAAACATCTTATAACGCTGTTCACTTTCCTCAACTGCCTGCGCCGTTCTTTTTCGTTCACTGATATCGGATACCATAGTGCTTGTCTTCCTGATGCCGTCGGTATCTATAAAGAAGGCGGAACTTATTTCAACCGGGAAGCGTTCGCCGTTTTTTTTGATGCCGGTCGCTTCGGTCATGGCAAAGCCGTTCTTTTCACGAAGATCAAGTGCCTGTAAAAGACGGGGGTCGTTGTGATCTATGAAGTCCCATCTTCTCAATTTTTTTAATTCAGCTGCCGGATAGCCAAACATCGTGCAGGCTGCCTTGTTTATCTCCAGGATGCTGCCGTCGGAAACGGTAAGAAAAAAGGCATGAATGGAATTCTCAACGATCGACTGGTATTTCCCTTCCTTACCCGTGAGTATGAACTTCAGCCCGTTGGCATTGCTGCCTGCGGGTTGCAAAAAGATGGGTTTGCTGGGTCTTTTCATTTAAATACGGTTCAGGTATTACTTAGTATTGGATCTTTACCGGGTAATTACGAAACAGGTATCGTAATTACACAAAGTACATTTACGGCAGGTGTAAAGTTCAGCAATGCAACCAAATAATATTATAGTCGATATACTTAATATTATGTAGAAAAGTTTCTATCTTCATAGATGTTATTTATCTATATGATACATTTGCTATCTAAACCCTGCCTAACGAATGAAAAAATTTCTCCTTGTTGATGATCATGTTGTGGTACGTTCCGGTATAAAAACACTGCTGTCCGAGATGTATAGTCCTGCAGAGATCCATGAAGCTATGGATGGAGAAACCGCCATGCAGAAGATGAAAGAGAACAGTTACGACCTGGTGATGCTTGATATACAAATGCCCAAGACAGATACACTCGGTTTGATGGAATACATACACATCAAATATCCCCAGGCAAAAGTGCTGATGTTTTCCATGAGTGCAGAGAATATTTATGCAAAACGTTTTATGAAAGCAGGGGCTTATGGATTCATTTCAAAAGAAGCCCCGCTGGAAGAGATCACAAGGGCCATCAATATGATCCTGAATAATAAAAAATATATCAGCGATACATTGGCAGAAAAACTGGCGGAAGATTCTTTCTCGGGTAAAACAGGAAACCCCTTCAACGACCTGTCGCCCCGTGAATTTGAAATTGTTTCTTTATTGCTTGAAGGCAAGACAGTGACCGATATCTCTCACACCCTTAATATCCAGACCTCCACCGTGGGTACACACAAAGCCCGCTTATTCGATAAACTGGGAGTAACCAATATTCTTGAGCTGAAGGAGCTGGCCACCACTTACAACCTGTGATCTTTCATTAATAAAAGGCCGGGCATCTTACTTTTTCTGCAGAACTGTTGATGCTGTTGCGGAATGCCTTATACGAAAGGGTGATCTCGTATGCACCGCGGTATTGCGAAGCTGCCTTTAATTTACTCACATTTACATCATAGGTAATGCCGATACCAAACTGGTTGTAATCTAATTTTATAACAGGCACCAGTGCATCGTTCCAGCGATAAAAGGCACCGGCCGATATGGTTGTTTTAAGATTCTCATCATAAGCAACCAGGTCGCGGCTTAACAATAAACCACCCTGTATCTGCCGGGCGCCCCCCTGCATAAAGTAATCGGCATAAACGATCAGTTTGTTTGCATCGCCTACCGGTGCAGACAAGCCTGCATTCACCACCCATTTCGGATTTAATACAATGTCGTATTGTTTTTGAAAGGCTACCTTGGGTTTGGTGAAATGGAATAAACCAAGTCCAATATAATACCGGGTGCTTTCACCGGCGGTGCTGCTGAAATTTAAACCGACAGCGGCATCCCAATAGGTGAAACTGGTATTTGTGAAAACCTGTTTGGTAGGGTTTGCAGGACTGTATGCTCCGTTCACGAACTGGTCGTCGAAACTTAATTTGGAAGGATCGAAGCTCTGGATCACGGGCCCTCCCATGAGGCCTGCAGATAAATAGGTATCTTTTTCGCCCGACAATGATTTATGATAATTAAGCACGGGGAATACCTGCGTACGGCGCAGTCTCGAATCTCCGGCAATATCATTGGTCAGTTGCATGCCCAGCGTGATGAAATCATTTGAACGGCCGATCGGTTTTTTATATTCCATGCCCAGGCCCAGCGTGCGGTAAGGTGTGGTAACGCTTTGCCACTGGCTGCGGAAAGCAGAAGTGACCCGTATATCTCCTGCAAATATTCCCGCAAGCGCCGGGTTGCGCAGCAAAGGCAGTTCATAGAACTGGGAAAAATTTATGTCCTGGCTCTTTGCTGCAGCGGTAAACAGCAGGAGGCAGATGAGTAATTGGTTTCGTAATAGGTTTTTCATATTGGACTGTTATTTTAAAAGGGTACTGTTCCCTTTATAAGTATAAATGACTCCGTTATCACAGATCACTTCGGCGGTATACACAAATACATCCGGTGTGGCCGGTACGCCTCTCACTTTACCATCCCAGCCATACACCGGATCGTTTGGATTGAAATTGGTCTTTTCAAAAACCAACTCACCCCAGCGGTTGAATATGCGGAATGTTTTTACAATGATGCCTTTACCTCTTACCATCAACACATCGTTCAATCCATCGCCATCCGGTGTAAAGGCATTTGGGATGAACACCTGGGCACTTTTACAGAAAACAAATATCTGGATGGTATCGGTGGTGATGCAACCATAATTGTTTGTTATGTTCAGCACATAGTAACTATTGTCTCTTACTGTAACCGAAGGATTCGGGCAATTGGTACAGCTTAAACCCGCGGTGGGTGGTACCCATGCCCAGTTTACGATCGGGCCGCCGGTGATAACAGGATTGAAAGTGAGCGTGGTTCCCGTGGTGGTCGTAATATCCGCACCAAGATTAAGTGTTGGGTTTGGTCCAACAGTTATCTTGATATAGTTTGTATCGGTAAAGCAGCCAAATCCATCAAAGCCTACCACACGATATAGTGTTGTAACGGGTGGTGTGGCAACCGGGTTTGCAATATTCACCTGGTTGAGGCCACGTGGCGGCGACCATAAGTAATTGCTGGCACCACTTGCTGTTAACCCGGTTGATTGGCCAAGACATAAAGTATCGTCGGGTGTAACCAGCATCTGGAAAGGACGGATCACATTCAGTGAAACCGAATCAAAAGCAAAACATCCGAAAGCACTTTGCCCTCTTACTATATATTTAACAGAGCTGGCTGGTGTAGCCGATGGATTAGCACAGGCTGTGCAGCTTAAACCGGTTGCGGGTGTCCAGGTATATTGCGATGCACCGCTTACAGATAACTGTGCTGTGCTTCCCAAACAAACATTCATATCGTTGCTTGCCCTTACTGCAGGAGTAGGGTGAACAGTAATAGTAAATGATCTTGCAGCACCGGGACAAAGACCTGTAACAGGCATTACTGTAATGGTAGCCGTAACAGGAACATTACCTGTATTAACTGCAATGAATGCAGGAAGATTTCCGGTACCACTTGCCGGCAAACCGATCGACGGATTGCTGTTGGCCCAATTGTATGTTGCTATACCATTCATGTTTCCGGTAAATGAAACGGCGTTGGTAGCAGCACCATTACATACTGCCTGGTCTGCAGGTTGTACTACAGTTGGAACCGGGTTAACGGTGATAGAGAATGTTTTTGACGGGCCATTACAACCCAGGGCCGTGGGTGTTACAGTGATTGTGGCAACAGCTGCATTTGTTCCGTTGCTTGATGCAATAAATGAAGGGATATTACCGGTGCCGTTTGCAGGCAGGCCGGTGAGGTTACCGGTGCTTGTCCAGTTATAAACGGTTCCGCTCACAGGTCCTGAAAAAATGATCGCACTGGTAGAAAGGCCACTGCACAGGGTTTGGTCGGCAGGCTGTACTACGTTTGGTGTTGGTTTTACATTGATGTTAAAAGATTCCGGTATACCCGTACATCCGGTTGCACCTGGTGTAACCGTGATGGTTCCGGTATTAACGGTATTTAAATAATTGATGGCTGTGAACGGGGCAATATTACCTGTTCCACTGGCCGCCAACCCGATAGAAGTATTATTGTTTGTCCAGTTAAAAACGGTTCCGGCCACACTGCCGGTAAAGTTAACGGCAGTGGTAGTGGAAGCATTACATAATGTCTGATCAGGAGAACTGTTTACATCCGGTGTTGGGTTAACTGTTATGGTAAACGTTTTTGGCGTACCAAAACAACTGCCGGCCACTGGCGTAACAGTAAGGGTTGCTGTAACAGGGGTATTGGTATTATTTGTTACGGTAAATGCAGGAATATTTCCCCAGCCGCTTGCCGCCAAACCAATGGATGTATTGCTGTTGGTCCAGTTGAATATGGCGCCGGCAACGGCGCTGCTGAATGTAATTGGATTTGTTTGTGCGCCATTACACACCGACTGGTTGGCAGGCTGCGCCACATCCGGGGTTGGTTTTACCGTGATGGTAAATGTTCTGAGTGCACCCGGGCAACCGGCGGCTGATGGTGTTACGGCGATGATTGCATAAACAGGTGTGGTGCCGTTGTTGACTGCGGTAAATGGATTGATGTTTCCATTGCCGCTTGCAGGCAAACCAATTGATGTATTGTTGTTTGTCCAGCTGAATGTGGTTCCTGCAACGGCGCCTGTGAATGTGATCAGGTTGGTCAGATCACCATTACATACACTTTCGTTTGCCGGTTGCACCACATTTGGTATCGGGTTAACGGTAATGGTAAATGTTTCGGGGGTACCCGGGCAACCCGCTGCTGTTGGTGTAACCGTAATGGTTGCTGTAACAGGAGTATTGCCGTTGTTGTTGGCAGTAAATGCCGGAATATTTCCGGTGCCGCTCGCTGCCAGGCCAATGGATGTATTGTTATTTGTCCAGCTGAAAGTAGTACCGGCCACGGAACCTGAAAAATTTACCGCATTGGTAAGAACGCCATCACATAATGTCTGGTTGACGGGCTGCACTACATTCGCCGATGGATTTACGGTAATGGTAAATGTTTCCGGTGTACCTGTACAGGTGAGGTGAACAGGTGTAACGGTAATGGTTGCAGTGATGGATGTATTACCCGTGTTGGTTGCTGTGAAAGAAGCAATATTACCCGTACCGCTTGCAGCCAGGCCGATGGACGGGTTATTATTCGTCCAGTTAAAAACAGTATTCGCCACCGAACCACTGAAGTTAATTGCGACGGTTGCATCGCCGTTACATAATGTCTGGCTGGGTGGCTGTACTACATTGGGTGTTGGGTAAATGGATACCTGGTGAATGGCTGATCCGCTGCATCCTCCCGGTACCGTTACATTCAGGGTTACATTATAAGTACCGGGAACGGTATAGGTATGTGTTACGGTATCTCCTGTGCCTGTGGTTCCATCACCAAAGTCCCAAAGCGTTGTGGTAGACGGAATATTCCTGTTATAGAAAGTAAATGTTTGCGGGGCACATCCCTGTGGGGCCGATATGTCAAACTGTGCATCGAAATCGCCGGTGATCTGTACCAGTATAGTATCCTTACAACCAAAATTGTTGAAAGGTATCATTTCGAGCCAGATGATTGAGTTAACAGAAGGACCGGGATTCATAAATAATTGCTGACCTGTTCCCAGCAAAGTGGAATAGGTCTGATCCCACCAGTTATAGGTCTGGAATCCCGGAGGTGCTGTGAGTGTTGTTGCATTAGGAGCGGTACAATCATAATGAATTTCCACGGGGCTGCCGCAAACATTCTCCACATCCACATAGGCATAGCCCCAATGTCCTCTTCTTACACAATCGGCTGTAGTAAATTCCAGGTAAAGTGTTTTACCGGCATAGCCTCTCAGGCTGTAAAAAACCGAAGCCCAGGGTTTATAGATAACGCCCGGGTTAACCGGTGAAACAGCAAAGCCAGGGAGTCCGGAAGTAGAAATATATTCAAAAGAAGCACAGTCTATATATGTATTTGTGGCAGAGTCTAACAGTTTTGCATTGAACCTTGGTTGTGTCCAGATGGTATGGCCGGGATCCTGGAAAACCACTGCATAATTATAACGTATGGCAAAATTGGAATCATTTAAAGGTACGTGCAGGGTATAGGTGATCCTTTCCGCTTCAGCGCCCACAACGGTATTGCCAAGCTTTACGGCAAAATTACTTCCGTCAGGCGGATTGGTTGGGAATAAACCAAACGGATCAATTGCCGAAGGGAGCGACCTGGGATAGATCGTATGCCTGTTCACTGTTGGAGGCGATGGTGTAACGGTGATCACATTGGTTGTTCCAACAGAATCTACCTGGCCTGTATAGCATTGCCAGTTTGTGAAATCTCCGAATTCAAATCCGATATTATCCGGGCAGGGTACCGCAATATTGCTGGTATTTGGATTGGGATGATAGGGAATGGTATTAACGGCAATGGGCCTGGCCTGGCTGAAAACGATTTTTCCATCGGGGTATAAAATACCTTCCTGGCCGTCTTTGGTTATTCTTGCACTTCCGTTTTTGAAACCATAGCAAACAGAAATATCCAGTGACTTAACAATTTCTCCCGTATTATTGGCCAGCCACCATTTCCGGCCGTTATACACGGCCGTAACGGTTCCGTCAAAATCATATACTATATCGTAATTAAAGGGAAGGATGGTTTTACCGGATCCGTTGATGAATCCCCATTTGCCGTCTTTCTTAACGGCAGCAAGTTTGCCGGCAAAGTCCCTTGCATCTTCAAATTCAGCCGGGGCAATTGCTTTCCCGGTTGTACTTACAAAGGTGAAATTTTTACCAAGGAGTACCCTTGCAAAACCATTTGTAAAAGGATCTGCCTCGTCCCACAACTGCTTACTTACCGGCAGTTGGGTTTGCCTGTTCACAAATTGAAATTTAGAACCGGCTTTTACCGCAATAATATTTTCAGCCGGCTTTTGGGCGGAAAGGATCGAGGTAAACAATAAGAAAAGGATAGATAAAGATCTTCTCATCGGATATTGGTTTGTTCATAGGATGTGGTTAAAGCTGCTGGAGCGAACTTTATCAGGATACTATATAAACGGTATTATATATCACCATATTATAGAGCCGCTGTTCTTATTTTCCGGGAAGGCAAATTTGGGTCAAAAAGCACAGAAAAAAGGGGAGAACAGGGCCTGAAACCCTTTACAGTAAGCAATTCCGCTGCTATGGAGTTTTGTTTACTTCAACGGCTTTTGTGTGTGGAAGTACGTGATGCTGCGTAAAAATACGGATGCTTTTTCTTTGAAAAAACCACAGATTTGAATCAGGGGCAACCTGCACCACGGCATTTTTTAAATACGACGGCCACCGGTTGGTATAAGAATGACAAGACCAGGTTACAGGAAGTGTGAAAGATTATTTCTTTTCAAAAAGCAACGACGCAGAATTCATGCAATAGCGAAGACCGGTTGGTTTGGGTCCGTCGTCGAATACATGGCCTAAGTGGGCGCCGCACCGGCTGCAGTTCACTTCGGTACGAACCATGCCGTAGCTGTTGTCTTCAATCTCTTCTACGTTGGCTTTTTTCAGCGGTTGCCAGAAACTCGGCCAGCCGGTACCGCTTTCAAATTTTGTGGAAGAACTGAACAATTCCTGGCTGCAGCAAATGCATTTATAGATGCCTGTTTGGTGGTTATCCCAGTAAATGCCTGTGAAAGCCCTTTCGGTACCTTTTTTACGGGTAACCTGGTATTGTTCGGCGGTAAGCAGTTTGCGCCATTCCGCATCCGTTTTTGTTACAGCGTATTTCTTTGTTTGCGACATAGCCGGCAGTGTTGAAAGAATAAAAAAAGCGAAAATGAATATCCTGTTCATGCTGATTTGTTTGGTGAAACTACGAAAGAGGAGGGGTTTTGGTTTTTGCCGCCCCAAACCTTTAACAAGCTTTTTGGAATATGAATTTAAGCATTAATTTTAGCCCGTAAGATAAACATATGGGAATACTGAACCAGATAGCGGAATACTTATACCTGAAGAAAAAGGACCCCAACGCCCCCAATACAAAATGGGTGAAGTATATGCACGGCATCAACCGGATATCCATCCTGCTGTTCCTGCTGGCCATGATCATTCTGGCCGTTAAGTTACTGCGCTGACCCGGTAAGAAAGGAATAGATGCTGGCAGCCGCATTGGCGGATGCATTGCCGCCTTTTTTCAACAGGTTCATTAAAGCGGTATAATCTTCTTTTACCTGCTGTTGTTTTTTGGGATCATCCAGTAGCAGTCCCAGTTCGTGCTGCAGGTTCTCAACCGTAAGATCATCCTGTATCAGTTCCTTCATTACTTCTTTATCCATGATCAGGTTCACCAGCCCGATGAATTTAATTTTGATCAAACGCTTTGCTATCTGGTAAGAAAGTGCATTGCCTTTATAGCATATCACTTCCGGCACGCCGAATAAAGCCGTCTCCAGCGTGGCCGTTCCGCTGGTTACCAGTGCGGCTTTCGACTGCATAAGTAAACCATATGTTTTATCTGCAACCGATGATACATTGCTGTAGGCGGCTAAAAGTCCGGTGTAAAAACTTTCTTCCAGTCCGGGTGCTTTGGCAACCACAAATTGATAACCGGGAAAATGTTTGGTCACTTCCAGCATGATGGGAAGTTTTTTCAGTATCTCCTGTTTGCGGCTGCCGGGGAGTAAAGCAATGATGTTACCGGATGCAGGATGCAGGATACCTGGTCGCTGATCCTGCATCCGGTATTCTGCATCCGGTATCTTGTATCCAGTATCCTGCATCTTGTATTCCTCCACCACTTCCACCAGCGGGTGCCCCACATACTCCACCTCATAATTCCATTTTTTATAGAACGCTTTTTCAAAGGGAAGAATGACGAGCATTTTATCCACGCATTTTTTGATCAGCTTCACCCGGTTCTCCTTCCAGGCCCATACCTGTGGTGAGATATAATAGATGATTTTATATCCCTGTTGCTTTGCCCATCTGGCTATGCGTAAGTTGAAGCCGGGATAGTCGATAAGGATGAGTACATCGGGTTCGTACTGCGTAATGTCTTCTTTACAGAATTTAATATTCCGTAAAATAGTACCCAGGTTATTCAGCACTTCAATAAAACCCATGAAGGCAAGTTCTTTGTAATGCTTTACCAGGGTAGCACCTGCTGCCTGCATTTTGTCGCCGCCCCAGCAGCGGATATCCGCAGTAGTATCTTTCTTCTTTAATTCTTTGATAAGGTTACTGCCGTGCAGGTCGCCACTTGCTTCGCCGGATATGATATAGTATTTCATGGCCTGTAGCGGGTGACGATTACCCGAATGTTTTAATGCTCAGTGCGGTGAGGGCATAAATGAGTGTTGCCACAAAAATTCCTTTGGCCGTATCGTCGATCCGGGCATTGATATAAATGGTGAACAATACGGCGTTTGCCATCAAAGAAAGACTGATGGCTACGGTTAATAAACGGTGGCCCGGTTGTACAAAAAGATACTGCAGGGCTTCCCAATAACTGAGCGGCCCCAATTTGGTATATTTAAAAACCGCAAAGCCAACAAAAGGGGCTATCAGCCCCATGATGAATCCAAAAATGAAATTGTCTTTCTTCAGCATTATTTAAAAAGATTCTTTTTTTCCAGTTCTTTTTTCAATGTATAATTTGTAAGATCGAATTGTACCGGCACCACGCTGATGTAATTATTCTTAAGCGCCCAAACATCGGTGTCTTTGCTTTTATCAAAATTCACAAACTCACCGGTAAGCCAGTAATATTTTTTACCATGGGGGTCTTTGCGTTCGGTAAAGTCTTCTTCATATTTTGCATAAGCCTGTTTGCACACCTTTACTCCTTTGATCAGTTCCTGCCCCACGGCCGGTATATTCACATTCAGCAAAAGGTGTTTATCCATTTTCTGTTTTAATACGGCGCTTACTATTTTCTTTATATAAAAACGGGAAGCAGTAAAATCAGCTTCCACGCTGTAATCAAGCAACGAAAAACCAATGCTGGGGATGCTTTCAATGGCAGCCTCCATGGCTGCACTCATGGTGCCGCTGTAAATAACATTAATGGAATGATTGGCGCCGTGGTTGATGCCGCTCAGGCAAAGATCCGGTTTGCGGTGAAGTACTTTGTCAACGGCCAGTTTCACACAATCCACCGGGGTGCCGGTGGTTTGCCAGGCTTCGGTATCGCCAAAGATATCCACCTTGTGCATGCGAAGCGGGTGGCCGATGGTAATGGCATGCCCCATCCCGCTTTGCGGCTTGTCGGGCGCCACAACTACTACTTTGCCCAGATCTTTTACGGCTTCTACCAGGTTGCGTATGCCGGGGGCCGTAATGCCATCATCATTGGTGATGAGGATGATGGGTTTTGTTATTTTACTCTTTGTCATCTTATATCTTAAAATTGAGGGAACCATTCCCTGGCAATACCCGGCGCACGGAAAGGCCAGGGGATCATTGCCAGGATAATGAGCATAGCAATGCCGAAATAAATCAATGTACGTTTATGTTTTTGAGCATCGTTATCAGCCCGCTTCACCATGCTTCTTCCAACATGTACCAGCAGCCAGGCGATGATCATCATAAGTGCATGCTCTACGGCAAAAAAGCGTTCGGCCGGGTCTTTCATTACAGCGCCCATTCCTGTTTTTACTTTTTCAAACCACATACCGGTAAAGTACAGGATCAGGCCCAGCAGCAATTGCAGGTCGCAGCTGATCATAAAGAACAGGCTTATCTTATTATCGCCGCTTCGGTATTCTCTTTTAGACATCACGGCAGACAGGGCCGATAATACAGCCCACAGACCAAGCAGTAAAACCGCCCAGCGAAGGATGCTGTGTATCACCAGTTGATAATTCATAAAAATTAATTTGTTACAAAAATAAGGTAAGTGTACAAAGGCAGGATAGATTTTTTAAACAGTTAGGGCTTGTCGTTTAATCGGACTATATTAGTAAACCCAAAACTTATTTTATGCCATCGATCAGATCCTGTTTCAGCGTATCGGCCATACTCATTTCATTTTTTGTAACGGCACAGCAAAAAAACAATACGGAACCAAAAACAAAAGAACCGGACTCAATAAAGAATATTTCCCTTGCCGGACTAAATTTCCGCAGCATCGGCCCGGCCGTTACCGGCGGCAGGATAACAGACCTGGCCATCAACCCGAAGAATACCAGTGAATATTATGTTGCCTCGGGTCATGGGTCTTTGTGGAAAACAGTGAATAACGGCGTTACATTCACTGCTGCTTTTGAAAACCAGGCTTCGTTTGCCATGGGTGCTGTAAAGATCGATCCTTCAAACACAAATATAGTTTGGGTGGGTACCGGCGAAAATAACAACCAGGGAAATGTTATTTACGGCGACGGGGTTTATAGATCTGAAAACGGCGGTAAGACATGGAAGAACATGGGACTGAAGAACTCGGAGCATATTGGCGGCATTGTGATCGATCCCGGAAATCCAAACGTGGTTTACGTGGCGGCCTATGGTTCAATGCGCAATCCGGGTGGCGACCGGGGGATTTATAAAACCATGGATGGCGGAAAGACCTGGCGGAGGGTTTTGTTTGTAAGCGATAACACGGGTTGCTTTGAAGTGCATATGGACCCCCGGTATTCTACCAACC
>DAOLIP010000099.1:0-13429 GCA_035328475.1 Ferruginibacter sp.
CGACCTCCCGCCGAAGGCGAGCGAGCTCCGGCGAAGTACATCAACAGCCCCGAGAACGAAATCTATGTAAAGAGCAAGATCCTCTATGGTTCTTATTTTGCCCGCCAGGCCATTGACAAGGCCGACGAATGTTTGCTGGTGGAAGGATATACCGATGTGGTAAGCCTGCACCAGGCCGGCATCGAGAACGTAGTGGCAAGCGGCGGCACTTCCCTTACGCCCGACCAGTTGCGGCTTATAAAAAAATATACCAACAATCTCACCATTATATATGATGGCGACAGCGCCGGTATTAAAGCCGCCCTGCGTGGGCTCGACCTGGCCCTGGAAGAAAGCCTGAATGTACGGCTGGTATTGATACCGGATAAGGAAGACCCGGATAGCTATGTAAATAAAGTAGGCGCCGCTGCTTTCATTGATTTCATCAATGCCAATAAAAAAGATTTCATTCTTTTTCAATTAGACATTGCCTTGAAAGATGCCGGTAACGACAGCAATAAAAAATCGATCGTTGTTAACCAGGTGGCCGAAACCATTTCAAAGGTGAACAAGGCCGAAGACTTTACCAGGCAGCAGGATTATATAAAGCAGTGCGCCGAGATCTTAAAGATAGAAGAAAGCGGGCTGCATGCACTGGTGAATAAATTCATCCGGGAAAAAGTGAATAAAGAAGAAGCCCGTTCAAACCGGGAGCAGCGTTTTGCAAACGAAGATATGCCCGGCCAGGAAACTGCGGAAGCCGACGCAGAGACATTGGCCCTATTCAACAGAGATGAGATACACGAACAGGCCATGATCCGGAGCCTGCTGGAATTTGGTATGAAGCAATGGAACGAAGAAACAAAAGTGGCCGAATACATTTTTAAAGAGATGGAAGAAAATCACCTGGAAGAACTGATCGACAACCGGGAACTGGTACGGGTTTATACCACCTACAAAGCATGGTACGAGGCCGGTATAGAACCCACCGCCAAGAATTTTCTGTACCACGATGACCTGAAGATGAGTTCGCTGGTGGTAAGCATCATGGATTTTAATTACGAGATAAGTCCCAACTGGAAAGAACATTTTGAAGGACATATCCCCACCCGGGAAGAATTATTTGCCGAAGAGGTCTTCTCTACCCTCAACTACCTCAAGCTGCGTAAAATAAAAAGGCTGATGGACGAAAACCAGCGTGACCTGGAAAGAGCCGCTTCTTCCGAAGAACAATTAATGCTGGTGCAAACACACCAGCACCTGAAACAGATGGAGATTGAACTTACCAAACAACTGGGAACGGTTATTTTCAGGTAATCCCATGTTGAGAATTGAATATTGAACATTGTGTATTGAATATTAAGTTGATCAATTTTAAATATTCAATATTCAACTCTCAATGATCAATATTCAACTATTTACCGGTTGTTTTATTCTTACTCTCTTCCAGCCAAAATAGATCACCGAAACCAGCAACAGCAGGGGCCACACCGATATCATTCCAACAAACAGGTCGGCGATCCAGCTGCCCCCGGTCTTAAAAGCATTGCCAACTCTTGTCAGGAATGATGGATCTGCATCAGCAGCTGTATAGCCTGCCACTGGCTGGTAAAAAGTGAGGTGGATTGTGCTGAACAAGGCTTGCCTGGACAGCGATTGTACCCGGCCTGCTGCAGACTCTATCTCCTGTTGCACATTGTTCACACTGTTCTGTACCTGTAGTATGTCTTCCATCTTCTTCGACTCCTTCAGGAATTCCAGGTACTTGGCACGCAGTTGCTTTTTTGTTTCCAGTCTTGCCTGCGTATCTACAATATCGCCGGTAACGTCTTCGGTGGTTATCTTTCTTTCCAGTACTTTATCTTCTTCTGCAGGCAACTGGTTGATCATATTCTCAAACTGGTCTACCGGCACTTTGATAGTGATCACTGTTTCTGTTCTTTCGTTGCTGGTTGATTGTTCTTCCTGGGCAATATAACCGCCCAGTTGCCGGATGGTATTATGTACCCTGGTACTGGAATTACGGAAGTTCTTCACTTCAAGCCGCATCGTACCGGTCTTGATCATCTTTTTATCCCAGTCGGGATTGAAAGAAGCAGAACGTAATGGCTGTGCCAGGCTGTCGGCCAGTAGTTGCTGAAAATTTCCAACGGGTATTTTCTCTTTCGTGGAATCTGCAGTTTGCTGCTCCAGGTCGGCTACCAGGGCATTGTATTGTTCTTTTCTGTTTTCGTAGTTGCAGGAAATAAAAATGAAAAAAGAAATGAGTGCAGTAATAAAGCCTTTTGCTTTCATAACAATGAGTTTAGATTGATGAGATACTCATTGATACAAATTGCACAAAGAACGTAACCGGCAATGAATGTTAAATGAAACCAAAACCCAACCGGTTTACCTCACCCCAACCCTCTCCTTTAGGAGAGGGAGGAAGACTTCGTTTTGTATAGCATTTACATTTTATAATGTTGTTCTTCGCTTCAATCATCTCCATTTCCCCCTTTAAGGTATAAGTGCATCTCATTCATGATCAGTTCCCCTTTAGGGGGCGGAGGGGGTTACTCTCCTGCCATCTTCATGATCAGTTCCCACTCTTCCGGCTTAACGGTTTGTACACTCAGCCGGCCCAGCCTTACCAGGTCCATATTGGCAAAGCGCTTATCTGCTTTTAATACGGTAAGCGGAACGGGTTTCTTTAATTTCTTATGTGCTTTAATATCTACCGCCACCCAACGGTCATCATCGGTGGTGGGATCCTGGTAAGCCTCTTTAACCACTTTAGCGATGCCTACTATTTCAACGCCTTCATTGCTGTGATAAAATAAGGCCTCGTCGCCTTTTTTCATTGCCCGCAGGTTTATACGTGCGGCATAATTACGTACACCACTCCAGCAGGTTTGTTTGTCTTTTACCAGTTGATCCCAGCTGTATGCGGAAGGTTCTGATTTTACGAGCCAATAAGACATGATAATCAAAAATTAAGAATGAAGAATTAAAAATGCAGATCCAAAGACCTTTTGTTCGTAAAAATACTGACTGAAGTGAATAAATACCTGGTTGTGCAATTATTTTTTGATCCGGCAATCCAAACTGCCCCATATCCCGTAATTGAATCTGTTGTCGGTAATACGACAAAAAAGCTAAAATCATTAATCTAAAAACAATTACAATGAAAAGAAAAAAACTGCTGCTGGCAGCAATAGCTGCAGCAACATTAATTACCGGGGGCATTATCTATGCGGCTGACCACATCGATACGCCTGCCGTAACCGCACAACCAACAGATATCACCGATCTGTATGTATTCAGGGCGCAGGATCCCAATAACCTGGTATTTGTAGCCAACTCACAGGGCTTACTGGCCCCGGGCAGTACGGCTGCCGCTAAGTTTGATGAGAATACCGTCATCGAATTCAATATCGATAATAATGCGGATAATATTGAAGACCTGGTGATCCAGTGTAAATACGATGCCGCTTCCAACAGCATGCAGGTTTATGGCCCGGTTGCTCCTTCTGAAAAAGGAACAAGAAGCAAACTGGAAGGAAGTGTAAGCGCTTCTGCTGTGGTTACTGCTTACGGCGCTGCTCCAACCATTGGAACAGGTGGTTCGGGCATAAAGGTATTTGCCGGGCCGAGAGACGATCCTTTCTTCTTCGACCTTAACCGCTACAAAGCCATCCTTGCCGGTACCGCTCCAGGTTTTAACAACCCCGGAACCGATACGTTTGCCGGAACCAATGTACTGAGCGTAGTGGTGGAAGTTCCAAAAAGTTTATTAGGAAGCGCTGCCAGCGTAAACGTATGGCTGGAAACAAAAAAGAAGATCTAATTAACACAACACATTAAACAGATAAAAATGAAAACAATAAAATTATTAGCGATCATAATTGGCAGTACGGTCATCGCCGCATCCTGCAAAAAAAGCGACGATACCCCGGCTCCTACAGTTTACTACCAGCAGCAGGACCAGATGGGAAGACCGGCCATCAATACCGTATTCAATGTATCGGCAGCCGATAAAGATGCCTTTAACGTAACAACACCCGGAAACCAGAACGGCGCATTCCAGGCAAAATTCCAGGCAAGATTGCTGGCACTAAATGCAGGGTATACCACAAATGTATTAGGCTTGAATGCAACTGTATTTACCAGTGTTCTGGCTACTGACATTTTAAATGTTTCGACTACAGGTCCCACAAAATTCTTTACTTCAACAACAGACTACCTCACTGGCCGTGGTTTGTCTGATGATGTTATTGATAATGAACTCACGTTAATATTTGGCGGCCCCGCAGCTACCAGCAACCCAGGTCTTACAAAAGACAATGTGAATGCAAATGATAAACCTTTCCTTGCTTCATTCCCCTATTTAGCAGCTCCTTTTTAGGTTCGTACCAACTTAAGCACTGAATCGGCGGAGATACATTCTCCGCCTTTTGCTTTTTACTTCCCTTCGAACCACATAGTTAACATAGAGCTTCACATAGTAGCTATTTATGTATTTTCTATGTGCGCTATGTTCCTATGTGGTTCAAAATAAAAAATCTCCCCAATCCTCCTTTTTTAAATCCGGCCATACCATTAATGCGTATATGTGAACAGACATCACTATTTTACACGCAAACACCAACTGCAGCGAACCAAAACATGAAAAAGACAGCATTATATATCCTGCTCTTTGCCTACAGCACGGCCATGTTAAAGCCTGTTACTCCCTATATATCGGATGCAGTTGCCCATATTTTTTATAAAGCCCGGCATATGGCAACGGTGCATTATGAAGACGGGAAATTTCATGTACACAAAGAAGTAGTGAAGAATGAAAAGGAAAATGAATCGGCCAAAGAAAAACCGTCTTCCAAAAAAGACAATTCAAATAATGACCAGTTCTGTTCATCAAAAAATGACGAACAGCAACGATCGTTTTCCGGTAACAACTATCGTTTTTTCTTAACCGCTACCCTGCCCTTTACCGATCCCCGCCAGGATTACCCCCCGCCAAAAGTATAAGCCCGCTCTTTATTAAAACCCGATGGCCCGCTGCCGGGAAACATGAACTGTGATCAAAGGATCTGCCAGGCAGACCTTACGTGAAGCAGTACAGGAAATTTATTTCAATTTTAAAATGGATTTATGCAATTCAGAATCATACTGATGGCGGTGACTTGTTTGGTTATTTCAACAGTAACACAGGCTCAAACAAACATACGCGGCAAGATAGTGGACGCAGTAAGCCGGCAGCCTTTAGAAGGTGTGTCGGTAACAGATGCCGGAACCACCACGGGGAAAACGATCAGCGACCCCAATGGGAATTTTGTACTGGCATCAGCAGGCAGGATCATCATCACTTATATTGGCTACAGGTCCCTGGCCATTGATGCCGAAAAGAACAAAGAAAATATCATCGGCCTGCATCCGGATCTTATAAGTTTGAAAGATGTAGTGCTGGAAAGCAAAGCAGCATCCCGTTTCAGTACCATCAGCAAGATCGATCTTGACCTGAAGCCCGTTAAGAACACCCAGGAATTATTACGTACCGTTCCAGGCCTCTTCATTGCACAGCACGCTGGTGGTGGTAAAGCAGAACAAATATTCTTAAGAGGATTTGATTGCGATCACGGCACCGATGTACAGGTAAGTGTGGATGGCATACCGGTGAACATGGTGAGCCATGCGCACGGGCAGGGATATGCCGATGCACACTTCATCATTCCCGAAACCATCAACAATATTGATTTTGGCGCCGGGCCCTATTATACCAAACACGGCAATTTAAATACGGCCGGCTATGTGGCTTTCTCCACGTTCAAAAACATACCAAAAAGTATGATACAGGTAGAAGGCGGACGGTTCAACAGCTTTCGTACACTGGCCATGATCGACCTGCTTAAGAAGAATAAGGACAAACAAAGCGCTTACATCGCTGCTGATTATAATTACACCGACGGGCCAACCCTCAGCAAACAACGTTTTAAAAGACTGAACCTGTTTGGCAAATACAATGCAGTTCTTTCGGCGGCCACGCAGTTATCTTTTTCTGCTTCGGCATTCAGCAGCAACTGGGATGCAAGCGGGCAGGTGCCCGACCGGGCTGTGAAGAACGGCACCATTGACCGCTTTGGGTCTATCGATCCATCCGAAGGAGGCAATACCGAACGCTACAATGCTAACCTGGTTCTTTCAACCCAATTAAAAAAAGGCGGAAACTGGCAGAACCAGTTCTTCTACAGCCATTATATTTTTAACCTATATTCTAATTTCACTTTCTTTTTAGCCGACCCGGTTAACGGCGATGGAATTAACCAGGCAGAGAAAAGAGATATTTTCGGATACAGCAGCACCCTTGCTAAAAAGTGTATGCTGGGAAGAGCTACATTGAATTCAACCGATGGCATTGGCCTGCGGTATGATGCCACCAGCAACAGCCGTTTATCTACGGCGGTGAACAGGCAGTTTATTGATAACATAAAACTGGGTGATGTAAAAGAACTGAATGTCTTTGCATTTACCGATCAGCAACTCAGTATCGGCAAGTGGCTCATCAATGCAGGATTAAGACTTGACTATTTCAACTTCAAATACCTTGATAGACTTGTAAACTCACAATTGCCGTCGCAAAGCAAAGCGATCCTGAGCCCCAAGATGAATATCCAGTACAGCATCAGCAAAGCTGCCCAGGTGTATATAAAGGGTGGCAAAGGTTTTCACAGCAACGATGCCAGGGTTGTTGTTGAAAATTCAGGCAAACAAATATTACCTGCGGCCTATGGCGCCGACCTGGGTGTGATGCTGAAGCCGGTTGACAACCTGTTTTTAAATATTGCCGCCTGGTATCTTTACCTCGACCAGGAATTTGTATACGTAGGCGATGCCGGCGTAATAGAACCAAGTGGTAAAAGCAAAAGGCAGGGCATTGATGTGCTGGCACGCTACCAGTTCACCAAGAACCTGTTTGCCACTGTGAATATAAATTATACCAAACCCCGTGCAATAGATGAACCAAAGGGAGCCAATTATATTCCATTGGCACCAACGCTTACCAGTGTGGGCGGTATTTATTACAAACAGAAAACAGGCTTTAACGGCGGCATCAGTTACCGTTATATTAAGAACAGGCCTGCAAACGAAGACAACAGCATTACTGCCAAAGGATATTTTTTACTGGATGCTTCGGTGAACTATACCCGTCCCAAATACGAGATCGGTTTTGCGGTGGAGAATATTTTAAACATTAAATGGAATGAAGCACAGTTTGCCACTGAATCGCAATTAAGAAATGAAACGGCCCCGGTAAATGAATTACATTATACCCCGGGAACACCTTTATTTGCAAGGCTGAAACTGGCCGTTTTCTTTTAAATAAAAAACGAAACATATTTTTACAATGCGATCAATAACCCCGATGAGTAATTTAACTTCAAATAACAACCGCTTCTTTCTGAAAGCAACCGGGTTATTGATCGTGTTTTTTTTGATAAGTCAGTCATTATGGGCACACGACAATGTGCAGGAACTGGAAAAACTCAGCAAATCGGAAGCAGCCATCTTATACCTTCAGCTTGGCTTCACGCATATTCTGCCATTGGGCTTTGATCATATTCTTTTTGTATTAAGTCTTTATTTACTGAGCCCGAAATTAAAACCCGTTCTCTGGCAGGCAACTGCGTTTACGGTAGCACATTCCATTACACTCGGACTGGCCATGTTCAAAGTATTCACACCCTCTCCTGCTATTGTAGAACCCATCATTGCCTTATCCATCATGTACGTGGCGCTGGAAAATATCTTTTCTCCTACGCTTAAAAAGTCAAGGATCGGTATCGTCTTCTTATTCGGGCTGGTGCATGGAATGGGTTTTGCCAATGCTTTAGGTTCTTTGGGCCTGCCACAACATTCTTACCTTACCTCGCTTGTTATGTTCAATGTGGGTGTTGAACTGGGACAACTTGCTGTGATCGTATCTGTTTTTTTGCTGTTTGGAAAATGGTTTGGCAATAAGCCTTATTACCGAAAAGCCATTGTGATACCGCTCTCCATATTAATTACTTTAGTTGCGGGTTATTGGACCATTGAACGGCTGTTCTTTTAAAACACCGCAAGTTTCGGGTTTTATTTCGCTGGCCGGCTCTTTACTTTTGTGTTATGATAACAGATTACGAAAGAATAGAAAAAGCCATCGGCTATTTAAAGGAGCATTTTAAAGAACAGCCCGACCTGGATGATGTGGCCAAACAGATACATTTAAGTCCCTTTCATTTTCAGCGGTTGTTTAAAGACTGGGCCGGCGTGAGCCCGAAAAAATTCCTGCAGTTCATCAGCGTGGAATATGCTAAGGAATTGCTGAAACAGAATCTATCCTTAGCTGATGTAAGTTTTGAAACCGGCCTATCCGGCACCAGCCGCCTGCACGACCTGTTCATTGGCATTGAAGGAATGACACCCGGTGAATTCAGGAATGGCGGCGAAGCGCTGAAGATCAATTATAGTTTTGCCGAAACGCCCTTTGGCGATATCATCATTGCCTCTACGGCTAAAGGCATTTGCCAGCTTGCCTTTGTTAAGGATGAAAAGAACGGGATAGAAAACCTTGACTACTTTTTCCCGAACGCTTCGCTGTTTCAAAAGACCGATATGATACAGCAGGATGCTTTGCGTTTTTTTACCGGCGACTGGAATGACCTCCAAAAAGTAAAGCTTCATTTAAAAGGAACGCCGTTTCAATTAAAAGTATGGGAATCCTTATTAAAGATTCCCTTCGGAAATATCTCCACTTATGCATCCATTGCCGGTGATATTGAAAGCAAGGGCGCCTCAAGAGCCGTTGGTACCGCCATTGGCAGCAATCCTGTAGCCTTCCTCATTCCCTGCCACCGGGTGATCAAATCAACGGGTATCATTGGCGATTATCATTGGGGCAGCACACGCAAAACCGCCATCCTGGGTTGGGAAGCAGCAAAACTTTCTCCGGAGAATTAAGTCAGCAAGTTTCGGGTTGATATAACATTTTACCTGTTGCAATTTTACAGGGAACCACATAGGACATAGAAAACATAGGAAAACACATAGGATATGTTCTCCTCCTATGTGCGCTATGTTCCTATGTGGTTCAAAAAATGAAAAAATAAAACATAACATCATGAATAAATTCAAGATCATTCCTCTCAGCGAGGAATACGCCAAACAAATACGTGAAAGCCGTACCGATGATTTCGGCCATGAAGTAATTGAACAGCTTGCAAAAGGCAAGGGCCCCTGCCGGGTATCTTTAAAAGCATTTAAAGTGGGAGAAGAAAAAAGATTGTTGCTGTCGCACAGTCCGTTTGAAACACACAATGCCTTTAACCAGCCCGGCCCCATCTTCATTAATGCCGGAGAAGTGGAAGCCTATAAAGATGTTCATCGTTTTCCGCCGGAGATAAAAGCCGATAAAGAGAATTTCCCTTTGTCGCTGATCGGGTATAGTAAAAGTCAGAAAATGGTATTTGCCAAACTGGTGGGCGATGCGGATGTGGATGAATTGATCCCGGAGATATTTGAAGCCAACCCCTGGGTTGAATACCTGCATGCAAGAAATGCAGAAGCCTGTTGTTTTATCTGTAAGATCGAACGGATTTAAGAATAAGAGAGTCAAAGACTCTCAACCAGGGCATCCCGGTCGGAGACCGGGACGAGTGAGTGAGCGTTTCGATTGTATTAAATGATGCTATTTCTCAAAGTCCCATTCATTAATATCATTAACAGGGTTTGGAAGTCTTGACTCTAACCAGTCTTTCAAATTCAGTGCTGTAAAATCAGTTTCTTTTGATTCGATGATCCAGTATAAAAAATCTTTAGGCCCTCCATTAAGATATGGAGGCGAAGAAACTGGGTAGAAAGCAGCAGGCAATCTTTCGTTAAGTGATATATAATTAATTACATGTCCAAGTTCTTGAACCACATTCCATGCTAACTGATGACTTATATCAATTGAAATTTTAACCCACCAATTATTATTTTCGTAAACTCCAGAAGATACTTCAGTATCTATTGCAGGAATCTTTTTAATAAAATTCACTAGTTGATTAATGCCTATATCTGCCATAAAAAAGTCTACCTCAAAAATAAACGAAAATCCTGGGTTATCACTCCTCCAACACTTTCTCCAGGTCCCTCACCATGCCCGGGCTCAGGTCATACCGGTTCTTATAAGCCGCTTTAAAGAATTGCTGTGCATTATACCCCTTCTTTTGTCCCTGCATGAATTTGCCCATCCAGTACAACTCCAGCCCTTCCAGGGGTTTGCCCGAAACATACTGCTGGTAAATCTTTTCAGCTTCGGCAAGATGCCCGTTAAAATACAAGGCCCATACATACCATGCATAGGTTTGCGGGGTTGACCGGTTCAGTAATTCTTTTTTTGCAATAACTTCTGCTTTAGCGGGCTCGTTTAAAATACCGGTATAAAGTTCCAGCAGGTACTTGTTGTACATGTTACCGTAAGCCGGTGCAGTCACCACATCTGCAAATTGCTGTGCATATTGTTTCTGCAAAACACTGTCGCCTCTTGCATCTTCCACCTGCATCAATTTAAATAACGGATCCGGCGCTTTTGTGTTTGACTGAACAAAGCGGAATATCTTTTCGGCCAGCGAATCATTTTTATCATGTACCAGTGCGATCCAGCCAAGTCCCATGAAGGAATGAAGATCGGTGGTGCTTAAGTTTATCGACTGCATATAAAGTTCAGCGGCACGTTGCAGGTTTCCGCTGTGCAGGTTAAGATCTGCTTCGTTGGATAAGGCGGCTTGCCTGAGTGAAATATTTGTACCGGCTATTTCCCCGGCACGACTCATGGCTGCAATGGAAGAATCCAGTTCGCTTTTGTAGTGAGCCAGTTTTGCATAACGGAAATTATACCCATAGTCTTTTTGACCGGCGATCTTTTTCAATTCGGTTTCGGCCAGCAGGTATTGCCCCAGTTCAAAGGCAACGTCAAAAGAAGCGGCGATGGCATCGTATGGTTTTATACCCGCTTTCTTTGCTTCATTCAGTAATGAGTCTGCCTCATTAAAGCGATGTTGTAGTATGCTGTTGCGCAACAATGCCATATTGGGTGAAGATTCCTTATGGTTGTACGTGATATCCACTATATGCAGTATACTGTCGGCTGTTATCACATCACTGATATCTCCCAAAAAATGAAAACGCTTAACAAGGGTTGAAGCATAACGTAATTCATTAACCAACCCTGGATTTTTTGGGTCGATCCTTCCCTTCCAGAACTGCATATCCGTTTCATTGGCCTTATACTCCCTGGGCCGGGTATAGTTTGAAATGAGGCTATCGATAAAATTTTCCGGTACAATGATCCTGCTCTCATTTTTGCAGGATGCAAACAACAATAGAACAGCAAAAGCGCTGATGATCTGTTTCAAGGTTAAAGTTTAGATCATATACGGAGAAACGGCAGGAATGGTTCTTTGGAAAAGCGGGTTTTATTCCCAGCCATTGGCCAGCACATCGGCAATATGCATGGTCTTTATGGGAAGATCTTTGCCCTTGATATACCCGTCTATCTGCATCAGGCAACTGAGGTCGGTAGAGATGATATATTCGGCGCCGGTAGCCATGGCATTGCCCACTTTCTGGTCGGCCATGCTGGCGGAGATGTCATCAAATTTTACAGAAAAGGTTCCGCCAAAGCCGCAACAGGTTTCCACATCATTCATTTCAACCAGCTCAAGGCCCTTTACATGGCTTAACAGTTTGCGTGGCCCTTCTTTTATTTTGCATTCACGCAAGGCAGCGCAGCTGTCGTGGTAAGTTGCTTTTGCATTCAATGCGGCGCCATAGTTGTCTATCTTCAGCACTTCGGTTAAAAACTCGCTGAATTCATAGATGCGTTTGCCCAGGTCTTTCACCTGGTTGTGCTGCGAAGAGTTGTCGAATATCTTTCCATAATAGTTCCGTACAAAACCCACGCAACTGGCGCTGGGTGCAACGATGTAATCTACACCGTCAAAGTCTTTCAGGAATTTACTGCACACATCCCTGGCCTCGTTGCGGAAACCGGCATTAAAGGCGGGCTGACCGCAGCAGGTCTGGTTGGTGTTATATACCACTTCGCAGGTGGCTTTTTCCAGAACCTTCACCATATTAAAGGCCGTTTGCGGGTAAAGCTGGTCAACAAAACAAGGTATGAATAACTCGACTTTCATTTTATTTCGATCTCTTTAAATATTCTTTTACCGTAATTGTTTTATTGGTCAACGGATCGTAGATGGTTACTCCCATTGTTTTGGGATCTACATAAAAATGATAATAGGTCTCAAAGCGTTCCTCGCTGTTGTACCCGGCCAGCACGGAAATGCTGCTGTCGCCCTTTGTATTATCAAGCATGAACGATATGCCGTGTTTATGACCACTGACGGAATCAATATACGTATCGCTTTTTTTAACAAATGGAAGTTTGAGTAAAAGGGCCGTTACTTTACGCTCTAATGCCGTATCGGTGAATTTATGAATGTAAGCGGGTAATGCTTCTTTAACCGGTTGCAGGGGAAGGGAATCTTTTTTCACAGCAACGCTGTCTTCTACAGGTGCATCGCTGCTGTTAGTACATGCAGCAAAAGAAAAAAGGAATACAACTGCCAGCCATTTTCTCATGAGATCTTTATTTAAAAGTGCCAACCAAAGATATCATCTTCAGGGCAGTTATGGCCGCTTCTTCTCCCTTATGACCGTGTTTGCCTCCCAGCCGTTCATCCACCTGTTGCTGGTTATCTACGGTAAGCACCCCAAATACAGAAGGTACCGGAAGAGAAAGATTGAGTTGAACAACGCCATCTGTGACCGCTTTACACACATAATCAAAATGCGGTGTATCGCCCCGAAGTACACAACCCAGTGCAATGAATGCATGGGGCTTGTCTTCTTTGTATTTAACCGATTCCCAGTATTTTTTTATGCCGAAGGGAATTTCAAAAGCGCCGGGAACGGTGATCACTTTGTGATGTACGTTGTGCTGCTGAAGTATTTTCAGGCAGCCGGCCTCCAGTTTATCAACTGTTCCGGCGTTCCATTCGGTACGCACAATTACAACACAGGCACCCGCTGGTAGCTGGATGCCTGTGGTATTATTTACATGCTGGTTTGAAGCAGACATAGTATTTATTTGGTTACTCCCAATTTAGCCAGGTATTTTTCGGCATCACCGGAACGTACACGCTGACTGGCAGGGTATGTATCACTCAGTTCCTGGAATAATTCAATGGCGTCTTTCGGTTTACCGATGGCTTCGGCATATCTGCCTGCCAGGAAAAGGGCTTCAGAAGCCATGCCCTCATCTCCTTCTGCCGCTGAAGCTGCTTTTTTGTAATAAGACAACGCATCATCGGTCTTCTTTTGCTCGGCATAGGCATGGCCAAGCATAATATATGCTTTGCTCTGTATCTGGTAAGCGCCGTTACCG
>DAOLIP010000100.1:0-13421 GCA_035328475.1 Ferruginibacter sp.
ATGTTCGCCGATGCCGAAAAAGTCCAGCCCCAGTTCATCCATCAGTTTTATTTCCTCGATCAATTGCTGCAGCCGCTCACCGGCAGGTTGTACTTTACCATCTTTACCGATGTGCAGATCGCCGAACATGCCGATGCCTAATTCCATACGAAAGATTTAAATGTAAAGATAGAAGAAGGATACAGGATACAAGATACTGGATACAGGATACAGGATACAGGATACAGGATACAAGATGCTGGATACAAGATGCCGCAACGAAATTCCGTTGATCATTGAAAATTGAACATTGGGTATTGGCATTTCAACCTTCAACAGCCTTCCTACTCTGCCCAGCTCATGATATAATTCCCGTTCTCTATTTCCAGCGCCTGCTTTGTAAGCATCAGCGGCCTGAAGGTATCTACCATTACGGCAAGCTCTTTGGTCTCTTTGGCGCCAATGCTTTTCTCTACAGCCCCGGGGTGAGGCCCGTGCGGAATACCGGCCGGGTGCAGGGTGATCATACCACGGGTTACATTTTTACGGCTCATAAAATCGCCATCCACATAATACAGCACTTCGTCGCTGTCGATATTGCTGTGGTTATACGGCGCCGGGATGGCATCGGGATGATAGTCGTACAGCCGCGGCACAAAAGAACAAACCACAAAGGCATTGGTTTCAAAGGTTTGATGTACCGGTGGCGGCTGATGCACACGCCCGGTGATTGGTTCAAAATCGTGAATGGAAAAAATATAGGGATAACAGCATCCGTCCCACCCGATCACATCAAAGGGATGGGTGCCGTAATGCAGTCCGTACAGCATCCCTTTCTTTTTTGCCTTGATGAGGTAATCGCCTTTCTGATCATAGGTCTTCAGGTCTTGTGGCGTGCGGATATCCCGTTCGCAATATGGCGAGTGCTCCATCAATTGCCCAAACTTACTCATGTAGCGTTTGGGATAACGAAGCGGCGAAAATGATTCTACAATGAACAGGCGGTTATTCTCATTGCTGAATTCGATCTGGTAAATGGTTCCCCTGGGTAATACAATGTAATCGCCGTAGCCGAAAGGCAGGTCGCCATACTGTGTATGCACCGTACCGGTTCCTTCGTGTACAAAGATCATTTCATCGGCATCGGTATTCTTATAAAAATATTCGCCGGTTCCTTTTTGAGGGGCGGCCAGTACAATATGACAATCGCTGTTCACCAGCACCGGAATACGGCTTTGTAAATATTCACCCCCGGGTTTTATATTGAATCCTTCAAAGCAACGGTGCTTGAGCATTTTTTCTTCGGCCACCTGCGGACTCACATCAACCTGCGGCTCGGTTCTTATTATCTGTGTAGGCGGGTGACAATGATACAGTAACGAGTAATCATCGCTGAACCCTTCGGTGGAAAATAACTGTTCGCTGTACAGTCCGCCATCGGGTTTGCGAAACTGTACGTGGCGTTTGTGCGGGATTTTTCCCAACGTATAATAATGCGGCATATCAATTAAGAATTAAGAATTAAGAATTAAGAATTAAAAATGACCAACGACCGGTAACAGCAACTTAATCAGACACAAAGTGCCAGGGAGGCCAGCAGGAAGATATATTTCCAGCTTCGCTTGTCGATATAGTAGGTAAAATTTCTGAAAAAAGGCATACATGAAGTTAGTAAAAAAAATACCTTTAAGTAAGAATTAAAAAAACACTGACAGTGTATCAGTTTGAAATCCTGGTAAAAATAAATGCCAGGCTGAGTTTGTCGAAGCCATAAGAATTAGTGCATCCTAACCCGCCTTCGATAAACTCAGGCTGACAACTTTTCAAACTGATACACTACCAATCCTTTTCAGAATTGAATCACACAGGAACATGGTTTTTTACAAGTACTTCTATGTGCCTTTGTTATTCAGATAAAAAGCCCCCCATGCCCCCCAAACCGAAAACAGAAACATTGCTGAAACAGGCCATTGAGCTGCACAGCAAAAGCCAGTACCAGGAACTGATCGATCTGCTAAACGATAAGGTGCTGGCCGAACACAACAGCATTGAGTTAACTAAGCAGCGGGCCGTTGCCCACAACGACCGGGGGGTTAGTTTGTATAATGCCAAAGAACATAACAAGGCGCTGGAAGATTATAATAAAGCCATTGAGCTGGACCCCACTCTTGCCATTGCTTACCAGAACCGCAGCCTGGTATGGGAATCGATGCAGCAGCTTGATAACGCCCTGGCCGATTGTTCAAAACTGATTGAGCTGGAACCCGAAAACGCTTCTGCCTGGTATAACCGGGCCAATATCTGGTACAGCAAAAATGAAATGGACCGGGCGCTGGAAGACTACAACAAGGCCATCGACCTGAACCCCGGATTTGTGGATGCCTTCAACAACCGGGGCAATACCCTTTACAATAAAAATGAACTGGACCGGGCCATTGAAGATTATAACAAAGCGATAAGCATGGATCCCGCCTATGTATCGGCTTACTACAACCGGGCAAATGCGCTGTTCAATAAAAACAAGCTGGATGAAGCCATTGCGGATTACAACGAGGCAATAAAATTAAGGCCGCAGGATCCTTTTGCCTGGTACAGCCGGGGCAATGCCTGGTACAATAAAAAAGAATACGACAACGCTTACGACGACTATGCCGCTGCCATCAAACACAGACCAGGATATGTAGACGCCTATAATAACCAGGGCAATGTATGGTTCAATAAAAATGAACCGGATAAGGCCATTGCCAGTTACACCGAAGCCATTAAGCTGGACCCGGATTATGCCAATGCCTATTACAACCGGGGCAATGTATGGAATAACAAAGGCGAATACGAAAAAGCCAAGGCAGATTATGAAAAGGCAAAGGAGCTAAGCAGCAACTACAGTTACCTGCTGGATGTTATCAATGAACTGAAATTAAAGATCGGTGAAAAACCGGTGGTGGAAACAGGCGCCGACGACAGCACCCGTTTTATTGCCGATGTGCTGGAGAAAATAACCGACAGAACCAAAAGAGAAAGTATAAAACAGGTGGCGGTCAAATTCATTGAGCAGATCAATAAGATCAGGAAATATTCCATCATCACCGAACCATGCCCCGTGGCACATTACACCAAACTGTGGGTGGCCGACCGGCTGGTGGTTCCCGATGGGGCCACCAAACTCCGCTATTCCAATGTAAGCAATATGAACGATCCGGAGGAAGGAAAGATATTAAAAGAGATACTGCTTTCAAAAGACGGAATACCTGCACTGAAACAGTATTTTGAAGAGACCAATATCTTCGGCAAAGGCGACCCAACCGACAAGAATGTTTACCTCGGCAGTTTCTTACCTGCATCGCAAACAGATGAAGAACGAAAAGACACACATGAAGATGAACTGGTGATGTGGCGTACCTACGGGAAGGATGAAGAAAGAAACGAAGCGGCCGGATGCAGCATCGTGATCAACAATGATTTTTTCCTGTGGCCACCGGTTGATTCAAAACCCAACCCGTTGCAGAGTGCTGCCGGCCAGGTGATGGAGAAACAGGTCAATCCTGTTACCCAGCCGGGAGAAGTGCTTTACCGGGTATTGTATTTCAACAAGGCAACCGGTTTCATCGAAAGAAGAAGCGAAAAACTGGATAAAGTGAATAAGGCCATCGACAGCCTCCGTAATATCCTGAACGAACTGCTGACAAAACGGGCAGAAACGGGTGAGAAAGAGAATACCGACAGCATCATCTCCCGCGGGCTTGCCGAACTGCGTTACTTTTTTAAATCTTCCAATTATTCGTTTGAGAATGAATACCGGGTTATTCAATACTACAACGATGATAATGAGCTGGTGCTGTTTGATAAACAAAGCAGCAGCATTCCCCGGGTACTGTATGTGGAAAGCACCAAGCCCATCAAGGCTTCCATTAACCGGATATACTTAGGCCCCAAAGTACCGCACCCCGAAAGATGGATGTACCTTGAGCTGGCGCTTAAAAGAGATACGCTCACAAAAAACAAAACGGTGAGGGTGATCCCTTCTTCCTGTAAATTCCAATAAAAACTGATGACAAGAATCGGATTGATCTCGGACACACATGGTTATTTAGACGATTCGGTACCCGGCCACTTTAAAGATTGTGATGAGGTATGGCATGCGGGTGATTGGGGCAATGATGAGGTGGCTTTTGGTCTGATGGCCGGCCTGGCCAATTCAGAATCTGCTCATGGTCAGTCGGGGCATCAGGCCATGCTGCGGGGTGTTTACGGCAATATCGACGGACAGGATATCCGTTCGCAGTTTCCCGAACAACTGGTGTTTATGTGTGAAGATGTAAAAGTGATGATGCGGCATATCGGCGGGTACCCGCCAAAATACAATCCCGGAACAAAGAACGAATTACTGGTTCATAAACCGCAACTGTTCATCAGCGGCCATTCGCACATACTAAAAATAATGTACGACGATAAACTGCAATGCCTGCACATGAACCCCGGGGCTGCCGGTAAACAGGGATGGCAGAAAGTAAGAACACTCATCCGCTTTACCATTGATGGAAAGAACATAAAAGACTGCGAGGTGATTGAACTGAAGAGCCAGTAAAAAAACCGTTCATAAAGTTTAACGGCACCGCTTTATTCCTTTTTGCTAAGTTTATTAAAAATAAAAACCATGAAAAAAATAACCCTGCTGCTGGTACTGTTTTTAACTACCATCACTTCCCTTAAAACATTTGCTCAATCGAGCGATGAAGAAAAAGCCGTACGTGCCTGCCTGGAAGAATACATGAGCGGCGACGGCAACCGCATGGAAAAAGCCTTTCACCCCTCTGCCAGCATGAAGTACATCGATGCACAAACCGGCGAATTCAAAGATGTGCCCATTGCCGATTTTATTGCCCGGGCAAAGGCAAATACAAACAAATCGGAAAGAAGGATCGAGATCGTATCGGTGAACATTGAAGGCAATGCAGCCAACGGCAAAATAAAAATCGAAACGGATAAGGTTATCCTGTACGATTACATGAATATGCTGAAAGTGAACGGGGAGTGGAAGATCGTGAGCAAGATATTCTCGAGGAAGAATAAATGACGTTAATCCGTTGCAACGTTTTATACGTTGCAACGTTCTTTATTCCACCCAGTCGGCAATAAAAATATTCGTATCCCTGGTGCCGCCGTTATTGCGGTTGCTGCAGAAGATGATCTTCTTTCCATCGGGACTGAACATCGGGAATGCATCGAATGATTTTTCTGCTGATATCTTTTCCAGCCCGCTGCCGTCTTCGTTAATTACAAAAAGGTTGAAAGGAAATCCCCTCTTGCTCTGGTGGTTACTGGCAAAGATGATACGCTTGCTGTCGGGCATATAAGCCGGCGCCCAGTTGGCATTGCCAAAGGAAGTGACCTGTTTTACATTATTGCCGTTGGCATCTGAAATATATACTTCCATATTAGTGGGAGCTACCATATTTTCTGAAAGCAGGTCTTTATATTCTTTGATCTCGGCTTCGGTCTTTGGCCGGCTTGCACGCCAGATGATCTTTTTTCCATCCGGACTGAACCAGGCGCCGCCGTCGTAACCCAGGGTATTGGTGATTCGTTTTTCTTTCCCGGTCTTCAGGTCCATGATATACAGGTCTATATCGCCATCCTTATCGCTGGTATAAAGCATTTTTTTTCCATCCGGCGAAATGGTGGCTTCGGCATCATAGCCTTTGCTGCTGGTGAGTTGCTTTACAATCTTTCCATTGAGGTCGGCCATAAAAATATCGTAGCTGTCGTACAAAGGCCAGATGTATTTGTTGCCGTATTTTTTACGGTCGGGAACCGGCGGACAGGTATCGGCGCCCAAATGCGTACTTGCATAAATCACATGTTTACCGTCTTTGGTAAAAGCACCGCAGGTGGTTCTTCCTTTACCGGTACTTACTTTTTTATACTCAAATTTTTCTCCCGGGCCCGGCACTTTACCAATGAACATTTCGTCGCACATGATCCCTTCTTTTGGATGGGTACGCTGAAAGATGATCCACTTCCCATCAAAGCTGAAATACGCCTCGGCGTTATCGCCCCCAAAGGTCAGTTGCTGCACATTGGCAAAATGTTTTTCGCCTTCAAATAATACGGTGTCTGAATAACCGGCGGAAACAGTATGTACAATGTGTCTGTTTGTAAAAGAAGCCGCCACGATGGCGGTTGCTATCAATAAACTTAAGAATACCTGTTTTTTCATCTATCAGAATTTGAAAATCAAAGGTAGCAGATGTTGAATTTATGTTTGTCAGAGAAATGTCATGCTCATGGCTAATTTTGGTCATTGGCAGCAACTTTGAACCACAACTTGTGCGGCCACAGGCGTGGATAAGAAGACAGGGAACATCGTTTTTCCACACCGGGTGTGAATTTTTTATACGCTATGTTCGAGGTGGTTCTGGTAGTGTCATGGTTTTGTTATACATGTGGTTCAATTACTTAATTTTGCACGCAACATGATGAAAAAAATTTTGATACCTGCACTGGCCGCAGCCTTGTTGCTGGCCTGTAATAATAAGGAAGAAAAACAAGCCGATACACAACCTCCTCCTGCAGGCAAAGAGCAGGCATTAAAAAATTCCATCGCAACGTTTCC
The DNA here is from genome assembly GCA_035328475.1 of Ferruginibacter sp. Classification (GTDB taxonomy): domain Bacteria; phylum Bacteroidota; class Bacteroidia; order Chitinophagales; family Chitinophagaceae; genus Ferruginibacter. Next base: position 6,593 of record DAOLIP010000100.1, read on the forward strand.
TGATTCATTGTTGCTGCGGGAACAGCTTGTTCAGTATTACCGGGATAACGGGCAATATGATAAGGCCCTGGCCTCCACCAATGAAGCAGTGCAGAAAGACAGTTTGAATGCCCGGCTTTGGGATATAAAAGCTGTGCTGCATTTTGAAAATGGAGATACCCTGAATGCGATCCGGGCTTTTGAAAATGCAGTAAGCATTTTACCAGAGCCGGAATACCTGATGTCGCTGGGGTCTTTATATGCACAAACAAAAAATGCCAGGGCATTGCTGGTGGCCGACCTGCTTGCGAGACCCAAAAACGGGAATACTGCCAAAGAAGCGCTCTTTATAAAAGGCCTCTATTATAATTATGCAGGCGACAAGGGAAAAGCCATTGCATTATTTGATCAATGCCTGGCCATGGACTATACTTTCATGTTCGGTTACCGGGAAAAAGCCATTGCCCTATACGACCAGGGTAAATATGCCGATGCAGTGAAGGTGCTCGACAAAGCCGTTACCCTGCAGAATAATTTTGATGAAGGCTATTACTGGCGTGGCCGCTGCCTCGAGAAACTGAACAAACCGGCCGATGCCATTGAAGAATACCGTACTGCCCTTATGTATTCACCGGATTTTGTGGAAGCACAGGAAGCGTTGAAAAGACTCGGGACAAAGTAAATTATGAATGATGAGTGATGAATTATGGATTAACTTTGCGACCGAACCATTTAATTCTTAATTCTTAATTCTTAATTCTTAATTCCCCAATGCCCATCATCGCTCCCTCCCTCCTTGCTTCCAACTTTATAAACCTGGAAAAAGAATGCAAAATGCTGAACGAAAGTGTGGCCGACTGGTATCACCTGGATGTGATGGACGGACGTTTTGTTCCCAATATCAGTTTTGGTCCCATGCTGGTTGAGTTTTTCCGGAAGGCAACTGCAAAGGTCTGCGATGTGCATTTGATGATCGAAGAGCCGGGCAATTTTGCCGAAGCATTTAAGAAAGCCGGCGCCGACATTCTTTCCGTTCACATAGAAGCCTGTCCGCATTTACACAGGAATATCCAGCAGATAAAAAGTTTAGGTATGCAGGCCGGCGTAGCTGTTAATCCGCATACACCGGTGGAAGCATTAAAAGACATCCTCGCCGATATTGACCTGGTTTGTTTAATGAGCGTAAACCCCGGCTTCGGCGGACAATCATTTATACCCCATACCCTCAACAAAATAAAACAGCTTCGGGAAATGATCGACGAAAGAGCATTGAATGTAAAGATCGAGATAGATGGCGGCGTAACCCTCGAAAATGCAAAGACCATTTTAGATGCCGGTGCCGATGTGCTGGTGGCTGGCAATACCGTTTTCAAGGCGGCAGATCCCAAAGCGATGATTGCAGCTTTGAAAAACCTGTAAGATATCTCAGCCCCCGCCGGGCTGGTCAAAAACCTTACAGGTCTGAGTTCCCGTGATCTTTAATAATTAACGCCAGGTCTTCCGGTATTTCCATTGGCAGCAGCGGAGGCACATTTGCTCCTCCTGTATTACCAACCGGAATTTTTCCAACAAAAGACTTTACTCCGCCAACCAACAGCCTGGGTATTTGCCCGATGATCTCTTTTGTATTTTTTATCTTAATACCGAACAGCAACATCTTCCAATGAACAGCCGTATGCCGGTAAGGATAAGGCTGACCCAAAATATGCGCCCTTTCCAAATGGCGCCAGCTTGCCTGGTAATCCTTCTCAGCAAATGTTCTTTTTGCCAGCAACAATTCTTTGCGGTAAAAGGACTTCAGTGTTTCCGGCATTTTGGTATGCAGTTTCATAACTACCATTTAATTTTTATTCCCCCGTTCACCACAAACCCTTCCGTATGATTCCAGATATCATCAAAGCTTGGGTTGTTATGCGGCGGGTTGGCTACCGTTTTGTATTTACTCTGCCGCTGGTCGGTGAAATTCTCAAAGTTCACAAATACCGATACCACCCCAAAGGTTTTCTGCGCCATAAATCCAAACTCCCAGTAAGCAGGCGTACGGAACCCATTATATAAATATTGCCGGTCGGTGAGATAACCTTCCAGGCCCAGTTTAAAATTATCTTCTTTTTCATACATCAATGTAAGATTCAGTTTGTTCTTGGGCAGTAAGGGTAAAAACCGGTTTGATGACAGGTAAGTAGCTTTGGCATTGGTAAACGTATATCCCACAAAGAATTTCAGGTCTTCTTTGTAAATGAACTTCAGGTTTGTTTCAAAACCACTGCTCACAATTGGTTTGGAAGCATTGGCAAATGAATATTTGCCAAAAGGATCCACCTGCAGTACCAATGGCTTATTGATGGACGTGTAAAAGAATAGCTGGTTGATACTGAACAGCAGGTGGCCGCCCACCGTTGTTTTGTAATTGATATCGACGGTACCGCCCGCACTTCGCTCAGCCACCACGTTATTCAAAGGCAGCATATCCTGGTATTGCAACCTTTCTGTCTGCTCGGTAAAAATGGTCGGCATTTTATATCCCAGGCCTCCGCCAATTCTAGAGCTGATCTTATCGGTGAATTTGAACAGTGCAGATATCCTTGGTAAAACGAACGTTTGATTCTCTGAATAATTATTGTTGCGTAGATCTGCGTTGTCAACCCGTATCCCGCTTTCCAGCTTCAGCCTGTCCGATATATCCCAGGTATCCTGCAGGTAAATACCCGATGTGAATGTTCTTGTATTGTGTGTATTGATGATCTCCTGCGTGAACTTATCGTACACTACGTTCAATCCGCCGATCACCGTATGCTTCTGTTTAAAGAACAGCAGCGACAGGTCAGTAAAACTATTGGTGCTTTGCCCGGAGAATTCATAATTCGGGATATTGATATGCCGGTCGAAAATACTCACACTCTGTTTCAGTTTAAGTGCATTGCGGTTGGCAAACCGTTTATCCACTTCCAGCGTAGTGCTGTTTCGCACGGTTTTATTCTTCTCAAAATACGAATGGCCCGGTGTTGTGTTTCCTTTGATCATTTGCATATCGCCGCCGGTATTCAATCCCCTGGTAAAACTGTTACCCAGCATAATGGTAAATGAAGAGTCGGGGTAGAAAAACAACCTGGGGTTAATAGTAAAGTTGTTGCTTTTGGGCAGTTCCGAAAAATCATCTTTGTCTACATCATACGCTTTCTGAAAATTATAAAGGCCCAGAAAAGCATAGCCGAACCTTCCTCTTTTTTGAGAAGCATAAGCGCCGATATTCGTTTGCCCGATATGCGACTGGTTGAACATGAAATTATACTCCGCCTTTTCGCCCGGTATTTTAGAAATAAAGTTCACCACACCGGCAATGGCACCGCCCCCGTACAAAGTAGAAGCCGGCCCTTTGATCACTTCCACCTGCTTGAGGTCTAATGGCGGAATTTCCAGTACGCTTAACCCGCTGGCAAAATTCCCGTAGTTGGGATAGCCGTCTTTTAAAAGCTGGGTATATCTTCCATCAAGCCCCTGCACCCGGATGCTGGCATTACCGCTGGTGGCTGATGTTTGCTGTACCTGCATGCCTGTGCTTTCGTGCAGCAGCATAGATACATTTGCCGGGCGCATATTCCCCTTCTCATCCAGTTCTTCCCCATCAATGGTTTCTACACGGGTGGGGGTATTGGCAATCGTTCGGCTGGTACGGGTTGTTTGCAGCACCACTTCTTCTATCTCTTCAGAACTTTCCGTCAATAGTATTTCAACCACTTCATCCTTTGTTAATGGAAATGTAAACGTTTCCGTCCGGGTTTCATATCCGGTATGACTGAAGATGATGAACTGTTTTCCTGCCGGAACATTCTTTAATTCAGCCAGGCCATTGTTATCAGAAGAAACGCCGCTCTTGTTTTTTTCCAACACGATGCTTACGCCTGCCAGCGGTTCTCTATTCTCTGCATTCTTTATTTTCACCCGTAAAATATGCTGGGCATGTACGGTATGTATCATGATCATTGCAAACAGCAACGCAATTATTTTTTGCATGTAAAAACTCTTTTAGTTAAATAACAGATAGAAGGTGATGCAATGGGTACGCATCCAATGAAATAATGTTCACAGCGGTTAACTACACCCGTGGCGGCTGCCATATATTGCCGAAATGATCGGAAGAAAGGGAGATGCTGTTGTAATAAGATGGTAGTCTTTTTGCTGCTCCGGGTTTTACCGCAGTAATTTTCAGTGTATGTACACTTGACGTAACGATATGTCCGCAGCAGGCACAGTTGCAAAAAGGAGCACAGGCTTCTTCTTCGTCCTGGTGATTGTGCTGGTCTGCAGGTTGTGATACGGAAACAGTAACAGGTTCGTTGCACTCATCATTGTCCATACAGGGCATGCAGGGCAGCGCAAGCACGTATAAGCCGAGTATAAATGTAAGTAGTTTCACGGGGCAAAGATAAAGTTTAAACAATTGCTGGAATAAAACCGAGTTGCAAAAATTATCACAACTCAGTTGCAATCTCTTTAGGCAATAATTAATACAAGTCCGCCCAACCTCAAACTTATCCTGAGCGTAGCTGAAGATCATACCAGCCAAATGTCCCTCCGCAAAGAAAACCTGCTTTGCCAAATTCCAATTGTTTTAACAATACTGCTCCCTGTGCCGAGCGGCCTCCTCCTTTACCGCAAACAGTGACAATGATGGAAACTTTTGAAAGTTCTATTGAACGGTTTGCCAATTCATGTAAAGGAATATTGATCGCTTCAGGAATATGTTTTTCTGCATATTCGTCTGCATTTCTTACATCAACAATGACGATTTGCTCTGCCGATTGCCTTATCAACTGCTGAAGATCTGTTACTGTAAGGCAGGCCTGTATTTCCTGTTGGGGCATCTGGTTTATGTTTATGTATGATCCAATCCCATATTTTGAGTGCACCCCCGGCTTTGCATCTCATCCGGTAACGGATGATAAAAGCCGATGATAATGTGAGCAAACCAATGAAGACAATGGCCGCATGAATGCTAATGAGGTCTGCCAGTATCCCGGTGAGTACAGCGCCAATGGCATAACCCAGGTCTCTCCACAAACGGAAGATGCCAATGCTTTTTGCCCTGTCCTGCGGATTTGTATTTTCAGCTACCGTTGCCAGAAATGTGGGATATACCATTGCCGTACCCCAACCTAAAAGTGATGACAGCAATACATAATGCAACATGTTATTTGCCCAAACCAATGCAATTAAGGCAATGGCCTGCAAAAGCATGCCTGTATAAAGCATATCTTTTTTACAGAGAGTATCGGCCATTTTACCGGTAAATAATTGACCGATGCCCCAAACGGCAGGGTAGATAGCGGTAACGATCCCAATCTCACCAATGGTAAATCCTTTTGTGGCAAGCAGGATTGGAAAGAGCCCCCATGCCATACCATCGTTCAGGTTATTAATGAGTCCGGCCTGTGTTACCGAACCGAGATTCCTGTTTTTCCAAGTGGTATCCCAAAAGATATTCTTAAGCACCGGAGTCGTACTGCTTGTTGCTTCCTTTGTAACATGATGTCTGGTATCTTTTACTAAGAATATACTCATCAATAAACCCAAAACAACCAGTACAATGCCTGTATAAAACGGGTAGGGCCTGATACCATATTCACCGGCTACCCATCCGGTTAAAAAGGCAACAAGCGCTACTGAAATATATCCTGCAAATTCATTAAGTCCCATGGCATATCCCCTTTGTTTTTCACCCACCAGATCTATCTTCATTACCACAGTGCTGCTCCAGGTTAACCCCTGGTTAATACCCAGCAGTACATTGGCCGCAATGATCCACCCCCAGGAAGGCGCCAGCATCAACATGAATGGGATGGGAATACCAATGAGCCAGCCTGCCACCAGTAGTCTTTTTCTTCCGAATTTACCTGCCAGCGTACCGGCGTAATAGTTCGTAATTGCTTTTACGATGCCAAATACAATAATGAAGGAAAGTACGGCTGTTTTGGCTGCAATCATAAACTCCTTCTCGGCGATCCGGGGAAGTATGGAACGTTCCATACCCACCAGCCCTCCTACAAAACCGTTTATTATAACCAATAATGCAAACTGCTTCCGGTTTTCTTTTAACCCTAATCTGATATCATTTTTCTTTACCACGTACGCTATGCCTTTTTACAGCACAAAACTGGCAATAACGTACGGTTAATCCTTTATCATAAGATAAATAATGTCAGCCACTCCTGGCGGAAAAGACTACTGCTTAAGGCGTACCAGTCTTACTTTTGTATACACCGAAAAATCCTTGCCCGGCTCAGCAATCTCGAAGATCTCTTCGATCTCATTGTCCCCTAAAAGTCTGTATGTTTCTTTGGCCCTGAATCCTTTTGGAATGTTCTCTATATCTTCTGAAATAAATACAAGAACCTTTTTATCAGCCGATATGCTTTCAAGCACAAAAGTGTTTACGAATGCTTCAATGTGAAACTGCCTTAGTTTGAATTTCTTCCTTGTCTTATCATAACTGAAATAGCCTATATCCTCGTGCACTTCCCCTTTTGGATTATTGGCGGAAGGAGGATATGTTGACCTGTTTTTTATTTCAATAAAATTCCTGTCCATGATAAACTGGTAGCTTCTTTCATACTGCCCTTTCCCCGGCTCTCCCCCACCTTCCCCGGCCCATACACCAATAAAGGGTTTTAAGGTTAACCAAAGACTGTCTTTCCTGGCCGACTGCGAAAAGGAGAGACAAGGGAGTAACAGAAAAAAGACTATAAGCTGTTTCATTGTTATCCAGTTAAATGATTTAGTAAGGCTGTAAAGCAGACAAAAAATTATTTCATACCCCGTATCCGGCTCAGGCTTACCTGTGTGATCCCCA
>DAOLIP010000101.1:0-13326 GCA_035328475.1 Ferruginibacter sp.
TATATTGCATATATAATAGAGTAGTATATGCAGCAGCTTTTACTTCACGGGGCCATTGGATCAGTTTACTGAACTGAAAAGGCGCTTGCAGATTATTACACTATATATAGTATCAACTTCAGCGGGCATGGCGGGTTGCCAATAGTGGAAAAAGATTTCTCCCTTAAACTGTTTGCAGATGATGTACTACTTTCCTGGAGAAAAATAACATCGAAAAAATAAATATTTTCGGGTACAGCATGGGGGGATATGTTGGTATGTACCTGGCAAAAAATTACCCAGACAAAATAAATAAACTGGTCACTCTTGCCACAAAATTTATCTGGAATGAAAAAACTGCAGAAAAAGAAAGCAGGATGCTCAATGCAGAGAAGATAGAAGAAAAATTACCCGCCTTTGCCCAGGCTTTAGCAGAAAGACACCGGCCCCGGGATTGGAAATTTGTATTACACAAAACAGTTCAATTGCTTTTACAAATGGGCACGGATAATCCATTAAAACTTCCTGACTACAATTCCATCCAACTACCCGTTAAACTTATGCCGGGCGACCGGGATAAGATGGTTAGCCTGGATGAAACACTACAGGTTTACCAGACCTTACCCAATGCCCAGCTATGCATATTACCCAATACAGCCCACTCAATTGAAGCGGTTGATACAGGCCGGTTGGCTTATGCTATCCGGGATTTTATGAACTAACCGCCTAATTGTGAAAGAATTGAGGCTGAAAAGGCCTTTCAGCCCGAAAAAGACCTGCTTACCTCCCAAAAATCAGGCATCTTTTACCTACCTTTGCCCTCCCGTTTTAAAAACCACGGGTTTATTATGTCATTCAATATTTTTAAACAATTAAACGCAGATGCACAGGAAGTTGCCGGTGGCGAAGTCATCGAAACTGCTGCGAAAACAAATGTACCTGTGGAAGCTGTTGCTACAGCTCACGACGATTTTGACTGGAGTGTTGACAAAAGAAACGTAACCAGCTATTCTGCTGATGAAAAAGCGAAGTACGACACGGTTTACGACAACACCTTCAAACAGATCAATGACGGTGAAATGATCATGGCTACCATTGAATCATTGACCAAGACCGATGCGGTTGTTAATATCGGGTTTAAAAGCGATGGACTTATTTCATTGAACGAATTCAGAGACATCCCTGGCGGTGTTAAAGTGGGTGATGTGATCGAAGTAATGGTAGTGGAAAAAGAAGACAGGGACGGCAATCTTAATCTCAGCCGTAAATCTGCCCGTACTACCAGGGCGTGGGAAAGGATCGTGGAAGTTCACAAGACCGGCGAAATTGTTACCGGTTTGGTTACCAGCAAAACAAAGGGTGGTTTGATCGTTGATGTATTCGGTATGGAAACATTCTTACCCGGATCACAGATCGACGTTAAACCGGTTACCGATTACGACCAGTTTGTTGGAAAGACAATGGAATTTAAAGTAGTTAAGATCAATGAAGCCATTAAGAATGCAGTAGTATCTCACAAAGCGCTTATCGAAAGCGATATCGAAGCGCAACGGGCCGAGATCATGGGTAAACTGGAAAAAGGCCAGGTACTGGAAGGAACGATCAAGAACATCACAGATTTTGGTGCATTCCTCGACCTGGGCGGATTAGACGGTTTACTTTATATCACCGATATTTCATGGGGACGTATCAACCATCCTACTGAAGTATTGAAGATGGATCAGAAACTGAATGTGGTGGTACTTGATTTTGATGATGACAAGAAACGTATCAGCCTTGGTCTGAAACAATTAACGCCTCATCCATGGGATACCCTCACCGAAAACCTGAAAGAAGGCGAGATTGTAAAAGGTAAAGTGGTAAATATTGAAGACTATGGCGCATTCCTGGAGATCATGCCGGGTGTGGAAGGGCTGGTTCACGTAAGTGAAATCACATGGGCAAACACGCCTATCAATGCAAAAGAGTTCTTCAAACTGGGCGATGAATACCAGGCAAAAGTGGTTACCCTTGATAAAGATACCCGTAAAATGAGCCTTTCTATCAAACAAATGACCCAGGATCCCTGGAGCAATATCGAAGTTTCTTTCCCCGAAGGAAGCAAACATACCGGTGTTGTTAAGAACATCACTCCTTATGGTGTGTTTGTTGAATTATCAACCGGAATTGGCGGTATGATCCACATCAGCGACCTGAGCTGGCTGAAACGCTTCAACAACCCGAACGAGTATACAAAAGTCGGCAACCAGATAGAAGTGGTTATCATGAACATTGATAAAGACAACCGTAAACTCCAATTAGGACATAAGCAGATCGAAGAAGATCCATGGAACACCCTGGAATCTACTTTCCCTGTTGGAAGTATCCATGAAGGAACAGTAGTAAGGAAAGATGATAAAGGCGCTATTGTGCAATTACCTTACGGACTGGAAGGATTTGCTCCTGCCCGTCACCTGATGAAAGAAGATGGTAAATCGATCGTTGCTGATGAAATTGCAAAATTCATGGTTATTGAATTTGACCGCAACGACAAACGGATCGTTCTAAGCCATACCCGCTTGTGGGAACAGGTGATCGAAGAAGAAAAGCAGGCTGTAATGAAAGAAAAGAAAGCCGAATTTGAAGTAACCAAGAAGGCTGTCAAGAATCTGCAAAGCAAAGTTGAGAAATCAACATTGGGCGATCTTGGCGTACTGGCCGACCTGAAAGCGAAGATGGACAGCGATGCTGCCGGCGCCGCTTCAGCAGAAGAAGCCCCAAAAGCTGAGTAAGGAAGAGTTATTCTCAAAATAAAAATCCCTCCGTCAACAAACGGAGGGATTTTTTTATTCGGTCTAGTTCAGTTGAGAACTATTCCAGTATCTTAACCTCAGTTCTCCTGTTCTGCGCCCTGCCCTCGGCCGTTTTATTATCAGCCACTGGTACCGTAAAACCATAACCTTTTGCAGTAAGCCTGTTTGGATCAATTCCCTTGGTAATAAGATAATTCCTTACCGTATTGGCCCTGTTCTCTGACAATACCTGGTTGCTCTTGGCCGTACCCACATTATCGGTGTGTCCCTGTATCTCTATCCGTTCATCGTCTTTTCTTACTAAGTAAGCAACCAGTTCGTCCAGAACCGGGAAAGCTTCGGGCAATAAGTCAGCCTTACCCGTTTCAAAATTACAATCTTCCAGTACAAAACTTTTTGCCGGCAAGAACTGGATATCAATTTTAAAAGGATTTTTATAATACGCATTACCTGTTAAAGCAGGAATATCAAGCACATTATAACTGGTTGAATCTTTAAAGCCGAGAATGAATATCTCGTACTTACTTCCTGCCGGAAGGCGTATGGAAAAACGGCCGGTTGAATCCGTAAGTCCCTGGTATTCCCTGCTGTTTGCCATACTGCGGAAAATAACGATCTCGTTGGGGAGGATATTATTCTTAAAATCGGTCATCTTTACATCAACCGGTGCATCCTTGGGTATGTTGGAGTTCTGAACATTTCCGCCCTGGCAAAAAGCCATCACCGGCATCAGTAAGATCAAAAGAGAGTAAAACAATTTCTGCTTCATTGCACAAATAATTTTAAGTTGGCTTAAAGATAATTATTAAAAATAACTTTCTCCTTTTTCAATTATTATGCCGTCCCGCCGGTTTTTTGTTAACCGTTGGTGAACAGGTTACAGGCGCTGCTGCAGACGTACAACCATTTCATTCTTCCAGCTTAAAAAATCTCCGGCAATGATATGCGCCCGGGCTTCCTCAACCAGCCACAGGTAAAAAGCCAGGTTGTGTACACTGGCAATGGTCAGTCCCAATATCTCTTTTGCCTTCATCAAATGGCGGAGATAGGCCTTGCTGTAGTAGCTGCTTATTCCACCACCAATGCTTTCATCAATGGGTGAAAAATCCTTCTCCCACTTTTTATTGTCTATATTAATTACGCCATTGCCGGTAAACAACATTGCATTGCGGCCGTTACGTGTAGGCATCACACAATCGAACATATCTACCCCCAGTGCAATGGACTCCAAAATATTCCAGGGCGTACCAACTCCCATCAGGTAACGGGGCTTTTGCGCTGGTAAAATATCGCAACAGAGTTCTGTATACTCATACATCATTTCCATTGGCTCACCAACACTTAACCCGCCAATGGCATTGCCCGCTGCATTTTTTGAAGCAATAAATTCTGAAGAAGCAGTTCGCAGATCTTTATACGTACTCCCCTGCACTATGGGAAAAAGATTTTGTGTAAACCCGTATTTATCAGGAGTAGAATTGAAACGGCTGATACACCGGTCCAGCCAGCGATGCGTAAGTTCCATGCTTTTTTTTGCATAGGTGTATTCACTCGGGTACGGCGGGCATTCATCAAAGGCCATGATGATATCGCCGCCAATCACCCGTTGAATGTCCATCACATTCTCGGGGGTAAACTGGTATTTACTCCCATCAATATGACTTTGAAATAAAGCGCCCTCCTCTGTCAGCTTCCGGTTGTTGGCCAAAGAAAAAACCTGGTAGCCGCCACTGTCAGTCAATATGGGTTTATCCCATCCGTTGAATTTATGCACCCCCCCAGCTGCTTCCAGTATTTCCAACCCGGGGCGTAAAAAAAGATGATAGGTATTTCCTAAAATGATCTGCGCTTTTACTTCGTCTTTCAGTTGTTGTTGCGTTACTGCTTTCACACTGCCAACGGTTCCTACCGGCATAAAAATGGGGGTCAGTATCTCTCCATGATCGGTTGTTATTTTTCCGGCCCTTGCCTTGGTTTGTGTATCGGTATGCTGAAGGTCGAATTGTAATGCTGCCATGAATGAATTTGGAGTTTAGGGTTTAGGGTTTAGGGTTGGTTGCATACGTACATTTAAATTTTGGTTTTACTTTACTTCTTTCCATTCCTTATTTTTGCCGAATGAACTTTACCCAAACCTGGCAACTGCTTTTTTATGTTTTTTGTGTCATTACCCTGGTACAGGTCTTTTATTACCTGTACTTTTTCCTAAGGCTGGCGGTGTATAAGCCCAAACCAAAACCAACCTCACAAACGCACCCGGTCTCCGTTATTATCTGCGCCAGGGATGAAGCAGCAAATTTAGTGAAAAATCTTCCGGGGGCATTGATTCAGCAGTACCGTACAACCCATGAAGTAATTGTGGTAGATGATAATTCATTTGACGACAGCAAGTACCTGCTGGAAGAACTACAGAAAACCTATAAGCAACTGCATGTGGTATTGTTGAAACAGGAAGCTAAGTTCATACCGGGTAAAAAATTCCCGTTAAGTGTGGGAATAAAGACGGCTAAATACGAAGTGGTATTATTGACCGATGCCGATTGTGTTCCTGCCAGCGAATTCTGGATAGAGAAGATGCAGGAGGCTTACGATGAGAACACAGAAATTGTGCTGGGCTACGGTGCCTTTCATAAAAAGAAAGGGGTATTGAATAAGCTGATCCGTTGGGAAACATTTCATACCGCCATTCAATACCTTTCGTATGCCCTGGCAGGTAATCCTTATATGGGTGTTGGCCGAAACCTGAGCTATAAAAAAACGATCTTCTTCCGCAACAAGGGATTTACATCGCATAATCATATCCCCAGCGGTGACGACGACCTGTTCATTAATAAAGCAGCAACAAGACATAATACGAAAATCAACATAGATAAAGAAGCCTTTACCCTGAGTTCTCCAGCCCGGTCATGGAAACAATGGATGAAACAGAAGACCAGGCATTACAGTACCGGTAAATTTTATAAAGCATCGCATAAATTCTTATTGGGTTTGTATTCCTTCTCCCATTTCCTTTTTTATCCGTTACTGGTTGTAAGCCTTCTGTTTTATAACTGGCAATATGCCCTTATCGTTTTTGGTATCCGGTTCCTGGTACAAGCGGTCATTCTTTACCCCTGCATGAAAAAGTTAAACGAGAAAGATCTTTATCCCTGGTTCCTCTTCATTGATATCTGGATGTTCTTCTACTATATCATCTTCGCACCTTCTATCTTTAAAAAACCAAAAAAACAATGGAGATAGTAACCCGGTATTTTTCTGATTTTACGGATGATCAACATAAGCAGTTAGCTTCATTAAAAGAACTTTACCAGGATTGGAATACCAGAATAAATGTGATATCCCGGAAGGACATGGAGCATTTTTACGAACACCACGTGCTGCATTCGCTGGCCATTGCCACCACCTTCCATTTTACAAAAGACATGGAAGTGATGGACCTTGGTTGTGGTGGCGGTTTCCCAGGCATACCCCTGGCCATTCTTTTTCCCGATACAAAATTTCACCTGGTAGACAGCATCAATAAGAAACTTAAAGTAGTGTCTGAGATCTCGCAGGCGATCGGGCTGCATAATATTACTGTGCAACACAGCCGTGCTGAAGATATAAAAGGCAGAAAATTTGATGCAATTATTTCCAGGGCAGTAGCACCCCTTAAAGACCTGTGGAACTGGAGCAGGCCGTTGATCCGGAAAAATCCGCCGTCTGAAGAACCGGGTATCCCCAATGGATTGGTTTGCCTGAAAGGAGGCGACCTTAGCCAGGAAATCTATGAAAGTGGTTGTAAACCAATGGTTTGGGAAATAGAGAAAGTTTTTACCGAGGATTTTTTTAAAGAAAAATACCTGCTTTACGTTCCGGTCCGTTAACTTCTCTTACCACTTTGTGGTATTGGCAGGAATGCGATAAAGAAGCAATTTTGCAGTATGAATAAATCAGTAGCGATCGTTGAAGATAATAGTGATATCCGCCTGGCGCTGGAACAGATCATCGAAACATCGGGCGAATATACATTGGCAGGCTCTTGTGTAAGCGGCGAAGAGGCACTGGTAAAGATACCGATCCTGAACCCTAAAGTTGTTTTAATGGACATAAGCCTGGGCGGGATCAGCGGCATTGAAGTGGTAAGGGAACTTAAAGCCACGCATCCGGAAATATTATTTATGATGTGTACCATTTATGACGAGGATGAAAAGATATTTGAAGCACTGAGTGCCGGTGCAAGCGGTTATATCCTAAAGAAAACTTCTCCTGCTAAATTACTGGAAGGAATCACCGAACTGATAGAAGGGGGGGCTCCCATGAGCAGCCAGATTGCAAGAAAAGTAGTAGCTGCCTTTCAAAATAAACCAGCCGTTTCGGCTTCCCCAACAGGTTCGGCACTGGATGTATTATCAAAAAGAGAAAATGAGATACTGGAAATGCTGTCGACCGGTTTGTTATATAAAGAGATCTCCGATAAACTTACCATCAGTTCCGAAACAGTTCGCAAGCACGTATATCACATTTACGAGAAGCTGCACGTGAGCAACCGCATTGAAGCAGTTAATAAATATTTTGGGCGCTGAGCCTCTATTCCAACACAAGCACAAAAAATTAAACCCCAATGTCTTTCGGGGTTTAATTTTTACAGGAACTTCCAGAACCAGTTGTCGGTTTGCGGCGTGCTGCCGATCGGGAAATCGTGGGTATGCCCTGAATTCACGAACCCGTATTTTTCATAAAACTTCTGCGCCCGCAGGTTATGCTCCCATACGCCCAGCCAAACAACCTCGTATCTATTTTCTTGTGCATAGGCCAGTATGAATTCCATCAGTTGCTGCGCAATTCCTTTACCGTGAAATTCTTTCAGCACATAAATTCGTTTCAACTCCAGTGCTTTCCATTTTTTCATTAAAGGAAAACCACTATAGTCTTCCATGAACTGAAGATAGGCAGCAGGAACGCCATCTACTTCTGCAAAAAAATAAAGGTTATCAGGATTGCCTACTTCCTCCCCCAGCTTTTGTTCATTGAAATATTTGTCCAGGAATCCCTGCATATCTTCCTCCGTGCAGGTTCCGGTAAACGTATCGTAAAAAGTTTCCCGGGCTATCTTTGTTAGTACAGGTATATCGGCTGCATTGATCGGCCTGATAGTTATTTGCATTTTTAATAAATTCTTATTGGTCAGACGGGACGTCAGACCAGGTTATTAACGAGACGGGTGCTGAGACCAGGTTACCAGTTCAGTTCAAGTAAATTATTTTTTCGATCCACATCCGCCATTCGCCTGGAAGGGTCGATCTCTACCAACTTCATATCGGTAAGCTTATGCTTTGTTTCCACGATATAGGTAGGATGTGTCCATTTCCATTCTTCTAACACCTGCCGTTGCTGCGAACCATTCTCGTTAGGCTTTGCACCAAACATCAGGTTCAGGGGAATATAGATCATCTCGTTACTGCCGTCTTTAAATGTCAACTGAAGATCGATGGGCATGGGCATATGCCCGATCCTTTTAAGGCGGATCTTAGAAACGCCGTTCTCTTCCCACAAACTATCAATCTTATAATCGATGGTTTTGGTGGTATTCACCCAGTATTCTTTATACCAGTCTAACTGGATACCACTCACTTCTTCAGCCACCCTTACCAGGTCGGTGGCATTGGGATGTTTGAACCGCCATTGTTTATAGTACTCCAGCAATATCTTATTCCTTACCTGGGCTCCTACAATATATCCCAGCTGTTCCATAAATACTTCGCCCTTTGAATAGGCCGCAACACTATAGCCATAGTTTGAATTATAATGATCGCTGTGTGTGGTCATCGGTTCTTCAAAACCACTTTTTACCAGGCCATAATAACTGAAATAAGAACCCCCATGATCTTCAGGACAGGTTTCAACAATTTCCTTCAGCGATTTATTAGTGGGATTTTTCTGGAATGATTCCCTGAATCCCTGCATGGATGATTTCTTTTCATAAAATTTGGATACCAGGTCTTCTGCATAACTGGTAAATCCTTCGTCCATCCATGCATACAGGCTCTCATTGGTACCCAGCATCATCTGGTACCAGCTGTGCAGCCACTCATGAAATACGGTGCCCAGTCCCGGGCCACTGAGCAAAGTGGCCATTGGGTATTCCATGCCACCATCGCCACCTTGTATGAATGAATACTGCGGGTAAGGATATTTTCCAAAATTGCTTTCAATAAATGGCAGTACCGTTACCGCAGCAGACAGAACTTTTTCCCAGGCCGAATCATTTCTGGCATTGTCGGCTTTGTAATTATAAAGCACGTGCAATGCAGGACCGTTGGGGATTTTTTGAGTAAGGTGTTTGTACTCCGGGTCGGCAGCCCAAACAAAATCGTGTATATTAGTGCCTACAAAATGCCAGCTCCTTTTATCCTTTGTAGTTGGTTTTAATTCAGAGCCAGGCGTATCATAACCCCAACCGATCTCATTGGCATTTACCAATACACCCGTACCGCCCAGTTTGTATGTTTTATCAATATTGATCGTTACATCAAAATCGCCCCATACGCCATAAAACTCTCTTGCTATGTAAAGCGTGGGATGCCAGCCTTCATAATCGTACTCACACATTTTAGGATACCACTGGCTCATGCTGTACCGAACTCCGGTGGTGGGGTTATCTCTTCCGCTGCGGCGTATCTGCAACGGAACCTGCGCTTCAAATTCCATTTCAAAAATAACCTTGCTCTTTGGAGCAATGGATTTGGTGAGATTCACTTCCAGGATGGTTTCATGATATTTAAAGGGTTGTGTAATCCCGTTCATTTTCAGTGATATTATCTTTTGATAGCCGATCTCGTCTTCTTTCAGTTTTGAAATGCGGTCTCTTACCCTTCCGTCCCAATCGGCCCGCCCGTTCACCAACACCTTACCCAGTTCCTGGCTCCTTATGTCCATACCACTGCCGGGCTGAAAGGCATTAAAATACAGGTGGTAAAACACTTTCTTCAATGCATCGGGAGAGTTGTTGGTATATTCCAGTTTCTGCTTTCCTTTAAAGCGGTTGGTATTTACATCCATATCGATATTCATGTTGTACTTCACTGCCTGTTGCCAGCGGCTTGGCTGGCCAAAGGATAAAAAACCACTTAACAGGATCGCAGACAGAAATAATAGTTTCATCATTTAAAATAATTTAATAGAGGTAAATTTCGGGAAAATACCGGTATGAAAAATATAAAACTGATAAATGGTCACCCCTTTATTGAATACAGCAGGGAAACATATATTTCTGATGAAATGACCGCCAGGTCATCTTCTTTTGCGCAATGGATGGACAAAAGAAGAACATGCCGGGATTTTTCTGATAAGCCCGTTCCCCGGGAAGTTATAGAAAACATCATTATTGCAGCTTCTACAGCTCCAAGCGGCGCACACAAACAACCCTGGACCTTTTGTGTGGTAAGCAATTCCGAAATAAAAAGCCAAATACGGATAGCTGCCGAAAAAGAAGAAAAAGAAAGCTATGAAGGAAGAATGAGTGAAGAATGGCTAAAAGACCTTGCTCCCATTGGTACCGGCTGGCAAAAACCTTTCTTGGAAACTGCCCCTTTCCTGATCATTGCATTTAAACGCAGCTATGAATTTGAAAATACAGGTCATAAGCATCAGAACTATTATGTTACAGAAAGTATAGGCCTTGCCTGCGGATTTTTGCTAGCTGCTGTACATCATGCAGGGCTGGTTGCACTTACACACACTCCTTCACCAATGAATTTTTTAAGCCGGATTTTGAAGAGACCAGAAAATGAAAAACCCTTCCTGTTGATTCCTGTGGGTTACCCGGCTGATGAGTGCTGGGTACCTGATCTGGTAAGAAAAGACCTGAAAACAGTTGCTGTGTTCTATGACTAATTATTTTTCCCTTGCACAACAATTACGATCTCGCCTTTCACCGGCTTTACATTAAAATGACCATGCACTTCCTGTAAACTTCCCCGCCTGTTCTCTTCAAATTTCTTGGTAAGCTCCCGGCTTATACAGCATTGCCGTTCTGCCCCGAGATATTGTATAAGGTCAGTAAGTGTTTTTATAAGCCGCATGGGACTTTCATAAAAGATCATGGTCCTTTCTTCTTCAGCCAGTTTCTTCAGCATGGTTTGCCTTCCTTTCTTTAAAGGAAGAAATCCTTCAAAACAAAAACTGTTCATGGGCAGCCCGCTGTTTACAAGCGCCGGAACAAAAGCAGTGGCTCCGGGCAGGCATTCGACACGGATATCATTTTTTATACATTCTCTCACCAACAGAAATGCGGGGTCGCTTATACCGGGTGTACCGGCATCGGTAATGAGGGCCATTGTTTTACCGGCAGCCAATTGTTCAACCAAATGAGTTACTATTTTATGTTCATTGTGCTGGTGATAGGGAGAAATGGGTTTCTGTACCTGGTAATGGTTCAGCAATACAGAGGAAGTTCGGGTATCTTCAGCAAGAATGAGATCAACTGATTTTAAAACATCAATTGCCCTGAATGTAATATCGGCAAGGTTGCCTATGGGAGAAGGAACGATGTAGAGCATGGCTGAAGAGTTAAATTGATGCTGGATTCTTGATACTGGATGGTGATCAATAAATAAAAAGTTATTAATAATTCAACCTCGTTCCGGTATCCAGTATCCGCTATCGTATTACTGTATCGTTACTTCATACACTTCCATCACCGGGTTTGCCAGCAGTTTTTTAGCCGCTTCTTCGCCGGCAGACTTAGCCGCTTCTTTATCGGCCGCTTCCACCTGCAGGTCGATGTGCTTGCCGATCCGTACATCGGAAATTGTATTCAGTCCCAAATTCTGAAGGCCACCCATCACCGCTTTTCCTTGCGGGTCCAGCAGGTCTTTCAACGGCATCACTTTTATCTGAACAGTAAATATCATGAGGAAGTTTGTTTAAAGAACAAAGATAAAATAATGTAAACGATAAATACGATGGGAACGGCAAGCCAATGAAAAATAAATGCTGAAATTACCGCCACGGCAAGTAAAACGATCTTGGGAATGTTAGTCTTCAGTTTATAATCCTTAAACTTCAGCGCCATGATGGGCAGGTTGCTCACCATCAGCCAGCTGAGTAAAAGGATCACCGCATAGATGATCCATTTATTAAAAAGTATATCCACTACCTGTTGCGTATGGTTGGTCCAGTAGATCAACGGCAATGAAGCTATTACTAACCCTACTGCCGGGGTGGGAACACCTTTAAATCCATATGACTGGGAATCATCAATATTGAATTTTGCCAGTCGCCAGGCACCGGCAGCAGCCAGTATAAAGGCAGGAACCAGCCAAAGAATGGAAGCATCAAGCCCATCGTCTTCCTTTGCCATGCTCATGCGCAGGAATTGGTAAAGGATCATGGAAGGAGCTACACAGAAACTAACCACGTCAGCCAATGAATCCAGCTGCTTGCCCATTTCTGAACTTGCTTTGAAGAGGCGGGCAACAAAGCCATCTAAAAAATCAATCACAGCAGCAAGCCCGATGAACAGGGATGCCATCCATATCTTTTCAGGGATATCTATCAGCTGACTTCCATCGGCATCATACCGTATAACGATCCCGTTTTGCAGAATCACCACGATGGCGAGGCAACCGAAAATTAAATTGAGAAGTGTAAATAAATTTGGAATTTGCTTCATTAATTATCGATTTGAAGATTTGAAGATGTGCTGATTTGAAGATTGGCCAACATTTTCAAATCTTCAAATTGATTCATTTTCAAATTATTTTTTCATTAGTGCTTCAATCTCTTCAACCGTGATCGGAATATTTTTCATCAGGTCTTTATTACCATTTCTTGTTACCCAGAAATTATTTTCGATACGAACGCCCATCTGCTCTTCCTCAATGTATATTCCGGGTTCAATAGTAAACACCATTCCGGCCTTTATGGGTTCTGTTCTTGTACCAAGATCGTGTACATCGATACCCAGGTGATGAGATATACCGTGATAAAGATATTTGCGGTAAGCCCTGTTCTCCGGGTCTTCATTCTTTACATCTGATTTTTTCAACAGGCCAATCTTTTGAAAAATGATCGTTGCTTCGTCGCCAATCTTTTCGGTGTAGTCAACAATGCTGATCCCGGGTTTTAAAATACTGGCTGCATAATGATGCAGGTGCAGGCAGGCATTGTAAACGGTTTTCTGCCTGCGGCTGAATTTTCCATTTACCGGAACGGTACGGGTAAGATCGGCATTATAATAACCGTACTCTGCACCAAAGTCCATCAGTACCAGTTCGCCGTCTTTACATTCCTGGTTATTTTCCACGTAATGCAATGTTCTTGACCGGTCGCCGCTGGCAAGGATAGACCCATAACCCGGGCCTGTTGCCCGTTGTGACAAAAAGGAGTGGTAGATCTCCGCTTCGATCTCGTATTCCATTACTCCCGGTTTAATAAACTTCAATAATCTTCTGAAAGTATTATTTGTAATATCAATTGCTTTTTGAAGTACGTCAATTTCCGGCGCCGTTTTAATACCCCGCAGGTCTTTTAACAGCCTTGCACTACGCCGGTAGTTATGCAAAGGATAGCG
>DAOLIP010000102.1:0-13186 GCA_035328475.1 Ferruginibacter sp.
GGCGGCTTTCTTTTTGCTATTTAAATTATATTTGTTTCAAACAGACCGCATGATACAACGTATTCAATCCCTCTGGCTGTTATTGGCTTCGGCCTGTGCATTTGCCAGTTATAAATTTCCTTATTATGTAGGCACTAATTCAAAGGGTAATGCCGGTTACCAATTAGATGCCAGGGAGAATTTTTCGCTTATAGCCGCAACCGCCATCATTGGAAGTTTTGCCTTGTTTTTAATCTTCTTATACAAAAAAAGAACATTGCAAATGCGGCTTTGCTTTTTAGGTATTGCTTTAGAAGCGATCGTCATCTATCTGTATTATAGAGAAACACAAAGTTTCATTACGGATGGTAAAGGAACGATGGCCTTAACTTCAATTCTGCAGAGTATTGTTGTAATCGCATTTTTTCTTGCGGCACGTGCCATCAACAAAGACGAGAAAATGGTAAAAGAAAGCGACCGGCTACGATAAGTACAATAAGAAAGGATATAAATAAAGAATGCGGCTCCAAAAGGGCCGCATTCTTCGTTATAAGATAGTTATATTATTGTTTGATAAATTTAACTGTATTGGATTTACCATTGCCAAATGTTCCTTTGATCATATAAACACCCGCCTGCAGGTTGGCAACATCCAGGCTTACAATGCTGGTACCTGCCTGCAGTTGAACCGTGGTTTGCTGCACCATCTTACCTTCCATAGATACCAGCACCAGGTTAACCACTTCTTTGCGTGGTGAAGCAATACTTAACTGGGCCTGTTGCATCACCGGGTTAGGCAATACGGCTTTCAGTTTCATATCCTGTTGCTGGTCGGATATTTTTACAATGGTGGAATACGTGATCACACCTGTTGCTTCCACCGACCTGATGCGGTAGAAGATATTACCCGACAGGCCGCTGTTATCAATATAATCGAATGGTTGTGCACAACGGGCCTGGCTGGCATGGATACTGTTGATAGTGCTGAAGTTAGTGCCATCGGTTGAACGCTCTACACCAAATATTACTTCCGAGCTGCTGCATGCCGCTTTCCAGTATACTGTATTAGAGCCATTTGTTTTGGCTGCATTTACATAACTGAATTTAACAGGCAGTATATAAGGCGTTTTTCCAACACTGAATGGTGAGAATAAAGTAACACCGGGCCTTGTAGCTGTATTGGCAGTATTATTCCCTGTTCCGACACAATTACCCCATGAAGGGTTATCCCAATGTGCAATTCCAATCTGGTTGGTGTTAAATGTTGTAAAGGAAGAACCTTCCAGGGCAGCAGGCCAGGCAAGGGTCATATCGGTTCCTAACGTACCACTATTACGATTGATTGTCCATACCGCATCCACACATCCCTGTTTCTTAAGTGCAGTAAATGCAACCCCGTTGGGTGCACCGTTTTCGGTAATACCGGTAAATACACCCACTGTAAAACTACTGGCGTCTGCCGGAGTTAATGTGGCAGGCAGGTATGAAGTTCCATTACCTGTTGGAATTACATATGGAATACCTGCGGCCATATTGTCGATCCGTACAAAAGCCTGTGTGGCACCGGAAACCTGTGTATTGATATGCTTTCCGGTTCCAAATCCTGTACCTCCAATTACATTTCCGTTTGCAATGGTTAATGTATTACCGGCTGGTATGGTTAACACTCCGTTGGTTAGCGTTAAAGCATGATCTAATGTAATGGAAGCTCCGGAAAAGGTAACACCATTCGTATTGTCTATACCAATTCCGATAACATTTACAAATGCACCGGACTGATTAAAGGTTTGTGCAGCTGCCGTTCCGTTGAAGTTTATTTGACCTCTTCCGTTTCCGGTTTCGGTAATAGCCCCGAAACTGGTAAAGTTCCCCCCCACATTCAAAGTTCCCACGTTTCCAACATTACCGCTGCAAAGATCCAGGTTTCCGCCGCCTGATATAAATGCATTACCGGTTACAGTAAGAGTTCTGTCTGTTGTACCGGAAATGGTAAAGTTACTTTCTATTTGCAAATCGCCGCCAACAGTAAAAGACCCTGCTGTCATAAGTAATCTTGCAGAGCCCGTATTTAAAACCGTAAATGCATTGGTCACTGACACACCATTCGTCATCGTTACGTTTGCAGTCATACCTGTACAGTTATAGGTAAGATTGCCAAATGCCTGGTTACCACCGGTAGGATGTGTGGTGGTAAGACCGGTGATATTGCAGAATGAATTGATGTCCCAGGTTGCAGTAGGAAGGTTTCCTCCATTCTGGTTATGTATATAAGCGCAACCGCTTTGAAATAATAATTTACCCGCCGATGTACTGGTTATTGTACCCTGGTTATTGATCGTTCCGAATACACTGGTAACGGCCAAAGAGGCATCGGTATTATAAGTGCGGCCTGTAAGAATAAAAAAGTCGCCGCTGATATTGGCACTGGAATTGGCTGCCAGCGTTAAATTGATATTGGCACCTAATGTAAAAGAAGAACCGCCGCCCGATATAACAAAGTCAACATCCGGGTTACCACCAATGGTTAGTGTAATGGCTGAACCTCCAACTACGGTTACTACGCTGCCAAGATCGATCGTTAATGAATTATAGGAAATACTTGCAGCCGGCATGGTTGAAAAGGTAATGGTGCCGGCTGTGTTAAAGATGATATCATCTCCTGCAACTGGAGCTGTTCCTCCCGACCAGTTTCCACCGGTAGTCCAGTTCTTTCCGGGTCCCGTACCACCGGCCCAGGTTTTAGTGGCTGCAAAGCCTGCAACAAGAGTAAATAAAAGTAAACCTGTCAACAGGATACAGGCAATAAGCGATTTCTTAGCGGGTAAAAATTTTTTCATTTTAGTACTTTTTAATTAATAAATTCAGAACTCCCTATGAAGGAGCCGGCTTAACTTCAGATATTTGAACAGGATTACAGTTTCAGTTCATTAAACCGAAAATTGTGGTTATTCAAACAAGGTATTTGGGTGGTTAGTAACAGAGGCAATCCGGTTAGTAAGCCTGATTACCAGAATTTAACGACTAAAGTTAGATTTAATATTTTAAAATCGCAAATGAAGAACCCTGAACAGGTGGCTTTTATGGCCTGGAATTGCCTATACTCTTGTGTTTCAAAGAACTGAAGAAATAAAAAAAGCGCCCTGGACAGGGGCGCTTTTTGGGTTTTAGATTGATGTTCGGTTTATTGCTTGATAAATTTAACTGTATTGGTTTGTCCGTTTGCAAACACCCCTTTCATCATATACACGCCTGTAGGCAGGTTGGCTATTTCCACATTGATCACACTTGAGCCTGGCTGAACAGGTATGTTGTTGCGGTAAACTACTTTACCATCTGCAGCGATAACCACCAGGGTTACCACATCTTTCTGGATAGTATTTACTTTAACCTGTGCAATATTCATTACCGGGTTTGGTGATATTCCCGACAGTTCAATGCCTTTAACCTGGCTGCTGAGTTTTACAATGGCTGAATAAGTAGCCTTGCCATCTACATCAATGATCTTAATGCGGTAGAACACGGTTCCGGCCGGGGCCGTAACATCGTTATAGCTGAATGGTGATGCACAACGTGCCTGTGTGGCAGTAATACTGTTGATGTTGATAAAGTTAATTCCATCAACGGAACGCTCCAGTTCAAAGACCGCCTGTGATGATGAGCAGGCAGCCTGCCAGTTCAATGTGTTGAATCCATTTCCTTTTGATGCATTGAAATACGTGATCTTGATGGCAAGTACACCACCGGTAGGATCTATCCAACCCACTCCAAATGGAGAGAACTGGGTGATGTTATTAAGCGAGACCGTATTTGCAGTATTATCTCCTGTAAGAGCCGTAGCCTGGCATGGTCCCCAGCTTGGGCCATAATGAGCGATACCAATCAGGTTATTACCCAATGCGGAGAAGAATGGACCTTCCAATGCTTCCGGCCAATCTACTTTCATTGTGGTTGAAGCTGCAGTAGGACTGCCCGGGCCGTTATAATTCACCGTCCACACAGCATCCACACACCTGTTCTTTTGGGTAGCTGAAAACGGTGTTCCGTTTGGTTCTCCATCTTCGGTAATGCCTGGGAAAACACATACACTGAATGTATTATTAGCTGCAATATCAGTTGGTGTAAGTGTTACCGGTAAGTAATACGTTCCATCACTTACAGGTAACAGGTATGCTGCCGCAGCCATATTATTAACCCGTACAAAACCTTTAGCACCGGTACCGGTATTCACCTGTGTTACGATACTTTTTGCAGCACTGAAACCACTACCACCTACGGCGTTGCCGTTTGCAATAGTCAGTGTATTACCGGTTGGGATCACCAGGTTACCGTTGGTAAGTGTTACCGCAGCATTCACTGTTTGATTGTTACCTAAACTAACACCGTTCGTATTGTCAATTGTAAGGTTATTGAATGTAGTTGATGTACTTCCACCGATGCTCTGTGGAGCAGAACCGTTGAATATTACCGCGGCAGCTCCACTGCCTGTATATGCCACCCCGTTGTTAATCCAGTTACCCAGAATAGTGGTGTTTTGAGTAGTGGCGTCATATATACCTGCAGTGATCTCAAAGTCACCACCCAATGTCCATGCAGTTGTTGTTTTTTGTAAAATCCCGGCACCGCTCTTTGTTAATTTGAAAGAACCGGTTGAAGTACCTGCCATTATTAAATTAGAAGTATTCGGGCTTAATACCGGTGCACCTGTCATGGTCAGGTTGCCAAATTGTACTGCAGCGGTTCCGCTGGTAACATTTCCGCCCTGGTTAATGGATAAGGTGTTTGCCCCGATACTTAATGTACCCAGAACATGAGTGATACCTGCTCCGGCTGCATTTTTATTTGGCGTAATGATTACATTACCACCAACTGTTGTATTATAAGCATTCACTGTTGTAGCTGTTGCTAAATCAAATACACCACCATTGAGTACCACTGGAACTCCTGTAGTTCCAAGTGCATTGATTGCCCCCAAAGACATGGTTCCGTCTATCAGTGTTACGGTACCAGCCGTACGGGCCGAAGCTGTATTCAATACCAATCTTCCTCCTCCATCTTTGCTGAATGCAAAGTTTCCACCTACAGCACCCAGGGTAAGTGTAACACCTCCTGCAAAAGCATCAAATACAGGTGTGGCTGCTGTTAATGTTGTTGTACCGAAAGTGAGCCCAGCTGTTACATCGGATACGTTATCGCCGTAGAAAACAGTCAGCCTTGAATTACCGATCGATAAGGTCCCCAGTGTATGGGTGATGCCGTTTCCTACGGTGGCCCTGTTTGAGAAAATAGAAGCATCGCCGTTAACCGTTACCGGGTGGGCATTAACTGTAGTGTTGTTTGCTAAATTCAATCCGCTTCCTGCATTAAGCACTACAGGCACAGCAGCAGTACCAAGCGCTGCGGCATTGCCTAACCTGATAGATCCCGTATTGATAGTTACTGTACCGGCATTGCGGCCAGAAGCTGTATTCAGTATCATTAATCCATTACCCTGTTTGGTGAATGCAAAGTTTCCAGCTAAAGCTCCCAGGGTTAGATTCGCATCAATAGCTATATCAAACAAAGGAGTAGCTGCAGAGAAAGTGGTAGTACCCATAATTAAACCTGCTGTGCCACTGGTTATATTACTACCAACTGTTACATTCAACTGGTCACCGGCTCCAATAGATAAAGTACCGAGCGTATGCGTGATAGCGGCTCCCGAAGTAGCCCTGTTTGAAGCAATCGTTGCGTTGCCGTTTACAGTTACGTTGTAAGCATTAACCGTTGCATCGGTTGCAAGGTCTAATATACCCCCATTAAGTACTAAAGGAACACCAGTGGTTCCAAGCGCATTTACAATACCAAGTTTCATGGTTCCTGCAGAAAGCGTTACAGTTCCACCTGTACGTGCAGAAGCCGTATTTAAAGTCAATTGCCCGCTGTTCTGTTTTGTAAAAGCGCTGTTATTTGTCAAAGCACCCAGTGTAAGATTTGCTCCGGCGGCAATATCAAAAACTGGTGTGGAAGCAGACAAGGTAACCGTACCCATAGTTAATGCCGCAGTTCCGCTGGAAACATTTGTTCCTGCTGTTACATTCAACTGATCGCCTGCACCGATTGATAAAGTTCCCAGAGTATGTGTAATGCCTGCACCTGCTGTATTCCTGTTTGAAACAATCGTTGCCGTACCATTTACGGTAACATTATATGCATTAACGGTTGCATCGGTTGATAGATCCAATGTTCCGCCGGTCATTGATAAAGCCTGGCCGGCGGCTCCCAGCGCAGCAATATTGGTAAGCCTCAAAACACCTGCACTGATACTTGTACCACCGGTATGCGTATTTGCTCCGCCCAGTTCCCAGGTACCTGCTCCTGCTTTGGCAAGAGTACTTCCTGCACCGGTAGCGATTACACCATTCTGGATACCGGTACCTGTTCCGGTAAGGTTAAGATTAAAGACTCCGGTTACACCACCCGTTAAAGTCAATATGCCGGTTCCCGATGCATCAAGGGTGGGTCCATCAACTGTTAAGGTTATGGCCCGGTTAGAGTTATGACCGCTTCCTGTATAACGAAGCGTAGCCGTTCCTGACGTAATTGAAATTGCAGGAGTAGTTAAACCAGTACCGATGGCACTGTTTGTTCCGGCATCGGCCATGGTATTAATACTTAATACCCCTCCGCTTATTGTTGTAGCACCCGAATAAGAACTTACACCCGATAATGTCAAAGTTCCCGTACCACTCTTGATAAGAGAAACTGAAGTGGCTGTTCCATTACTAATTGACCCGCTGTATGTTCCTGAAGCAGTACCTGCAACAGTCAGGGTTCTTGCACCTGCGATGCCGGATGCATGCGTTAAATTGCCTGAACCGGCTAATGATCCAACGCTGAGGTTTGTATTGGCCATATCCAGTGTACCATTTGCCATGGTAAGTAAAACAGTGGTGGATGTCTTGGCAGCATTTAGTGTAACCCCATTCAGATTATCAATGATCACTTCATCCAGTTGAGTAAAAGCAGCAGGGAATTCATTAGTAGAAGTTATTTGTGCTGCACTCCCCTTGTATTCCAATATAGCCGTAGAATAAGTAATTGCATTGCCAACAGTGGCTGTTCCTTGCAGGGATAGTTTAGCACCTACGGTTACACCTGTAGTTGTTTTTGATCCGCTGCCTGAAAGTACCAGTTCACGATAAGTTCCCGGGGCAACTGTTTGAGCAGCACCCGAATAGTTCACAACCGGGTTACCGGCAGTACCAAAGTTAAGTGTTTCAGTTCCCAAACCGGTGAGCGTGAATGGAATGGCGGCTGTAGTAAGATTTAATACACCATTATCCGATCCCAGGTCCATCGTGAATACAGCGGAAGCGTCATTATCATCCGTATCGCTGTCTAATAACACGTTTCCTGCAACGGTTACTGTACCGGTGGCCAATGAAAAGGTAGCATTACTTTCTGCAGTACCATTATCCTCACCATTTATAGAAATATTGCCCGATACAGATAAACTGGCAATTGATGAAGTAAGTGTGTTAGACAAATTGTTTCCTGTTACTGCAGTTACATTGCCGCCAACTGTTACCGATGCGCAAGTGATGGCACCGGCACCGGCTAAAGCAGCCACTGTATTAATAGTGGCAGAGTTCTGGAGCAGAATAGCACCGGTCACCGTAAGCGTAGCTCCTGTACTAACCGTGAGCGTTCTTGCCGTAGCGGCCGTGTTAGAGAAAGTGATGGAGTTTACTGTTACGCTGGCTGCAACTGTAACTGTTGCACCAGGCACAATGATCACATCATCACCGGGACCGGGAACAACCCCGCCAACCCATGTACTACCAGCACTCCATGTACCGCCTGCGGCAGTTGAAGTAATTGTTGCTGCCATGGCTGATGAAGATGCCATGAGAATAATCAGCAATAAAGAATAAAACTTTTTCATGTTGTTCATTTTAATTTAAAATTTATAGAGATAAGCAGAGCTTACATGTGGAAGGAAATGGACAGAGGCTTTGCGGAGGATAGGAAATACGGTCTATGATAAATACACAATTCTTACGCTGAAGGTTTAGGCAGCAGGAAGTGGACAGAGGGCTTTATGTAGGATTGGGTCGGAAATTATTTAATGAATACAATGCCGAAGCACGATACATTAAAAACAATAAATGAAGATTGAAAACTTGTGGTATTTCAAATCTGATTTCAGATGGGGGTGTGCTTGAACTCGTGTAAACCGGTAAACTTGATTACACATTTCGGCCGTAAACATAGAATGAAATTCTGAGAATACAAACAAAATCCGGGTTTTTTTTATAAAAATCGTGCTGTTATACTTGATTTTTCTTTCTTGAACCCCGCCGGACTGCCTGCATAAACCAGGTTTCCACCAGCATTTCCGGCTTCGGGGCCAAGATCAATGATCCAGTCGGCACTACGGATCACATCCATATTATGTTCAATAATAATAATAGAATGACCCTGTTCAATAAGCGCATTAAAAGATGCCAGTAACTTTTTTATATCGTGAAAATGAAGACCCGTTGTTGGTTCGTCAAACACAAACAGAATATTACCCTGCCCCTTTCCCTTTCCCAGGAAAGAAGCAAGTTTTACCCGTTGTGCCTCTCCGCCGGAAAGCGTATCGGAAGATTGCCCCAATTTTACATATCCTAAACCTACATCAAATAAGGGCTGGATCTTTTTAGCTACATCGGCTTCTTCATTAAAAAAATGAATGGCATCTTCCACACTCATATCCAGCACATCAAAAATGCTTTTGTCTTTGTATTTAACTTCCAGCACTTCTTCTTTAAAACGTTTTCCGCCGCATACATCACAGGTAAGGTGCACATCGGCCAGGAACTGCATTTCAACGATCTGTTCCCCCTCTCCTTTGCAGGCATCGCATCGTCCGCCATCCACGTTAAATGAAAAGTGCTTGGGCTGAAAACCCCTCATCTTGCTCAATGGCTGTTTACTGAACAGGTCTCTTATCTCATCATAGGCTTTTATATAAGTGACCGGGTTACTCCTGGATGATTTGCCGATGGGGTTTTGATCGATCATCTCTACCTGGGTTATATGATCAATATCGCCCGTAATGGCCTTATGCAATCCGGCTTTTTCAGTAAATTCCCCTTTTAGTTTTTGCAGGGCCGGGTACAGTACCTGTTTTACCAATGTAGTTTTACCGCTTCCGCTTACCCCGCTAACCACGCATAATGTGTTCAAAGGAAATTCAACAGAGATATTCTTCAGGTTATTTTGCCTGGCACCTTCCAGTTTTATGGATCGGTTCCATTTCCGGAATTGCCTGGGGGGTTCTATCTTCATTACCCCGGAGAGATACTTTCCGGTTAAGCTTTCCGGGTTATTTATTATTTCATCGTAGTTTCCCTCTGCCACCACTTCCCCACCCAGGTGGCTTGCCAATGGGCCCATGTCAATGATATGATCCGCCTCTCTCATCATCATCTCATCGTGCTCTACTACCACTACTGTGTTTCCGAGGTTTCTTAATTCCTTCAATACGTTTATTAACCGTTCCGTATCGCGGCTGTGTAAACCAATGGAAGGTTCATCAAGTATATATAATGAGTTGGTGAGGTTGCTGCCCAGGCTCCGGGTAAGTTGTATACGCTGGCTTTCGCCACCACTCAATGAATTTGCCAGGCGGCTGAGTGTAAGATACCCGAGGCCTACATCCAGTAATGTTTTTATCCGGTGATTTATTTCGATAAGAATTCTTTTTGCAACCTGCTGGTCATAACTGCTCAGTTTAAGATCAATAAACCATTGCTGCAGATCTTTCACCGGCATCTCACACAATTCACCAATGTGCCTGCCTCCCAATTTTACATACAGCGCTTCTTTTCGTAAACGATACCCTTTACAATCGGTACATAATGTTCTGCCACGGTAACGGCTTAATAAAACACGGTACTGTACTTTGTACAGGTTTTGTTCTACCTCTTTAAAGAAGTCATTAATACCATTCACAAATTCATTTCCTTCCCACAGGTCTTTCACTTGTTTTACGGTAAGATCCATAATGGGTTTATGAACAGGGAAATCAAATTTTTTGGCGGCCTTTATAAATTTTTCCCGCCATAACCCTAGTTTCTCTCCTTTCCAGGGAGCAACGGCACCTTCATAAACACTCAGGTTTTTATCGGGTATGATCAGGTCGGGGTCGATACCGAGTATCTGCGAAAATCCTTCGCAGGTAGGGCAGGCGCCAAAGGGATTATTAAACGAAAATAAATTGGGTACCGGTTCTTCAAATTGTATTCCGTCTGCTTCAAGCTTATTGGAGAAATGCAAGACCCTGCCCCCGTTGATCTCCAGGTATAATGCTCCTTCTCCTTCATAAAACCCCGTATTTACCGAATCAGAGATACGGTGCTTCTCATCTTCATCAAATGATTTTACTACCAGGCGGTCTATTAATATATACGGTTGTTCTTTGCCTGGTTTTATTTTGCCATTATCCAGTATGTCTTCGATCCGGATCACCTCCTTATTAATATACAACCTTGAAAAGCCTTTTTGTAACAGGATGTTCAGTTCTTCCTTTTCATTTCGTTTGGCATGCTGTTTAAACGGCACTAACAATAATGCCTTATCCCCCGCAGTTAACCGTTCAATGGCATTCACTACATCGGCTACATCATCTTTTTTAACTTCCTTACCACTTACAGGAGAGATCGTTTTACCTGCCCGGGCAAATAACAGCCGCAGGTAATCGTAAATCTCCGTCATACTGCCAACGGTACTTCTGGGCGTACGGGTAATTACTTTTTGTTCGATGGCAATGGCGGGGCAAAGACCTCTGATATAATCTACATCGGGTTTATTCATGCGCTGCATGAACTGGCGGGCATAGGAACTGAGGCTTTCGGCATAACGCCGTTGCCCTTCTGCAAAAAGGGTATCAATTGTAAGTGACGATTTACCCGAACCGGAAACCCCGGTAACAACAATGAGTTTATTACGGGGGATTTCAACGTTGATATTTTTTAAATTATGAACCCTTGCCCCTTTAATATAAATACCTGTTTGCTTTACGGTGGTTTCTTTTGCCACTTTAGATTTTACCATTGCCATAACCAAAAATAGCACATTAATTGTGCAGCGTTATATATGTGAAATTTTTCTTAAAGAGCGCATGCCCGTATTGATGTTTGAGCCCGTTTAGTATTTTTACCATGTTACTGAAGATGAAAAATTGAGG
This sequence comes from Ferruginibacter sp., assembly GCA_035328475.1. Lineage (GTDB taxonomy): Bacteria > Bacteroidota > Bacteroidia > Chitinophagales > Chitinophagaceae > Ferruginibacter. The sequence goes on from DAOLIP010000102.1 coordinate 11,195, forward strand.
GTTTTTACGCACACTTTATCAAAAACATCTTCTATTTTTACTGTCCAATATCCAGAAAAATGAAAAACCGCTAGAGCCTATCTAAAAGACTTCTACGATTTTTTTCACCTTTTTTGGACCTGTTACTAAAATCCTAACAATCTAAAACTGTAGAAGTTTATGAAATGCCTTAACAACCTTACCGACCAGCAACTTATCCACCTTTACATGGAAGGAGATGCCAATGCCCTTGCCACTATTATTGTGCGTTACAAGGACAAAATTTACACTTCCATTTACTTATTGGTAAAGGATAAGTACCTTACCGAAGACATTTTCCAGGACGTTTTCATCCGTATCATCGACACCTTAAAAGGCGGCCGCTATACCGATGAAGGAAAATTCCTGCCATGGGCCATGCGTATTGCACATAATATGTGTGTTGACCATTTCCGCAAAGTAAAACGTACTCCAACGATCAAAACCAGCGAAGACCGTGACATTTTTGAAGTACTTAATTTCTCTGAAGCCGGCGCCGACCAGAAGATGATGAATGGCCAGAGCCACGACAGGGTGAGAAAGATGGTTGATATGCTTCCCGAAGATCAGCGTGAAGTGATCATCTTACGCCACTATGCCGAACTGAGCTTCAAAGAAATTGCTGAACTTACCCAATGCAGCATCAATACCGCCCTGGGCCGTATGCGTTATGGTTTGATAAACCTGCGCAAAATGATGACCGAAAAACAAATTGCTCTATAGAATTTTGTGATCCCCAATTACAAATTAAAAGCCTCCGCTAACCCCGGAGGTTTTTTATTGCTGTTTCTTCATTGCTGCTATTCCGCACTTAAGCCAGGTGGCAAATTCCCCGGGATCGGGTGTGTAGAATTTTGTTTTGGTAAGTGCCTTTTCATCCGGGCTGATGATGGCATATTGAGGTTGTGAGGTAGCGCCGAAATTCTCTGTTTGAAAAGTAGCCCACTTATCTCCTACAGAAATGATGGACTTATCCTTGCCGGAACCTGTTGTAAAAACAGATTGTTCCGTAGCAGGTAATTTTGTTCTTTCATCCACATAAAGGGAAACTACAATAAAATCATTCTGCATCAGGCGGGCTACCTCCTGGTTGGTCCAAACCTTTTCTTCCATACGCCTGCAGTTAACACATGCCCAGCCGGTAAAGTCGATGAGCAAGGGTTTATTTTCAGCTTTTGCCTTTGCCAGGGCCTTCTCATAATCATTATGAATTGGTTTCGCCATTTTTGCAAGTAATACATGATGGCTGTAAAGACTGTAAGATAAAGGTGGCGGAAAACCACTTAACAAACGGAGACCTGCCCATTTTGTATTAGTAAGCCCGGGAAACAGGTAAAGTGTAGACACTGAAAAGAATAAAATAAATCCGGCACGAATAGCCGAAAATTTTCTCTTTCTTCCCGCATGGCCAATTTTAAGCCAGCCCAGTAAATAAAGAACAATTGCAGCAGCTATGATTACCCAGGAACCTATGAAAATTTCTCTTTTCAAAATTCCCCATTGTTCCACATTATCGGCGTTGGCCAAAAACTTAACAGCGAGAGCCAGTTCAATAAAGCCAAGTACTACTTTTACTTCTGTCATCCATCCGCCCGATTTAGGTAATGAATGCAGCCAGTTAGGGAACATGGCAAATAAAGCGAAAGGCAATCCCAGGGCCAAACCAAAACCAGCAGCTCCGGCTGTAAGCGGCCAGGGTCCTTCATTTGCCACATTTGCCAGTAAAGTACCCAGTATGGGGCCGGTGCAGGAGAACGACACGATGGCCAATGTACCTGCCATAAAGAAGATGCCGAAAATATTTCCAAGACCTGATTTGGAATCAGCCTTATTTGCCAGTGAGGCGGGCAACCCGATCTCGAACAGGCCAAAAAAAGACAGGGCAAATAAAATAAACACCACAAAAAAAACCAGGTTCAGCCACACATTGGTGGAGATGTTATTGAATATCTCCGGGCTGATGGTTTTACTGGC
>DAOLIP010000103.1:0-12937 GCA_035328475.1 Ferruginibacter sp.
GGGTTTATTCAACTGTTGTGACTATTTCATTTTACCCTTGACGGAAGATTTTTAGCTTTTTTTTCCGCAGCCCTTGATTTTTGTTTCTTTTCATCAAGGAAAAGAAAAGGAAAATCTGCCTTTAGAAGAACCACTTTGCTGTTTTTTATTGTTCTTTTTTGCTTCTCCAGATTCTTTGGCTACGCTCAGAAGAACCAATCCTTCGACTCCGCTCAGGAGGAGCCCGCCAATCGATTACAGCCCGATTGGCGGATGCAGCTATGTGCACCGGTTGTACTACTGTAGCTTCAGCATTGGTAATTCTACTCTTAGGTTTGTAGAGTATTTGAAGATCAAACAGCATTTAATTCAATGCATACCCATCCTTGCTATTTGAAAAGACTGATCTTATCCCTGGGAATTTTCCATTTTGGTTTTACGGAACGATTGAACTGCGATACTTCAAATAATTGAGCTGCTTTCCATTCAGGAGATTTTCTGAAATATGCTATGTGATTAAATGCCAACCTGTAAAAAGCATACTGTTCATGTGGCGTTGGCCGGACAAACGGGCGGAGCCATTCGGGTTGTCCTTGATCTTTTTGTTTCTTCTGAGCGTAGCCGAAGAATTGCATCAAGGCAAAAAGAAAAGAAAGAAAAAAAATTAAGATATCAATACATCTCCATCTCCACTTCCATCATCTCCATCGGGCTTCTTCCCATCTGCATCAATATAGCATTGCAGCGGTGAAGCAGGGGCGCCGGCAGGCCACTGCTGCAGGCATGATTCCAGAAAGTGAGCAGCAGGTTCTGCTGAATGGGCGTTAGCGGCTCCTGCAGTTTCAGAATAAGATGGTGCAGGGCCGAGATCTCATCGTCCCGTAAATGGTTGAAGGCATTACTGGCCAGCAGGTCGATGGTAAGCGAGAGCACGGTTTTGCTTTGCAGCATGGTTATGGTTTTATGGTGTGTAAGCTCTTACTATAACGTAAACAAAAAGTAAAGATTATGTTAGGTAATTGTGTCGGCGGGGGATTGTGGAAAGGGTGGGGAAAAGCAACATTGTGTGGCCCTGCCTCAACCGGGTACGATACTTTCGGCACAATTTCCGGCCCGTTTTCCCGGAAGGTACCCGGGATTGTAACCATTTTTTGTGCCCGATTAAAAAGGTCACAAAAAAAGGTCACCATTCATACCTTTATATCCAAAACCCACCTCTTTATGAGTGCTATTACGGAGATACGTACGCTGACCGGGCTTAGCCATGCCCGGCTGGCAGAATGGCTCGCTGTATCAAAGAGCCTGGTTATACAAACGGAAAAAGGCGAACGCTACCTGCCCTCCCGGGCCTCGCAGAAGATCAATGCTGTGATCCTGCTGGTAGAGCAATTGAAACAGGAGGCCGCCAAAGCCGGGGAACCAGCCAAAGCAGCATTCAGTAACCCGGCAAAGCTGGCCGCCCGGCATAAACAGAAAATGGAGTATCACCGGCGCAGCGCCCAGGGCCTGCAGATACAACTGCGCCGGCTAAAGGCCCGGCACCCGCAGCTGAATGCCCGCTATGCCCTGTTTGATGCCATGAAGAATGCCGACTTTGACTGGTACCGTGCCAGCGAAGGAGATAAAAAATGGATGGAAATTATCGAATGGTTCAGTGATGAAAAACTATCGGCCACCGGCCTGGAGCAGCAGGAATTACTGCAGGATAAGATAGAGATGCATCTGGCCTATGCGGAACTGCATAAGGAGAGGTGGGAGAGGTTTGAGGGGATGGGGGAACAGAAACGGCTTAAGTAAAAAATTTAGCTAAATGTTGCTCAATTGGATAACAACAGCGTAAAGGGCTTTTTTGAACTGAAAAAACTTAACCAATCTTATATTTTTTCCTGATAAGATTGCTTTGTTCCAACGTTAATTCTGCGACAATTTCAAAATCGGTTTTATCCTTCCTTATGGTAACCAAATTAATATGACCATCCGGATATTCCAGGTAGCAATGGTGATCAGGTAGATCCTTAGTATTTATCATAAATGGAAAACCCAGCGCATGCTTATGCTTTCTCAGCATTTTTATAGCATGATTGGCAACTCGTTCCTGTTGTTTTAGCTTCATTTTATTATGCAAGTTAAGTAATGACCCTTAAAGTCCGTTGTATTATAAGCCACAATGCCTGACCTTACAAAAATGGACATTAAGTTAAAAATCGGGCAACGAATAAAGGTTCTTAGAAAGGAGATAGGACTTTCTCAGGAAGCATTAGCATATAAAGCAGAGGTTGATAGAACTTATGTTACGGATGTAGAAAACGGGCGTAGAAATGTTTCAGTAGAGATTTTGGAAAAAATCATCATTGCATTAAATATTTCGGTAAAAGATTTTTTTGATAGTAAAGAATTTAAGAGTTGATGTAGGCCGCCTTAATAGAACTTAAAATAAAAATAAAATGATGCAGTCAAAGGATTTATGCTTGGCATTAGTTAAATGCGAATCAGAAGTAGAAGTGATAGATCTTTTAAAGAAAGAAAAATATTGGGATAGGGAAGAAAATTGGCAATACTTTGGCGGAGATGAAAATAATTATTCTACAATTGGTAATCAACAAAGCAAGCCTGAAACGGCCATTGTCGAGAAGATAATTAATTCGGTTGACGCTATGTTAATGGGGGAATGCTTAAGTAGGAACATTAATCCGGAAAGTGACGAAGCGCCCAATAGCATTAGTACCGCTCTTAATGATTATTTCCAAATATTTGAAGGGAAACTCACAAATATATCGCCAAGAGAGCGAAGCAGGTTAGCTGAGAATATAGGCTTCGTAGCAACTGGACAAAAGACAAATCCGAACTATATTGTTTTTGATAAAGGAGAAGGGCAGTCGCCATCAAGATTGCACGAAACAATTCTTTCAATCAGAAAATCAAATAAACTCCGTATTCCATTTGTTCAAGGGAAATTTAATATGGGGGGGACAGGAGTATTTACATTTTGCGGAGAAAGAAATATTCAACTTGTAGTTTCAAAACGTAATCCCAAAGTGGCAGAAAATGAAAGCGATCCTATGAAAGATTTTTGGGGCTTCACTATAATTCGTAGAGATGATCCAAGTCATGGAGCAAGAAGTTCAAACTATAAATACCTGGCTCCTAGTAATCATATTTTATTTTTCCCAGGTGATGAGCTTCAGGTTTTGCCAAGTGATTATCCAGAACCATATGGGAAGCCCATGAATTGGGGAACTTACATCAAATTCTTTGAATATAAAATTGGGCCCGGGTTACGTACAAATATTCTCCTTGATCTATATAATAAACTCTCTGTGTTGATGCCTCATATAGCACTCCCATTAAAAATGTACGAAAGAAGAAAGGGATATTCTGCTAACTCATATGAATCAATTTTATCAGGGCTTTCTGTCAGAGTAGACGAGGATCGTTCAGAAAATATAGAAGATAATTTCCCAACTTCTGGTTCAATGACTGTTAGTGGACAAAAAATGAAGTATTCTATTTATGTGTTTAAAAAAGGGCAGCATGAGAAATACACTAAAGATGAGGGAATTATTTTTACTGTAAATGGGCAAACTCATGGCAATCTATCAAAAGTATTTTTTAACCGAAAAGGCGTAGGGTTAAGTTATTTGGCTGAATCTATCCTTGTTATTCTTGATTGTTCTGAAATAAATCCCAGGTCAAGAGAGGATCTATTTATGAATAGTAGAGATCGTTTAAGAACCTGTCCATTAAAGACAGATATCGAAAATGAACTTGAAGAAATGTTAAAAAAGCATCCTGGCTTAGGGATTTTAAAGGATAAGCGAAGAAGAGAGGAAATTGAATCCAAGCTTTCAGACCAGCAGCCTTTAGTTGAGGTGCTTCAAAATATTCTTAAAAAGTCGCCTACTCTTTCAAGATTGTTTGTTCAAGGATTAAAATTGTCGAATCCCTTCAATACAAATGGTGCAGGTAAACAAGAAGAATATCATGGGAAAGACTTCCCATCCTTCTTCACCTTAACAAAGAAATATAATCATGATAATCCCAAGCTAGCACATTTACAAAGCAAATTTAGAATTGAGTTTAAAACAGATGTTGCCAATGATTATTTTGATAGAAGCAAAGATCCCGGAGCTTTTAAACTACTAGTAAATGGGATTGAGTCAGAAGATGCTGCAATAAATCTTTGGAATGGCTATGCTTACCTGAATGTATTATTGGATAAGTCAAAAGTTGACGACCTGATTCATTTTAAGAGTGAAGTAACAGATGTAAATCATGCACAACCAATTAGCGAAGATTTTTTTGTAAAGGTTATTGAGCCCTTAACTAAAGTAAAATCAAATAATGGGAATAGAAAACCTCCATCATCAAATCAGCCTGGTGATGAATCGAAAAAACCTGATGGATTTGCTTTGCCAAATATTATTGAGGTTTCAAGAGAAGGAACTACGGGACACAGCTGGGAGCAGCAAGGGTTTAATGAAGATTCAGCACTGAAGGTAAAAGATAGCGGAGATAGTGGCTACGATTTCTTTGTTAATATTGACAATATTCATTTATTATCCGAATTGAAATCAGTAAAAGCTTCAGATATTAAAACTATTCAAGCAAAATATAAATTCGGTCTCGTGCTAATTGGCCTTGCATTATTGAATGACAATTCTAAAGAACAGAAATCCGATGACCTAGAAGAAACTGAATCTATATTAACAACTATTGCAAAAATTAGCAAAGCAGTTTCACCAGTTATTATTCCAATGATTGATACATTGGGAGCGCTAGAAATTCAAGACCTTGTTGCTGCGATGCCGGAAGAACAATAATTAAGTGGCGATATTATTTTAAAACATAAACTTCGGATATGGCATTAGTAACTAAATTTGAAAAAGGCTTTAAAAATCGGCACACAATTCATAAGAGGACGGAATGCAGTTATTTTGTCGTTTATGATAAAGCAGGGAAGAAATATTTCCAATTGGAAACAATTGGCTCTGATGACAGAAAAATGCCAGGTAAAGTGAGTCAGTCTATTCAATTTTCTCCTGAAGCAATCAAGCAATTAAAAGAATTACTGTCTAAAGAGTTCTAAAAAATTATCCTTTACCTCCATTTCATGTTTGTAGGCTTGATCTTAATGAGGCAGATATTATAACTCCGCTGCTTCTTTGTATGCACATCCGCCATGCTGTAAATCTACCCAGCTTATGGGGCTTTACCAATACCTGATAATAATCAGCATTTCTCCCTACCCGCCTCATTCCCCACCGGCAATTGATGGGCTTCTTTTGTGTAATGAAAAACACTGCTCTTGTAAGGGGGCTGTTCATCATCCTCCTGCTGCTGCCTGCCCTGGGCGCAGGCGCACAAAGAACGGCCAGCATCGACCTGGCTTCTATCCGTAACATCCGCCACCAGCTGAACGGGCTTAATGTAAGCGCATTTTATCATTTTAATGAACGCCTTATCGGCGGTATTGAAATGAACCGCTTTTTGCCGGTGAAACGGGAAGCAAAGGAAGAAATGCTGGAGATCTCGGCCTGGGACTTTGACCTGAACCTTCATTACCTGCTTCCGCTGAATAAGACCATTAAGCTTTACCCGCTTACCGGCATCAGTCATACCTCCGAAAAAGAACTGAACCTAACCATCGGCAAAACCGGTTACGAACGGTTCTGGTCTTTCAATACCGGGGCCGGGGTGCTATTCTCGCTGGGCAAATGGAGTCCGCATGTGGAGTACATGTTCACCTGGGGGCATATCAACCAGCAGTTTTTGCTGGCAGGTATCAGTTATGAACTGGAGTGGGGGCATAAGGAGAAGAAATAAAAAATTAATCCTTCTCATCCTTCCTCCTGAACCCGATCCTCCGCCGGGCCGGCTGGGGTGGATTCAGTAATTTCTTAAGATAACTGAAGACCAGGGCGATCTGTTCGTCGTGGTTGCCCAGTTTCTTTTCTATTTTTTCCAGTTGAAGCAGTATGTCTTTATGGGTAAGCAGTAAGGCCCTCATCTTTGTAAATACACGGATGACCTGGATGTTTACGGCGATGGCGGTAGGGCTGTTCAATACGCTGGAAAGCATTGCTACACCTTGTTCCGTAAAAGCATACGGTTTGTATTTTGAATGTTGACCCTGTTTTAAGGTGCCAATTTGGTGCCTTAAAGACAGGTACTCTTCCTGAGTCAGTTCAAACATAAAATCTTCAGGGAAACGCTTTAGATTTCGCTTTACCGCTCTTTTAAGTATTTTGGTTTCCAGGGTATATAATTTAGCAAGATCAAAATCCAGCATTACTTTTTGCCCGCGGATGAGATAGATCTTAGTTATCACCAGTTCATCAGGGATGATGGGCATTTTGGCACTCTTAGCCATACAGTATCATTTAGGACTTGATGTCGCAATTTGCGATATCAAGTCCTAAAATAAATTTCCCGGTTAAATTAATCGGGTTTTTTCCCTCATCAAATTCCGCTGCTTTTCGGACCGGGGGCAAACTGTCATCTTAAAGCCATTTCAACTTGACATCACAAATTGTGATGTCAAGTTTTTAAGGACGCAATCTGCGTCCTTAAAAAAAGTCAATAAACTTTTCTAATACTGCAATTCCGAAAGCCCCGACTTACTGATGATATTCTTAATAGCCTGTATGGTCAGGAAGTATTTTTTGATCTCGATGGTATCACCGGGATCGTAATCCGTTGGTTCCAGCAGGTCGTTCCGTACAGGAACGCCGATAAAACAATGGCCTGCAACAAAGGAAACAGAGAGGGCAATATTCATCAACCGGCTCATGCTTACCAGGTTGGCTCTTATTTCGGTTGTAAGAATTTCTTTTGCCTGTTCGGGCCAGGTGCTGCATACCCTGAATTGTGCAGTGAACTCTTCATCATCAAAATGTACATCGGCCACTTCGGGCATGGGCAACAACCGGTAGCGCTGATCCATGATGCTTGTTGCAAGCTGGGCACTGTTGCGGGGCCATACATACGTGCCTCCTGAAAAACGTTCATTTATTCCGGCAACAAAGAATAAGCCTTTAAAAACAAATACCTGCTTATTGCCTGCGTAATCACTTTTCACATTCAGCTCCGAACAATGAAAGGATACATTGCCGATGGTTCCTTCTATATAATCGTCCCCGTCAAAATAATCATAGCGGTAACGGTACAGGCTGCTGGTCTTATATTCCCGGGTAGTGATGCATTCATCCGGCTTATATACCAGGCCCGGGCACACATCATCAATGATCGTTTTTATAACGGCCTTTTTAAACGCAGCGGTAAAGCGGTCGGTTCGTTGAGCGAATTTATAAACGGAAAATACCAGCAATGCGGCAAAGAGAACAAAAAGCCAGGAAGCCTGTGCGCCCGTTAATACTTCTGCATGGTAACCGATAAAGCAAAGAAAACCGAGTATGCCTGCCAGCACAGCAACCAGGTGCCAGCTATCCATCTGCCGGCATTCCTTCCGCAGCTGGGGAAGGGAAGGTTCTATTTTTTCCGCATAAAAATTTTCAAAGCCGGAAGTATCATCCATTATGCAAATCTAATATTCGGTTCCACTTTTTACTAATAATTAACCGCACTGCTCTTTATTTTAATTTATCTTTCCTCAATGAAATTTTCACTGATCATCCTTTCAATATTAACGACTGCAACGGCTTTCTCGCAGTCTGCCGATAAGCCCTTTATCAAACTGGTTGAACCAACCAATGAACAGAACAATGTGCGTACAGCCCGGCAGTTTGTGGTGGGCAGTACCTGCAAAAGCTGCGGACTCAGCATCAACGATCAGCCGGTTAAAGTATATGCCACCGGCGCTTTTGCCATTGAACTGAATTTAAAACCCGGTGATACGGCGCTGAACCTGGTGGCTTTTGTTCCGCCCGACAGAACCAGCGTTAAAAGAATTACTTATAATTATACACTCCCTCCGCCACCCGATACCGTAAAGACATTGGAAATAGCCAGCATTGAAACCTTTCCCGAAGGAAATTTATTTGTGCAGGCAGGCGACCGTATAAAATTCAAAGTGAAGGCACTTAGCGGTTGTAAAGTGACGGCAAACGGAAATATCCCTTTGTACGAAATGCCCAACAACAAAATGCCGGGCATTTACCAGGGCGAATATGTGGTAAGAGAAACAGACAATTTTCTTGTTTCAAAAATTCCCATCAGTATTACCGATTCGGCCGGTAAAACAGTTACCAAAGAAACAAAGACATGGGTAAGCATGTTTGGACCAATGGCACCGGATATTGCCGTTACCAAAGGAAGGCTTGCGTATTTATTATTCGGATTGGGCGATGACCGGCTGGGCGGCGCCAAGATCGGTTACCTGGATTCGAACGTGGTGCTGAAAGTGGTGGGTAAAGTAGGAAACAAATACAAGGTTCAGTTATCGAAATACCGAACGGCTTTTATTGAAGAAGAACTGGTGGAGTTTTTACCCAAAGGAAGTTTTACGCCGGAATCGCTTACCGGCAGGTGGACGGTAAACGGCGATGATAAGTATGATTATGTGCAACTGGCATTGTCTGCACGGTTGCCTTACCAGAGCTTTCAGTTCGTAGATCCTTCAAAGATCGTAGTGGATGTTTTTGGCGCCACCAATAATACCAACTGGATAACGCAACTGGAAAATACCAAGGAGATAAAAAATGTGTCGTACGAACAACTGGAGGATGAAGTGTTCCGCATTACCATTGAATTAAAACATGCACAGCACTGGGGGCATACGATCTACTACCGCGGCAATGTGCTTACAGTAAGAATAAAAAGACAGCCGCAGAACCTGGCATTGAATAACCTGACCATTGCCGTGGATGCCGGGCATGGCGGAACAAACGTGGGCGCCGGCGGCCCGACAGGCTCTTCCGAAAAAATGCTTACGCTGGCGGTTTCATTAAAGCTGCAGAAGGCGCTGGAAGCAGCCGGGGCAAAAGTGATCATGACAAGAACAACAGAAAGAACATTTGATAATAAAGAACGCATTTTGTTTTACCGCGATAGTATGCCCGACCTGCTCATCAGCATTCATCTTAATTCGGCAGCCGATCCCATACGGGTTACGGGCACCAGTACGTTTTACCGGCATGCGGGTTTCCGCAACCTGAGCAACTTCATTTACAAACGCATGCTGGAACTGGGATTGAATGAACACGGCAATAACAGCAGTTTTAATTTCATGCTTAACAGCCCGATAGAATATCCCAATGCATTGGTGGAAACACTCTTCATCAGCAATCCCGAAGATGAGATGAAGATACTGGATGAAAAATTTCAGCAGCAGATAGCGGATAAGGTTGTTACCGGGATAAAGGATTTTTTGGAGAGTTGTAAAAAAGAAAAGTAAGGGCTGAGTCGGAGACTCAGGACCAGGGCATCCCGGTCGGAGACCGGGACGAGGGAGCGGGGATGAGGGGGAATTAAAAATCAGGCATTACCAGCGGCAGCAGCAGCCAGCTGAACAGCGTGATGAGTATCACGCAGATGATATTCATCACAAATCCTGTTTTGATCATTTGACTGAGTTTAATATGCCCGCTTGCAAAAACGATGGCATTGGGCGGCGTACCCATAGGCATCATGCTGGCGCAACTGGCCCCCAGCGTCATGGGAATGCCGAGCAGTAAGGGGTTGATATGTAACGCATCGGCCACGGCAGAGATCACCGGCGCCATAACGATCACCTGGGCGATATTGCTCATCACTTCGCTTAAGAAAACAGAGATGAGTGCCACCACAAAAATGAGTACCAGGATATTGTCTGTTGCAAAACCGGCGATGTACTGGCCAAGGCTCTGCATCAGTTTTGCATCTTCCAGCGATTTGGCCATGGCGATGCCGCCGCCAAATAACAATAAGATACCCCAGGCCATATTCTTTGTATCGGCCCATTCCAGCAGGCGTTCTTCCGGCTCTTCTTTATTTCTGCCGCTGGGCACAATGAACAGGCTGATGGCGCCAATAAGGGCGATGATGCTGTCGTCTAGCTGAAATAATTTCTGGGCATTGTTGATGAGGTCTTTCGTGATCCATAAAAAAGCCGTGCAGCAAAAAACCAGCAGCACTCTTTTTTCCTGGCGGGAAAGTTTTCCCATTTCCTTTAGTTCGGCGTCGATGAATTCTTTTCCTTCCAGGCTTTGTGCCAACCGGTTGGGATACAGCCATTTTACCATTACCAGGTAAAGCATGAACAATAAAAGAATGGCCAGCGGTGCACAGAGCAGTATCCAGTTCATAAAATCAATACTGTGTTTGTAATGGGCATTCAGGTGACTTACATACGCCACATTGGGCGGCGTACCGATGATGGTTGCAATGCCGCCGAAATTACTGGCATAGGCAAGCGACATCATCAGCGTTAATGAAAAGTTTTTGATATTGGCGCCGGGGTGGGCATGTTTACTGATAACATGAATGACCGAGGCACCGATGGGATACATCATCATGGTGGTGGCGGTATTGCTGAGCCACATACTTATAAAACCGGTGGAAAGGATAAAGCCGAGAATGATGTTGTTTCCATTGGTGCCCGTGAACCGGATGATCCTTAATGCGATCCGTTTATGCAGGTTCCATTTTTCGATGGCCATTCCCAGGAAGAAGCCACCCATAAAAAGATAAATGATGGAATCAGAATAGGCTTTGGATGTTTCTTTGAGGGTATTGATGTTCAGCAGCGGGTACAGGATAAGCGGTACCAGGGCCACTACCGGAAGGGGCATGGCATCCAGCACCCACCAGCTTACGATGAGCACGGCCAGGGATAATACCAGTTTTGCTTTGGGATCAAGGCCAAGCGGGTTTGCAAAAAAGAAGAACAGGCACAGCAGTAAACCGGCGGTCAGCGCAGCTTCTTTCTGGTATTTCTTAAAAAACGTTTTCATGCAGTTGTTAATCACTGCCAATTTATAACAGTTTCATCAATATACAGGTGCCGGGTTTAACTTTGTGGTTCATTAATATTTAAAACGTATGAGCAACTTAGTAAAGGAATTCAACGACTACCGTACCAAAATGAACGAGGTTATTCTGAGTAAAGAGAACCTGGTGATAAAACGCCTCTGGAACCTGGATACCAATACCTATGCCGCCGGTGCATTGGATGTTAAAACAAAAGAACTGCTTGGCCTGGTGGCCAGTATGGTGCTTCGTTGCGACGACTGTATCAAATACCATCTGGGTAAATCCCATGAACTGGGAGTGAATACCGAAGAAATGTATGAAGTGTTTGCGGTGGCGAATATCGTTGGCGGTACTATAGTGATTCCGCATACGAGAAGGGCAGCGGAATACTGGGAGGCCTTGAATAATGAACAAGGAACAAGGAATGTTGAAATATGAAGTAAATGCAGGTGTTTTTCTCTTTTTCATTCTTCTAAGATTTTGGAACTTGAAAAATAAGAGGGAGCTTAATCCTGTAATTGCTTTATGGAAAGAAAATTTGACCTTGATGAAAGACTAATCAATTTTTCGGTTGCAATAATTGATATTTCAGAAATCTTACCTAAAACATTTGCAGGAATTCATATTGCCGGGCAACTGGTCAGAAGCGGGACTTCCCCGGCATTAAATTATGGAGAGGCTCAAAGCGCTGAATCACGGAATGATTTTATCCATAAAATGAAAGTCTCCGCAAAAGAATTAAGAGAAACATACAACTGCCTGAGAATAATAAAGAAGAAAAACTGGTGTCCTGAAGTGAATCTGGCGTCTGTTTTAGATGAAAATAACCAGCTCATTTCAATCTTTGTCAAAAGCATCGAAACTGCTAAAAGGAATAATGCTGCCAAATAACTTCCTTGTTCGTAATTCCTTGTTCCTTGTTCGATATTTTTAGCCTTGTTCCTTGTTCAATATTTCTTAACTTTATAACTCAACATTATAAGTACTATGAGTGATACAGTAACAACAGCCGCCCCGCTTACCGCCAAGGATTTTGTAACCGACCAGGAAGTGCGCTGGTGCCCCGGTTGCGGCGATTATTCCATTTTAGCACAGGTACAGAAAGTGATGCCTACGCTGGGTATTCCGAGGGAGAACATCGTGATCGTTTCGGGTATCGGGTGCAGCAGCCGTTTTCCGTATTATATGAATACCTATGGCATGCACAGCATCCATGGCAGGGCTACGGCGGTGGCCAGCGGGTTAAAAGCCGCCAGGCCGGAGCTGAGTGTTTGGATCGTTACCGGTGATGGCGACGGACTGAGCATTGGCGGTAACCATACCATTCATTTGCTGCGCCGGAATTTTGATGTGAATGTATTACTCTTCAACAACCAGATATACGGGTTAACGAAAGGACAATACTCACCCACATCGGAAGAGCATAAAGTAACCAAGAGTACGCCGTTTGGAAGCATCGATCACCCGTTCAATCCATTGGCGCTGGCCATGGGTGCCGACGCCAGTTTTATTGCCCGTACCATGGACAGGGACCCCAAGCACCTGCAGGCCATGCTGATCCGTTCGCAGGAACACAAGGGCGCTTCTTTCTTAGAGATATACCAGAACTGCAACATTTTCAATGATGGCGCATTTGAAATTTTTACCGAAAAGAAAACAAAGCCGGATGAAGTGTTATTCCTGGAACAGGGTAAGCCATTGATCTTTGGCGCCACACAGAATAAAGGAATTAAATTAGATGGATTTAAGCCTGTGATCGTTGACCTGGCTGAAGGCGCCGGCACCGATGATCTTTGGGTGCATGATGAAAAAGATTTTTATAAAGCCCAGATACTGATCCGCATGTTTGATGACCCGAAATTAGAAGGACATCTTCCCCGTCCGTTTGGTGTGTTCTACGAAACCGAAAGAGCCTGCTACGAAGACAGCATGACCATGCAGATAGATGAAGTGATCGCTAAAAAAGGAAAGGGAGACCTGGATAAATTATTAAGAGGGAATGAGACCTGGGTTATCAATTAAATGAATTGCCCCGGGCTTAAGCCCGGGG
>DAOLIP010000104.1:0-12652 GCA_035328475.1 Ferruginibacter sp.
AAAAGATATTCTTCATCATTGAAACTGTTTTATGATCCGGCCTTTAGTAGTGTCCTGTTTTGAATATTTGTCATCCTGAGGAACGAAGGATCACTTAATTAGAATCGTTTGCTTAACCTGAGATGCTTCGTTCCTCAGCATGACAGGTCATAAATATTCAAAACAGGACACTACCGGTCTTTGGATACAGCGTCAAGATAAAAAAAACTTTATTGCTCTTCCTCCCCTTTTTCAGGGATAAAAAAAAGCTGCTCATTTCTGAACAGCTTTCTTTTTTTGATCGATGTATTTAATTCTTTATTTCTTTCTGCATCGGGTTCACACCGCCACCGGCACCTCTTGGTTGCCCGCCACCGGTTTTAAACAACTGGAACTTACTTGGCTCCGCAAAAGCCGGCCAGGTATTGTTCGCCGTGTTGATATCCGCCGTTTCTCTCATCGGGTCTACCAGAATAGAAGCAACTTCCTTATCCTTCATAAAGGTTTTGATCACTTTGTTCTCATTCTTGCGCCAAACATTCACTCCTATCCTGTCTACCTGTTTGGTTCCGTCTTTAAAGGTCCATTCAACAATGATGGGCATCACCAGTCCGCCTTTATTGCTGAAAGTAAGTTCATACATGTACTTGCTTCCGGCAATGGCAAAACGTTCGGCTTCTGTATAACTATTTACTACGGGCGCCGGGTTTGTTATTTCAAATGCAGTGGTATCCATTTTTGCCAGGCCACGATCGTACCTCCAGTAAAAATCCCTCAACGATTCATCGGCATCGGTGGCAAAAACAATTTTCTTGTCTTCCCGGTTGCGGATCTTGGAAATATCATCAAATGTATTCAACTGCGGTTTTGCTACCGGAATTTTACGGGTAGTTGACGTAGCATTGGGCGCTGTAGGTGCTTCGGTATTCAATACCGACCATTTAACGGTATCCAGTGCAATGTCGCATGGCTCGGTTCCATAGAACCATCCTCTCCAGAACCAGTCCAGGTCTTCGGCGCTTGCATCTTCCATGGTGCGGAACAGGTCGGCAGGCGTTGGGTGTTTGAATGCCCATCTTCTTGCATACTCACGGAATGCATAGTCAAAATTATCCCTGCCCATGATGGTCTCACGCAGGATGTTTAAACCCGTAGCCGGTTTGCTGTAGGCATTGGGGCCAAACTGGATGATATTCTCACTGTTGGTCATGATCGGCTCCAGCTGGTCTTTCGGCAGCTTCATATAATCCACGATCTTATAAGCCGGGCCTTTGCTAACGGGATATTTATTATCAAACAATTCTTCGGTTAAGTATTCAACAAAAGAGTTCAGGCCTTCGTCCATCCATGTCCATTGCCTTTCATCGCTGTTGATGATCATGGGGAAGAAGTTATGTCCTACTTCATGTATCACCACACCCAGCATACCATTCTTGGTTCCTTCGCTGTAGGTGCTGTTGGCGCTGTAGTTGCCGGTAGCGTCTTTTTCGGTACGACCGAAGTTGAAACAGATCATCGGGTATTCCATGCCATTCGCCGCCTCCAAACTCTGTGCAACAGGGTATGGATAAGGAATGGTGAATTTAGAATAGCTCTTGATGGTATGTGCTACTGTTTTGGTGCTGTACTTCCTGTACAGGGCATACGCTTCTTTTCCATAAGCGCTCATGCACATCACTTTCTTTCCTTCAACGGTTGCTGGCATCGCATCCCAGATGAATTTGCGGGAAGAACCCCAGGCAAAGTCACGCACCATATCTGCTTTGAAGATCCAGGTCTTCTTAGCCTTTGACTTTGTTTTTTCTTTTTCTTTCGCTTCATCCAGTGTTACGATCTCGGTAACATCTTTGGCATTTTGTGCAGCATTCCATCTCTGCAATTCTTTTGCAGAAAGAATGGCCGGGTAATTCTGGCACTGGCCCGTACTCATTACCACGTGATCTGCCGGAACGGTCATGGCCACTTTATAATTTCCAAATACCAGGGCAAACTCGCCCGAGCCTACAAACTGGTGGTTCTGCCATCCCTGGAAATCGCTGTACACACAAAGACGTGGAAACCACTGGGTCATGGTGTAAAGGTCGTTTCCGTCTTCAGCAAAATATTCAAAACCGCCGCGGCCTCCGTATTTGGTTCTTTCGATGATATTATAGTTCCAGTCAATTTTAAATACAAAACTCTGTCCGGGTTTTAATGGCGTTGGCAATTCAACCCTCATCATGGTTTTGTTGATGGTGTATTGCAACAGTTTACCTGCCGCATCCGCCACCCGCTGGATATTAACGCCATACTCCCTGTCTTTATCGATCTTACCACCATACCTGCTGATATCAGCTTCGGTAATGGTACGGGGCATGGTATTGCTTCCCTGGTAGCCGGAGTTGTTGGTATTGCTGTGCTCATTCTCATCCAACTGAAGCCAGAGATAGGTTAATACATCAGGAGAATTGTTGAAATAAGTAAGCGTTTCTTTTCCTAACAACCGGCGGTTGGCTTCATCCAGTTCGCAGGTAATGTCGTAGTCGCAACGCTGCTGCCAGTATTTAGGACCGGGAGCACCGCTTGCGGTACGGTATTCATTAGGTGTGGGAAGAATGGTACCCAGTTGTTCAAAACGGTTACCGTGATTACTGCCCGGATTGTTCTTAATGTCCTGGGCATTTGTGCAGATGCTTACGAATAACAAAAGCACAATGGCTGATACTTGTTTCATTTTATACTATTGAGGTTTTGATTTGTTTTAAAATTACAGCACTACTTCGCTAAAGTTTCGTGAAGCTAAGCAGGGTTGTGTTCCCACGCTATCGATATTCCTTTTACCAATGCAATGACTGATAACCCCCATACCCACCATTTCCGTTTAAGTCCGGCAACATTCACAACAACATAGCTCAGTAATAATATTCCTGCCACCACCACAATCTGGCCGGTTTCGAGCCCGATATTAAACCCAAATAAACTCCAGCCCATGCTTTCGTCTTTTACCATCATGAACCGGATATAATTTGCAAAGCCAAGGCCATGGATCAACCCAAAGAACAAAGCTAAAAAATAATTGAGCCTGAGTGACCTGGGTTCATAATCTTTCTGCAACAAATTAAAGAGCGCTGTTATAATAATGGTACAGGGAATTAAGAACTCCACCCATTTACTGTCAACCCGGATGATATCATACACGCTCAATGCCAGTGTAAGTGAATGGCCGATGGTAAAAGCCGTTACCAGGATCAGTACCTGTTTCCAGTTTCCGATCAGGTAGATTGCACTCAGGGCCAGCACAAACAGCAAATGATCCCAGGCATCGGTTGAAATGATATGCCCCCAGCCTAAATCAAAATAAAAACCCAAATTCCTCATTAACCTGTTTACAATTAAATGTTTGTATTAGTTTTGCTGTTCAAATATCTTTAAAGAAACGATTTTTTACCAATCTCTTTGCTAAATGGCAGGTATTTTATTTAAGTGGTTGATGGTTGGCGGATTTTTACTTTCAACCCCAACCCCGGCAGCAAACACGCTTCATCCCATCTATGTAAGTGTTACAGAAATTGAACACAACGGCAAAGACAAAACCCTGGAGATAAGCTGCAAGATATTCACCGATGATTTTGAAAAAGCGCTGCGGCAGCAATACAATACGCATGTAGACCTGCTGAGTGCCAAAGAAAAGCCGGCGATGGAAAAATTAGTGAGTGCGTACGTATTAAAACATCTTGTACTGAAGACCGATGGAAAACCGGTTGCCCTGCAATACCTCGGTTACGAACAGCAGGAAGAGGGCATTATCAGTTTTTACCAGGTCAACAATATTCCTTCGGTAAAGAAACTGGAGGTTACTGCTAATATCCTCTTCGAATACAAGAAAGAACAGATCAGCATCATTCATGCAATAGTGAACGGGAACCGTAAAAGCACCAAACTTATAAACCCGGAAGAGAAGGCGGGGTTTGAGTTTTAGGATGTTTATGGTTGGTTGTTTATAGTTTGTGGTTAAAGGAGTAAAATTTATTAAAGAGTTTTCAACCTGCATATACCCAACTACAAATCACCACCCACGAACTTATTCTTCCATTTCCTCTTTGATTTCCTCCGATATTTTCACCAGCAGTTTATCTATCCGCTGCCCATCCATATCAATGATCTCGAAGTTAAAGCCATTCCATTCAAAGGTTTCACCGGTTTGGGGAATATGTTTCAGTTCGTGCAGTACAAAACCGGCCAGGGTATCAAAATCATGCTCCCCTTCATTCATCCATTCTGTTTTTTCGAAATGACTTAAAAAATCATAGAAGGGGATCTGTGCATCCACCAGGAACGTACCGTCCTGCCTGGGTACTATCTCGTATTCTTCCTGGCCTGTTTGCGGCACGTCGCCCACAATGGCTTCCAGTATGTCATTTAGGGTTATCATACCTTCTAACGTACCGTATTCATTCACAATAAAGCAACTGTGTATCTTGGTGGATTTGAATTTTTCCAGCAACTGGTAGGGGCTGTTATTCTCCGGAACGAAGATCGCCTGCTTGGCCAGGTCTTTAAGCAGGGTAGATGGCGAAGCTTTGATGATGTCTTTCACAAACACCACCCCGGTTATATCATCCACCTGTTTATCGCAAATGGGATAAGTGGAATAGGTAAGTGTATCAAATTTGTCTTTGAATGTCTGCACGCTGTCCATCTGGTCGAACCACACAATATCGGTACGATGCGTCATCAATGAAGTGATGTTGCGGTCGCCCAGGTGAAATATCCGTTCAATGATATCCTTCTCTTCTTCTTCAATGGCGCCGTGTTCGCTTCCTTCACTGATCATGGCTTTTATCTCTTCTTCCGTAACCTGGTTGTCTTTTACCTTCAGGTTAAAGAGTTTCATGATCAGGTGGGTAGATGTGGTGAGTAACCAGATAAAAGGAAAAGTGATCCTGCTCAGCCAGCTCATGGGCCGGGCTAAGTTCTTGGAAATATATTCCGGCCGGGCCAGCCCGATCCTTTTGGGAACCAGTTCGCCTAATACCAACGAGAAATAAGTAAGTACCACCACTATTATGGCGGTGGCAATTCCTTCGCTGTAATGCTTCGACCATTCGAATCGGCTGAAATATGCTGCGATCGGCATCTTTAATTTTTCGCCGGAGAAGATACCGGTCAGCAACCCGATGAGGGTGATTCCCACTTGTACTGTAGATAGAAACACATCCGGGTGGTTGGCAAGTTTGAGTGCGGCTTTGGCCTTCTCGTCGCCTTTATTCGCCTGTGCTTCCAGCCGGGATTTGCGGGATGATACCAGGGCAATCTCGGCCATGGAAAATATCCCGTTAAGCAGGATAAGCCCGAATATGATCAATATCTCTGTCATGTATTATTGTAAACCGTAGGTTCTGTTAAACGATCTGCCCGACAAATATCCGATAAGTATTCCAATCAGGGCCCCGCCCGTTATATCCAGCGGGTAATGCACCCCCACATACACCTGTGCAAAGGATATGCTGAATGCCCAAAGGAAGAACAGCACCGGCCAGTATTTAAAGCGGTCTTTCAGTGTAATATATAAGAACATGGCAATGCTGAAGTGATTGGCGGCATGCGACGAAGTGAAACTGGAGCTCTGTGGCCTGTATCCAACCAATACATGCACCCAGCCCGCAATATCCGGCTCATTGCAGGGCCGCAGGCGGATGATATTCTCTTTGATGATCTTACTGCTTATGAAATCACTCATTATTACCGTACCGGCGGCAAATAAGATCAGCCACCAGCCGTTTTTGCGGAAATTGATGAGTATGAACAGAAGTAAAAAAAGATACAGGGGCAACCACATGGTGGAGTTACGCAGCCAGGGCATCAGCCAGTCGAAGAAAGAATTACTCCACTGGTTATTCACGATCTTAAATAAATGCCGGTCGTAGGCAAGAAGTTGTTCTGTCATTCCGGGTGCAGCCTTAAAGAAGCCGCAACCAAAAATAATTAAACTAATTTTGTTCACTCATTAAATATTGGGCATGCTTTTTCTGCAAAGGGTTCCCCGGCTTTTACGCTGGATAGTTTCGGTACTGCTGTTGTTGCTTGTGGTGATGACGCTTGCCCGCTTCATCGTGTTCTGGAAATTCAACCCGCCGGGTAAGGCTTTTTCCGGCTCAGCCTTTATCATGGGACTTCGTTTTGATGCCCGGGTATTGGCCATCATTGGCCTGCTGATACTGTTGCTTTGCACCTTTCCTTTTTTAAATCCTTTTAAAAATGGCAATGCCCGCAGGTTCTGGAACATTTTATTACCGGTTGTTTTCCTGCTGATACTTTTTGTATTTGCCATCGACTTCTATCATTTCGATTACCTGCACCAGCGCCTGAATGCCACCGTACTCAATTACCTGCAGGATGCCGGCATCTCATTTAATATGATGTGGCAGAGTTATCCGCTGCTGAAAATTAGCATCGGGCTGGCCTTTGTTTTTATATTGGCAAGATTCATGTTTGGCAGACTGCTCGCCCGCTACCAGCAACAGGATAGTTTTTACAAACGAAAAGGAATCATTGCGTATGTCATTTCTATTCTCATCTTCAGTGGATTCATCTTTGGCAAAGCAGGCCAGTTTCCGCTGCGCTGGAGTGATGCCTACACATTAAGCGATGATTTTAAAGCCAACCTGGCGCTGAATCCTTTCCAGAGTTTTTTGAGTACGCTTAGTTTCCGCAATTCGTCTTATGATATAAAGAAAGTAAAAGAAGCGTACCCGATGATGGCAACCTATCTTGGTGTGAACAAGATGGACAGCAGTGCATTGAATTATGAAAGAAATATTTCAGCCGCTTCAACAAACAATAATAAACCCAATATCGTATTGGTCATCTGT
Organism: Ferruginibacter sp.; assembly: GCA_035328475.1. Classification (GTDB taxonomy): domain Bacteria; phylum Bacteroidota; class Bacteroidia; order Chitinophagales; family Chitinophagaceae; genus Ferruginibacter. The sequence continues at coordinate 6,831 of DAOLIP010000104.1, forward strand.
GAAAGTTTCAGTGCGTATAAAAGCAGCATGTATAATAATCCGCTCAACACGACACCGTATTTTGCTGAACTGTGTAAGAACGGCGTTTTCTTCGATCGTTGCTTCACGCCTGCGTATGGCACAGCACGTGGCGTATGGGCCACCATCACCGGCATACCCGATGTGGAAAGCCCGAAAACGGCAAGCCGCAACCCCAATGCCGTTGACCAGAATACCATCATCAATGAATTCAAGGACTATAACAATTTTTATTTCCTGGGCGGAAGCGCCACCTGGGCCAATATCCGGGGAGTGCTCACCAATAATATCCGCAACCTGAAATTATATGAGCAGGATGATTACCATGCAAAGAAGATAGACGTATGGGGCATCAGTGATAAGAACCTGTTCCTGGAAGCCAATAAAATTTTAAAGCAGCAGACCAGTCCTTTCTTTGCCGTTATTCAAACCGCTGATAACCACCGGCCCTATACCATACCCGAAGAAGACAAGGGAGAATTTAACATGCTTTCTTTTTCAGCCGACTCTTTAAAACGTTTCGGTTTTGAAAGCAACGAAGAGATGAACGCCTTTCGCTATACTGATTTCGGTTACCAGAAATTCATGGAAGCGGCTAAGAAAGAAGCATATTTTGATAATACCCTTTTTGTTTTTGTAGGCGATCACGGCATTCGCTACAACGGCACGCTGGAATATTTTCCCAAAAGCTGGACCGAGCAGGGCCTCACCTGTGAGCATGTGCCGCTGTTGTTTTATGCTCCAAAACTGCTGCAGCCAAAAAGGGTCAGTGATGTTTGTTCGCAGGTGGATATTCTGCCAAGCATTGCATCTGCCATTGGTATTCCGTACAAAAACAATTCAATGGGAAGGAATTTATTTGATACAGCAGCCTTACACATCCGAACGGCGCCACCTGCAGAAAGATATGCTTTTGTGATAGACCACGATGTAAAGACCATCGGCCTTGCCGGCAACAAATATTATTACCTGAAGAATTTTAAAACGGGTAAGGAAGAACTGGTTTCTATGACAGGCAATGAACCCATCCCGGTGAATGCCGAAACCGACAGCATCAAAAGATCGCTGCAGCGCCTCACCGATGCCTATTACGAAACCGCCAAATACCTGCTGCTGAACAACAAGAAAAAGCAATAACATACTGTATCCTTGTACATCCGTTCATCCGTATCATCTGCGTTCTATCATCAGTTTATTATTATATTCGCTTACTTTGTTCAGGCTTAAGAAAACAAACAGGCATGCTCATCAACTGGCGGGTTCCTAAAACAATTCAATGGATAGTGAAGCTGTTCTTCATTTACCTGTTCATATTTACGGCATTCCGTATCGCTACGGTCATATTCTTCAAACCCAAATCAACGGGTATCTTTGAACTGATCCCTGCGTTCTGGCTCGGACTTAAATACGACCTGCGCTGGATCGCCATCATCTTGTCGCCCATTGCGTTGTTTTCGTTATACCCACGCCTGTCGCCCTTTTACAGCGAGTACAGTAAAAGAAGGTGGACCATCTACCTGGGCATCATCACCTTACTGGTATTGTTTTTTTATGGGGCCGACTTTGGCCAGTTCGCTTACATTAATGCCCGGCTGAATGCCGATGCGTTGATCTTTGCCGAAGATCCGAGAGAAAGTCTGCAAATGGTTTGGCAGAGCTATCCCGTGGTTTGGATATTGATCGGCCTGGTAGGCGCCGTAGTGATGATGACCTGGATGTTCCGCCGTATGCACGTGGATGTGGAAGAAAAGAACCTGAACATTCACAAGTTCACCTACCGCCGAAGGTGGCATGCGGCTGCCCTGTTGCTGATGGGCTGGTTCATTTACGGTTTTCTTACCTTAACACCGCTTGATTTTTTTCGTGCTTTCAACTTAAATGATGAATTCAAAAGCAATCTTGCACTGAATCCCCTGCAGAATTTTTTCACCACCCTTCGTTTCCGAAAACCCGACCACAACGATCATGCAAAAGAATATTACCCGGAGATATCCCGTTTCCTCAATTTAGACAAATACAACCTGACCCGGCAAAACTACAGTCGACTGGTACAACCGGGCAGCCGGGCCTTTGAAAGCCGGCCCAACGTGGTGCTGGTGATCTGCGAAAGTTTCAGCATGTACAAAAGCAGCATGAGCGGCAACCCGCTTAACAGCACGCCTTACTTTAATGAAATGTGTAAACGGGGTATTTTTTTCGATCGTTGCTTCACACCCAGTTTTGGAACCGCCCGTGGCATTTTTGCCACCATCACCGGTATCCCCGATGTGCAGCTTTCGCAATTTGCCACCCGAAACCCCGAATCGGTGAACCAGCGCACCATCATCAATGACTTTGAAGGCTACGAAAAATTCTATTTTATCGGGGGAAGAAGCCAGTTCAATAATTTCGGGGGGCTTATCTCCAACATAAAAGACGTGCAGGTATACGAAGAAGGAAAGTACAAAGCAAAAAATATAAATGTATGGGGCATCAGTGATAAGAACCTTTTTCTGGAAGCCGATGAAGTGCTGTCGAAACAGGATAAACCTTTTTTCGCCATCATTCAAACAGCCGATAACCACCGGCCTTATAACATACCGGTGGAAGACAGTGATTTTGTAAAACCGGTGATCGCAGATGATACCCTGCAGAAATACGGTTTTGAATCGTTGAAAGAATACCATGCGTTTGCCTATACCGATTACTGCATTAAAAAATTCATGGAGAAGGCAAAAACGCAGCCTTATTTCGACAATACCATTTTCATCTTCACCGGCGATCATGGCGTGGAAGGCAATGCGGAAGCCATTTATCCCAAAGCCTGGACGGAGCAACGGCTGAGTGACGAGCATGTTCCGCTGCTGTTTTATTCGCCTTGTTTTATCTCTCCGCAGTTCCGGAAGGAAACGGTATCGCAGGTGGACATACTGCCAACCATTGCGGGCATGATGGAACAGCCTTACCTGAATACAACACTGGGACGTGATCTGCTGGATAAAGACAAGAAGGAAAATGCCGCCTTCATCATTTACCATGCCCCCGGCTGGATCGGTGTGGTTACAGATGATTTTTTCTACCGGAAGAATATCCGCATTAAAAAAGAGGAACTGGTTCCGGTTCGTTCGCATGCTCCTTTATTAACCCCACAGCAACAGGATTCTGTGAAGAAAAAATTATCACAACTTACTTCTGCTCTTTATGAAACATCCAGGTGGATGTTGCTGAACAATAAAAACAAATAGCCACAAAAACACCAGGTCACAAAGTGAAAAAACATAGTTTTTTCTCAGCGCCTCCGCGTCTTTTCGGTAAGATCAGCCTTCCCTGGCTTTGATCTTTTTTGCGATCATCACCATACGCGGTGATTTTTTTACATCGTAGTTGGAGAAAGAATAATCGCCAAACACTTCCTGTATCTGCAGTCCCTGGTAGGCAAACATTTCCGTAAAATCACCCAGGGAGAATTTAGCAACCTTTTCGGTATAGATAAGCGGCTCGGCTTTGCTTTCATCTTCTACAATGATCTTCTTGTAAAAATGAGTTTCATCGTACCACTTGGTAATGATGAAGTTGATACCGTCAATTTCTTTTTCAGTCTGATGAACGAGGTGGTCTTCGGCATAATGCACATTCAGAAAGTCCATTACAAAAATGCCGTTCGTTTTAATAGCCTGCGCAATGGTACGGATGGCATCGTCGTGTTCACGTCTTGTTCTGAAGTAACCAAAGCTGGTAAAAAAATTAAAGGCGTAATCAAAATAATTTATCCAGAAGGGCAGGCGCATGTCGTGCTTATAAAAATGCAATGTTTCGCTTTCCGATTGCAAGGCTTCATTGATGCTGTCATCGCTCAGGTCAATACCCGTTACATCAAATCCTTTTCCGGACAGTTGAACCGAGTGCCTTCCTTTGCCGCAGGCAACGTCCAGCATCCTGCTTGCAGGCGGTGGTTTCAGGTAATTAATAAGCTTGTCGATAAAAGCGGCGGCTTCCCGGTCATCCCTGTTAAAGTAGAGCATGTGGTAGTAAGGGGAATTGAACCAGTCTTTGAACCAGGTCTGTTGCATAGGGGCAAAGTTAAAGGAATACTGTTTAGAGTTTAGGGGTTTAGTATTTAGAGCCTCATTACCTAAACCCCTAAACTCTAAACTTCCTTATCTTTGCCCTCCCTAAATTGGAATTGGAATGGCATTGATAAAGAGTATTTCGGGCATCAGAGGAACCATTGGCGGAGCAACCAGCGATAACCTTACCCCGGTTGATATTGTGAAGTTTGCAGCGGCATACGGAAGCTGGCTTTTACAGCAAAGCAGCAATACCAAGGTGGTAATAGGCCGTGATGGCCGCATGAGTGGCGAAATGGTGAGCAGCCTGGTAATAAACACCCTCATCGCACTGGGACTTGATGTGGTTGACCTGGGACTGAGCACTACCCCAACCGTAGAAATGGCTGTGAAATTTGAAAATGCAGCTGGCGGCATCATCCTCACTGCCAGTCATAATCCCAAAGAATGGAACGCCTTAAAACTGCTGAACAGCAAAGGAGAATTCATAAGCGGCGATGAAGGAAAGTTAATATTGAAATCGGCCGAGAAAGAAGATTTCAAATTTGCCAACGTTGATAAACTCGGCGTTTACACAAAAGACGAAAGCCTGTTAAAAAAACATATTGATGCGGTGGCTGGTTACGAACTGGTAGATGCCGGGCTGATAAAAAAACAGAATTTTAAAGTGGTGGTGGATGCAGTGAACAGCACCGGTGCCATTGCTGTTCCGGCTATGCTGAAAGCATTGGGTGTTACCGATGTGATCGTACTGAATGGGGAAGTGACCGGCAACTTTGCCCATAACCCCGAGCCATTGCCCGAGCATTTGACCGACCTGAGCAATGAAGTGGTTAAGCACAATGCTCATTTGGGTATTGCGGTTGACCCGGATGTGGACCGGCTTTGCTTTGTTTGTGAAGACGGCAGCATGTTTGGTGAAGAATATACCCTGGTGGCTGTAGCCGATTATGTATTGAGTAAAAGAAAAGGGAACACCGTTTCCAATATGTCATCCACCAGGGCGTTGAAAGATGTTACGCTGAAACACGGCGGTGAATATTTTCCCAGCATGGTGGGCGAAGTGAACGTGGTTAACCGCATGAAGGAAGTAAATGCCGTGATTGGCGGTGAAGGAAACGGCGGCATCATTGTGCCCGACCTGCACTATGGACGGGATGCCCTGATCGGCATTGCGCTTTTCTTAACGCATCTTGCACAAAGTAAAAAAAGCATCAAGCAGTTACGGAATACATATCCCGACTATTTCATCAGCAAGAACAAGATCACGCTGGAGAACGGCATCAATGTAAAAGACATTTTCAAAAAGATAAAAGAAAAGTATAAGAATCAACCCATAAATTCGGAGGACGGATTGAAGATAGAGTTCGATAATGACTGGGTACACCTGCGTACCAGCAATACCGAACCTATCATTCGTATCTATGCCGAAAGTAATTTTGAAACTACTGCCGATAATATTGCCCGAAGACTGATGCAGGATATCGGGCAGATGATGTAAGATCGGTTAGCAGGTTTGAAGTTTGTGGTTTGCGGTTGAAAAGAGTAAAATATTAATAAGCGCTTTTCAATCATCATTCACCCAACCTCAAACCACAAACTTCAAACGTCAAACAACATGAATCGCATTTATTTCGACAACGCCGCCACCACCGCACTTGATCCGCAGGTGCTGGAAACCATGATGCCTTATTTAACAGAGAAGTTTGGTAACCCTTCTTCCATTTACTCGTATGGAAGGGAAACACGTATGGCGAT
>DAOLIP010000105.1:0-12443 GCA_035328475.1 Ferruginibacter sp.
ATCCAGCCGCCGGTCACATAGTCGGTCATTCCGCGGAATAATTTAAACAACGGAATGATCATTACAGTAAGCATCCCCCTTACCATGTTTGGAATGGTGGTAGCTGCGGTGGCTCTTATGTTGGTGCCAAACTGTTCGGCTCCCATCGTTACAAATATGGCCCAGAAGCCTGTTCCAAAACCAAGCCCGGCACATATCCAGTACATTTTTGCAGCGGTTCCGTTCCATTGGGTTGTGAAGAACATCCCCATAAATACAGCCGTGATAAGGTAGAAGAGATACAGCGCCTTTTTCCTGCTTTTAAACCACTGGCTTATAAACCCAATGAGTATATCTCCGATAGAGATGGCGGCATATGCATACATGATCGCCTTGCCTGGATCGATCTTTTCTTCGATACCCATTTGTTTACCAAACTCACTGGAAAAAGTTACCAGCACTCCGATCACAAACCAGGTAGGCAATCCAAGAAGGATACTGCACAGGTATTTCCGAAGCCTTTCTTTTGTATTGAACAGCATAAAGAAATTACCACGCTCTACTTCCATTTTTTTCACCTCATGAAACATTCCTGACTCAAAAACAGAAATGCGAAGTAATAATAATGCGAGTCCCAGCCCGCCGCCAATGAAATAACAGGTGCGCCAGTCAAAATTTTCCTTCATGATGAATGCAACTACGGCGCCTGTGAGGCCGATACCAGCTACTAAAGAAGTGGCAATACCTCTTTTATTTTTTGGAGTAAGTTCAGATACTAATGTAATGCCTGCGCCCAACTCTCCAGCCAAACCAATGCCCGCAATAAAGCGAACGATCTTGAACTGGTCGGCTGTTTGTATAAAGCCATTGGCAATATTGGCAAGGGAATATAAAATGATAGAGCCAAACAGAACACTTAATCTTCCTTTCTTATCGCCCATAATGCCCCAAATGATACCGCCGATAAGCAACCCGCCCATCTGCCACATGATGATGCTCTCTCCTTCTGTAAGAATTTGTGCATCAGACAATCCAATCGATTTAAGACTGGGTACACGGGTGATGCTGAACAACAACAGGTCGTATATATCCACGAAATAGCCCAATGCAGCCACCAGCACGGCAATACTGAAAACAGACTGGTTATTTTTTTGAAGGGTCATCGGCCGGCTTTTTCTTCTTGCCAAAAAATAATTTTATTAAAAGCGGGGCGGTTGTTACGAGGACAATCCCCAGTACGATCACTTCGAGGTGTTCCTTGAGATCGAAACCGAATTGCGATAGTATCCATTTCTGCAGGAAGAAACCACCTAGGATCATACTGGTTACCCATGCGATACACCCGATGATATTAAAAAAGTGGAATTTCTTTTTATCCATTTCCACGATACCCGCTATGATAGGAGCAAAGGTTCTGATGATCGGGATAAAGCGGGCAGCCACGATGGCGCCGCCTCCATGTTTCTCATAAAAATCATGTGCTTCGTGTAAATACCTTTTTTTGAATAACCACCTGTCCTTCCATTGATACATCCGGTGCCCGAATCTTTTTCCCGTCCAATACCCCAGCGTATTGCCTAAAATTCCGGCAAGGGAGATGAAGGCGACGAGGATGAAAAGGTCGAACCAGTAGGAGTATTGAAACGCATCAAGGCCAAAGTATTTCATAACCTGGTAACCGAGACCGGGTTCTATAATGCCCCCTTCTGTTTTTATTTCGTGTGCATAGATGCCGGCTACAAACAACAGGGAATCGCCGGGGAAAAAGAAGCCGGCAAACAATCCCGTTTCAGCAAATACCACGATGAGCAATAACCAGAGTCCGCCGTTCTCAATATACCATTGCGGCTGCAACAACTGTGTCCAGTGAAAATCCAGGAGTAAGAAATCAGGCATTTATATTAATTATGATAAAGGTTACGAATGTTCCAGTTGTCCTTCCCATTTACTTACTGCGGCGGTGGCCAGCGCATTACCCAGTACATTGGTCATGGTTCTGCCCATATCGCAGAACACGTCAATAGCCAGGATAAGCCCAACCCCTTCCGGTGGCAAGCCAAACATGGCGCCTGTAGCCAGCACAACAACCAGCGAAGCCCTCGGTACGCCGGCGATGCCCTTGCTGGTTACCAAAAAAACCAGCAGCATGATAACCTGCTGCCACACATCACCGGTAATGGAAGTGATATTGAATGCCTGTGCAATGAACATGCTGGCAAAGGTCATGTACATCATACTTCCGTCTAAATTGAACGAATAACCCAGTGGTAAAACAAAACTTACAATTTTATTATTGCAGCCAAAGCGTTCCATCTCCTCTACTAATTTTGGATACACCGCTTCGCTGCTTGCTGTGCTGAATGCAATCGACATGGGAGAAGCAATACGCCTTAACAAAACAGGAAGTCTGTTCTTTAAGAACAGGTATCCAACAAAAAGTAATAAAGCCCAAAGAATGACCAGCCCCAAATAAAATTCTCCAACATATTTTCCGAATGTAACCAGTATGCCCAGTCCATTCTTTGCAATGGCAGCGGCCATGGCGCCAAATACGCCCAGCGGCGCCAGGTACATTACATAGGTGACCATTTTTAAAACAACATGTGCGATGGCATCCAGTGCATTAATAACAGGTTCTCCCTTTTTACCAATGGCAGTTAATGCAATGCCGAAGAAAACGGAGAACACCACCAATTGAAGTATCTCGTTGGTGGCCATGGCCTCTATCACGCTGCGTGGCACCACATGTTCAACAAATTTGGATAACGAGAATCCCTTTGATTTCTCCATCAGGTCTTTAACCGCATCCATATCGGTGTTATGAATATCCACGCCTACTCCCGGTTTAAAGATATTCACCAATATCAAACCAAGCGATAAAGAGATGAGCGATGCAGAAATGAACCAGAGCATGGCCTTGCCTCCTACCCGGCCCACGGTTTTCATATCGCCCAGTTTGGCAATGCCCACCACCAGCGTGGCAAATACAATGGGTGCAATGATCATCTGCACCATGCGGAGAAAGATGGTAGTGAGGAGCTTAATGTTATCGGAAAAAGTCTTTACCGTACCGGCCTCATAGTTTTCGTGTACATAATAACCCGCCAGAATACCCAAGAACATCGCAATAAGAATATAAAGTGTAAGCCTGCTCTTTTTTGTTGGCTGCTGGGTTATTTCCATAGCAATCTGTTTAGTAACGCAATATAATGCTAAAAGCTGTTAATCAGGGGAGGGGTATAAAAAAGTACAACTGGTGGTATTTTTAATGATTAATTGCTTATTTTTCCAATCTATTTTTCATAAAACCAACTACTTGTATGAGTTTATTTGTAAAAAAACCATTGAGCCAGATGCTGGCCCAGGTGGAAGGCGGCGAAGGCGGTCTTAAGCGCACACTAGGTGCTGCCAACCTGATTGCGCTCGGCATTGGAGCTATCATAGGCGCAGGTCTCTTCGTAAGAACTGCTGCTGCTGCCGGCCAGGCTGCGGGTCCCGGTGTTACTTTATCCTTTGTTGTTGCAGCCGTAGGTTGTGCTTTTGCAGGATTGTGTTATGCAGAATTTGCAGCCATGATCCCCATTGCAGGAAGCGCTTATGCGTACAGCTACACTACTATGGGAGAATTGGTAGCATGGATAATCGGGTGGGCATTGATCATGGAATATGCATTGGGTGCCGCTACCGTTTCCATTGCATGGAGCGAATACCTGAATAAACTCTTCGACGGGGGAATACCCTATGAATGGTGTCATTCGCCTTTTGAAAGTTTTACCGATACGGCCGGTGTACACCACTCCGGGATCATGAATGCTCCAGCCCTTGTCATTCTTCTGTTGCTTACATTGCTGCTGATAAAAGGATCACAGGAGTCGGCCATTGTAAACATGATCATTGTATTCATTAAAGTGGCCATTGTTATACTGTTTATCTTCATTGGCTGGCAGTTCATTAAAAGCGGAAACCATACGCCGTATTTAATTCCTGAAAACACGCCTCCTGTAACAGACAGTGCCGGAAAGGTGATTGCCGATTACAGTGGATGGAATAAACATGGCTGGGGTGGTGTGCTTGGCGGAGCTGCCATTGTATTCTTTGCCTTCATTGGTTTTGATGCGGTAAGTACTGCAGCCCAGGAAGCAAAGAATCCAAAAAGAGATATGCCGATCGGAATCCTTGGTTCCTTGGTGATATGTACCGTGCTTTATATTCTTTTCGGACATGTGCTCACAGGTGTAGCCAACTGGAAAGATTTTGTTGATCCGGAAAAAGGCCGTGAAGCTTCTGTTGCCTATGCCATCTCCACCTATATGACAGGCTATGGATGGCTTGCTACTGCAGTAACGGTGGCGATCCTTGCCGGTTTCTCTTCGGTGATACTGGTGATGCTGATGGGACAAAGCCGTATATTCTATACCATGAGCAATGACGGACTGATCCCCAAAGCATTTGGCGAACTGCATCCTAAATACAGAACTCCTTACAAGGCAAACTGGATCCTGTTCATTTTTGTAGGATTATTTGCCGCCTTTGTACCGGGCAATGTTGCCGGCGACCTTACTTCATTCGGAACGCTGTTTGCCTTTGTACTGGTAAGTGCCGGTGTGTGGATATTGCGGGTTAAAGAACCCAATATCCCCCGTCCGTTCAAAACACCGATCTACCCGGTAGTATCTGCATTGGGCGTGATTATTTGTACGGCCATGATCGTAGGCCTGGATGCACAAACATTAAAGGTTGCATTCGGATGGATGGCTGTAGGATTGATCGTTTACTTCCTGTATAGCAAGAATCACAGTAAGCTCCGGAATCCGGGCAAGTAAAAAGATTAAATATCTGAATAATAAAAAAACCGTCCGCCAGTTGGCAGACGGTTTTTTTATTTCTATCATTTAATGCTGATCTCATCAACAAAGATATGCGTATCCCCACCTGCCCCTTCGTGCCAGGATGGAAGTTTTCCATACTGGATCGCTCTTACCCGCACGTATCTTGCCGCCACAGGAGTAAAAGATGCTTCTACATTCTTTACCTGAACTTTTCTGTCATCTATTGCCAAAAAGTTTTCACCGCTGTATACTTTAGTGAATTGATTACCATCAATGGACACTTCAACAACAAATTGTTTTGGCACCACGATCCATGCGCCTACATCCTGCAAAAAACCAGCAGTAACCGTTGAAATGGTTTTTACTTCCTGCATATTGATCTCTGCATCCATCTCTGTTTTTTGATAACCCTGCCAGTTGCCCTTGCGCCAGTTGCTGCTTCCGCTGAGCCCATCGATCAGTCCAAACGCTCCGCCTCCATCGTACTGCTGTTCAAATTGTGTATTCAGCTTTATGGTCCAGTTATTGGGCCTTTTCATGAACCGGGCCGTGGTAACATAACTGGCTTCGCCGTTCTTATTAATGGCAATGGCTTTAATGGTAACGGAAGTATCAAAATATAATTCCCCCGTATATTTTTTAGAAGAAGCATTGGGCAATGACCCATCGGTGGTATAATAATAACTCACTTCGGCCTGGTGAGCGTATATATTCACTTTTTTTGTTCCGGTGAATGACATCTGGCCACCATCAATGGTAGGGTTCAGCACGATCAGGTTATCATTTATTGCAGTAACAGGCATCCCTGTTTTTCCAAAGGCGGACGGTTTTGCTCCCATTACAAAATTGAGGCGACTGCCTTTTATAATATCAAAGTAGGAAAGGTAAGATCTGTTATGCGGTGCATTGTTCATTGAAGCAGACTGTATATAATAATTACCGGCATTGATATCTTTTGCTGTTACAGTAAATAATTTTCCGTTTTCCAGGCGAATGGTTGCAGATGGAAATAAAGGAGTACCGATGATAAAATCAGTAGTGCCCGGCGTAACAGGATAGAATCCTAAAGCACTCAATACATACCAGGCGCTCATCTGTCCGCAGTCTTCATTACCGGCAAGACCGTCGGGTGCATCGTGGTACATTTCATTCATGATGCGGTGAACCATGGCCTGTGTTTTATGTGCGGCGCCGGTAAAGTTGTACAGGTAAGCAATATGGTGACTGGGTTCGTTACCGTGTGCATACTGGCCAATGAGCCCGGTGATATCGCTTTGCTGCCTTCCGGTTGTTTGTGAATTCTCCGTAAACAGTTCGTCCAGCTTTTCCTCCATGTATTTTCTTCCACCTATCAAATCAATATAGCCCATCACATCCTGCGGCATGTAAAAGGAATACTGCCAGCTGTTTGCCTCGGTGAAATTATTATTCACTTCCCGCGGATCAAATGGCGAAAGCCAGCCGCCGTTCTTTCGTGGCCGCATAAAACCGGTTTGTAAATTGAACAGGTTCTTATAAGACTGCGCCCTGCGTATGTAATTAATATAATCCTGTTGCGAACCCAGGCTTTTCGCAAACTGTGCAATACACCAGTCGTCGTAGGCATACTCCAGCGTTTTGCTCACACTTTCGTGTTCATCATCCATTTCCAGCAGGCCGTGATCCATGAGGGCAGTTAACCCCAGGTGGTTCCAGGTAGCGCTTTTTTTCATTGCTTCCAATGCCAGTTTTGTATCAAACTGGTTAAGCCCTTTCATATAGGCGTCGACTATGACCGGCACGCTGTGGTAGCCGATCATGCAATCCGTTTCGCAGCCGCTCAATTCCCAAACCGGTAACCGGCCTCCTTCTTTATACTGGGCCAGGAATGATTTTATATAATCGATCGTTCTTTTCTGATCAATGATGGTATACAGCGGGTGGGCTCCCCGGTAGGTATCCCAAAGCGAAAAAACGGAATAATTGGTGAATCCCTGCGCTGTATGGATCTTACTGTCTCTTCCGCGGTACTGCCCATCTACATCCATATTGATATTGGGCACCACCATGGTATGATATAATGCGGTATAAAAAGTACGGAGTTGTTTTTTATCGGAACCAGCCACATCTATTTTGCTTAATTCCCTATCCCATTGCTTTGTGGCATCAGTTTTTATTTTTTCAAAATCCCAGCCGGGTAATTCTGCTTGCAGGTTTTTTTGAGCGCCTTCTATACTCACCCCCGAGATGGCAACCTTCGCCATTACCGTTTTGCCGTCAAACTGAAAAAATGCTTTCAGGTTTTTCCCGGATACGTCCTTTGTTCCTTTTGAAAGAACATCATTCTCCCAGGTGCCATACTTAGTGAACGGGCTTGAAAATTCTATCACAAAATAAACATACTGGTTATCGGCCCATGCTTTGCTTCGACGTAGCCCGGCGATGGAGTGATCGTTCAGAATCTTTATGGACGATTCCAATACTTCGTCCCGGTGCTTCAGGTCGAGAATGATGTTGGCATTACCAGCTGAAGTAAAACTGTATTTATGAAACCCAACCCGGGTGGTAGTGGTAAGTTCCGCAAGGATATTATCGTCGTCTAACTTAACCGAATAAAAACCAGCTACAGCCTTTTCATTACTGTGAGAGAATTTTGACCCATAAACTTTATTATCCGGTGACGGATCGCCATTCATCGGCATCAATAAAATATCGCCATAATCACTGCAGCCAGTTCCGCTCAGATGAGTATGTGTGAAACCATAGATATAATTATCCGAATAATGATAACCGCTGCAGCCATCCCAGCCTTCCAGCCGGGTGTCGGGGCTCAGTTGCACCATGCCATGTGGCAGCACAGCGCCGGGATAAGTATGTCCGTGCCCACCCGTGCCGATCAGGGGATCAACATATTGCGTATAGTTTTTTTGGGCTAAGAGATGATGGTTCGGCAGGCTCAGCAGGAAAAAGAGAAAAAGAGTGCAGGTAAATTTTACTTTATTTTTCACGTCAATCGTTTTGCACAAGATATGACTAATTGAAAAAAATCATACCAACAAAAAAGCCCCATAAAGGGGCTTCATTTATTTCTAACCGGCGTAACTCAGAATGGCAGGTCGTCTTCGGGTGCTGATGCAACTGCCGGCTGTGTTTTCACAACAGGTGATGAACCCATTCCTGCATTTGTAACATTACCGGAGTTAGCCCCTTGTCCTTCTACATTACCGCCAAGTAACTGAACTGTTTGCACACGCATGCGCAAAGTTGCAGCTGCCTGCCCCTCTTTATTGGTATAGGCATCTGCTTCCGGTGTACCCTCTGCATAAACTGTTCTGCCTTTTGTGAGGTAAGGTGAAATACCTGTACGGTCCGTCCAGTAAGCGCATTCTACCCAGGTAGTCCTTTCTTTCTGGTTGCCCTGTGCGTCTTTAAAACGTTCGGTGTGAGCCACACTGAAATTAATTACATTTTTTCCGTTGACCTCTTTTACGATGCAGTCTTTTCCAAGATTGCCGATGATCTGAAGCTTAATCATAACTGTGTTTTTAATTGTTAATCGATGTATCTGGTAAAAAGCTAAAGGTAAAAGTTAATCCCATACATTGGGCCTTGGTGATTTTAATGTGCGTAAATAATCCAGCAACTGGCCCGCATGCACACTCTCATGGTAAGCCATCCGCAATAAATAATCCCCCAGTCTGCGGTGTTGCTTCTTTTCTTTGCGGGTGATATATATTTCTTCCAGTTCTTTAAGCGAAAAGGAATGCACCATCTTCAGAAATTTCTCCCGGTAAGGCTGGGCATTCTTAAGTTCATCGTCTACAGTAGTGTACGGATTTTTTGCCAGCGGGCTTTCATAATCACCCAGCTCGCCCCGGTGTAAAATGATATGATGATAAACATTCTCCGACTCGAGCACATGCCGGATCATTTCAAAACAACTCATGGCATCCGGATCGGGTTTCCAGTACAGGTTTTCTTCTGAGATCCCTTTCCATATCTTAATACTTCTCCGCCTCACCTCTTCAAAATTCAGTATCAATAGTTCTTTAGCGTTCATTTCCTGCCTGTTGTTACTTTATCTAAATTATTCCTGCATGTTCATCACTTTCCTCTCTCCTCATTACTTGCACGGCTCTTCAAAACCGGGCTTCTATTAATTCATTTTCTTTTTTAATGAACTTACCTGGTTCTGCAGGTTATTCACCATACTGGCAAGTGAATTCATATCCCATCTTTGTTGTGTGCTTACCTTGCTGATCACCATCTGTGCCTGCCAGAGTTCTGCAACGTCTTCGGCATTAACCTGGTAAGGCTGGTATTGCGGGTTATCACTTACCAGTGTGAGTTTATTTTTTGCACGGCTGTTTTTTTCGATCCGTTTATAAACGATCCCTTCGCTGCGGCTTACTACTATATATGCCTGGCTGTTCTTCACATCGGCCATATCCTCCACTTTTTCACAAACAATGATGCTGCCGCTGGGCGTGGGCAACATACTGTCGCCGATTATTTCAAAAGCCCGGTAATTGCCACCCGAGAGCATGGGCAGGGTAAAGGTGTTCAGTTCATCAATGAATTCACTATCGGCATAGTTTGCCAGGTAACCAGCCGCTGCTTTTACCGGAACGAAATGAATGACGTTACGGTCCGCACTCATCATTTTCATCTGCCTTCGCTTTGCCAGGTAATTACCGGTATTATTACTCAGGTCTTTCAGCAACAATTCATCCAGGGTCAATTTGAACATATCAGCTACTATTTCCAGCACATCAAGCCTGGGATCGGCTCTTTCTTCCTCGTAGGCCCCCACTAATGAGCGTTTGATACGTAGTTTGTTGGCAAACTCTTCCTGGGTCCATCCACGTAGTTTGCGAAGGTATTTGAGGTTTTGTCCGGCGATTGACATAGTACAACTAATTTGATTAGCACAAATATACTAATATATTTAGTGTAACCAAATTTATTTTTATTTGCCTAGTGCTTCTTCCAGTCTGGCAGCCGGCCGGGCGTATAAGGTGCTTTATATTTCTCCAGCAATACTTCTACCTGTTTGATATCATCAGTAACAGCCCGCAGGGAATTGAGTATGGCCTCAAACCCATCTGCTGCAATATTGTAAGACGAACGGAAAGTTTCTGTTGGCGCTGAAGTAGTACTCCACAATGCACCCGTGATCATGTCTACCCTGCCCTTCAGGGAAATGGGGACCGTTGCTTCATACCTTGCCCTAAGGCCATCGCCGTTCATCTGCTTATTTATATCGGTAAGTTTTTTCTGAATGGCCGATACCTGTTCGTAAACAGCTGCAGGTACATTGGATGCATCCAGTACCGCCCGTTTCAGGTAAGGTATCTTTTTTACCAGTTCGTTGCGGTATTCATCTGCCCCGCTCACTGCCCGGGTGAGTTCAGCCAGTTTTTTATTGAATTCATTTAATGCAGCCTTATCTGCTGCGGGCAGGGAACTGTTATTCAGCGCCACACAATTGAATGTCACCGGCGCCACCATCTCTGTAAATTTCCCGTCTTCAAATTTCTGTAACGAAACTTTATAGATACCGGGTACCACCATATATCCTTTATCGGGTTCGTTCCATGCATAACTGTCGTCGAAAGGCGTAAAACTCACCGGGTTAAAAGGCAGGTAACGCATATCCCAGTATACCCGGTTCATTCCTTTTGTTACTGCCGTTTTTATTTTACGGACCGTATTGCCCTGTTCATCGGTAACAATAAAAAGAAGGTACGGATCTTCCTGGTCGGCTTCCTTCTTTAACACATCATAGGCAGGATATTCAACCTCTTCTCCTTTCTTTTGCTTTTCTTTTTCTAAATCCCGTCTTTTCTGTTTCAATGTTTTTACATCCTCCTTAATAAAATAGGTAAAGCAGGCTGCCGGTTCCGGGTTAGGGGCTGTGTAAAAACCGGCTCCCATAAATCCTTTTCCGCGGAAACCAAACGGGTTTGCCTCTACAAACATCAATGCATCTTTAACCGGGAAGATGAACGCCGGTTTCTGGATCGTTTCTTTGGTAAGATCTCTAAGGGGCGAATAATCATCTAAGATATAAACACCTCTACCAAATGTAGAGACAACGAGGTCGTTCTCTCTTTTCTGTATCTCAATATCCATATAAGTGGCCGTGGGCAATCCATTGCTGAATTTTATCCATTCTTTGCCGCCATCAACCGTAAAGAATAAACCGAACTGTGTACCCACAAACAGCAGACCGGATTTAAGATGATCTTCTGCTATAGAAAAGGTACTTCCCTTTTCGGGAAGGTTTGCACTGAGCGAGTACCAGGTTCTGCCGCCATCGGTTGTTTTTAAAAGATAGGGGTTATAATCACCATAATTAAACGCCTGGCAGGCGGCATAAGCAACCTGTTTATCAAAACGGGAAGCAATGATATGATGTATACGGGTGAATTCTGTTATGCCCGGAAGCGTGGACGCCCTTGTCCATGTTCTGCCCCCATTTGCAGTGAACTGAATTACCCCGTCGCCCGTACCTGCAAACAAAATATTTTCATCAAGCGGCGATTCTGCCAGGGTAGTGATATTGGCCATTGAGCCTTTGCTGGCCAGTTCATCAATACTCCAGCTTCGATCCATCAGCTTTTGCATTTTTTGCGGCACGCCCCTGGTAAGATCGGGACTGATGACATCCCAGGAATTGCCCTGGTCGTTGGTTCGGAATACCTTATTAGCTGCAAAATAAACCCGTTTATTATTATGGGATGAGATCAGCAAGGGTGAATCCCAATCGAACCGGAAACCGGAGTCAACCATATTAACCGGCTGGATGAACAATGCTTCACCGCTTCTTTTATCATAACGTACCAATCCCCCGTTCTGTGATTGTGCATATAGGATATTATCATCTTTCCAGTCGGCCTGTGTTTCAAAACCATCACCGCCCAGTGTAAATGTCCAGTCGTAATTGGTAATGCCGCTTGAGTTCTGTGTGCGGGACGGACCTGCCAGGCTGTTGTTATCCTGTGTACCTATATATACATTATAAAAAGGAAGTGCATTATCGGTGCTTACTTTATATATCTCTGTGATGGGTATGGTAGATTTAAAATCCCAGGATTGACCCCTGTCCCATGATTCATACACACCGCCATCATTTCCGGAGATGAGGTGCTTGGTATTGGATGGATCGATCCAGAGTGCATGATTATCTACGTGCTTGAATTTTTCGCCCAATGCTTTGAAGGTTTTACCACCGTCTTCACTTACCTGTATCAGCAGGTCCATGCTATAGATCCTGTTCTCTTCTTTCGGATCGGCAACGATCTTTTGCATGTAGAACGGGTAGGCAGAATTATAACTGCTTTGTTTGGCCCAGGAAATTCCCCGGTCGGTGCTTTTATAAAGTCCACTTCCTTCTTTGGCCTGAACAAGGGCGTATAAGATATCGGGATTAACCGGCGATATCGCCATTCCTATCCGCCCGATATTCTCCGATGGCAAACCCGTCATGATCTTTTGCCAGGTTGCTCCGCTGTCGAGGCTCCTGTAAACAGCGCTTTCATTGCCGCCACTTACACTGGTATATCCTTTACGCATGCGCTGGTGAGCCACGGCATACAGGTTGGTAGAATACCGGGGGTCCATATGCACTTCAAAGCAACCCGTGTTATCGCT
>DAOLIP010000106.1:0-12374 GCA_035328475.1 Ferruginibacter sp.
CCGGCCGATCATCATTCCAATGGGAATGCTGGTGCTGAAGCCGCTGGAAATAATGGTATCGCCCTTTGCCACCTTGGCGCCCTTGGGTATGCCGGTAAGGGAAATGATGTTGGGTGTTTTTCCATCCCAACTGAGTGTTCCCGTTTCTCCACCTTTTAATAATTTACCGCTGATGCGACTGTCTTTATGCAAGAGGCTCATCACCACGGCATAATCTTTACTTACATCAGTGATCACACCCACTACTCCGCTGTTGGGATCAATAACGCCCATCCCTGTCTTTACGTGTTGTGCAGTGCCCCGGCTAAGCACCAGGAAATTATTTTGTGCCGCCACCGAATTGTAAACCACTTTGGCCGGGTAATAATTGTATTTGCGGTATCCTTCTATTGAATCTATCTTCAGCGAATCAATGAATGTCCTGGTTGTACTATCTGGCAGTTCAAAATCGGCTTTCAGTTTATTATACAATGTTGCATTGGCCTTTATCAGCGAATCGTTGGTTCGCTTAAGCTGAAAATAATATTCCACCCGGTTGAACTGCTGGTTTATTTTCCCGGTTACCTGGTTGCTGGCGCCGCTGAAAATGGCATTGTGGTAACGGCTGTAATGAACAATCAAATAAATACTGAATCCCTGCAGACAAAGAAATAAAAGAAGATTAAAATAACGGCGGATGAAAAGGAAGATATTACGCACCGGGTGTAGAATGTTTAATATTAAAATTCTAAATTCTAAAACCGGGGAAACTTGAAACTATATTGTTTTAGAATTTAGAATTTGCTCTTTAGAATTTCTCTGCTATCTCATCACAAACGGGTACCGGTCGTAATGCTTCAAGGCAATACCTGTACCTCTTACCACGCTCTTCAACGGATCGTCGGCCACATGAACCGGCAGTTTGATCTTTGCATTCAGTCTTTTGTCCAGGCCACGCAGCAAAGCCCCGCCACCCGTGATGTACAGGCCCCGACGGTAAATATCCGATGCCAGTTCGGGCGGTGTTGTTTCCAGCGCTTTTAAAATAGCCTCTTCTATTTTGAAGATACTTTTATCCAGGGCTTCGGCCACTTCCTGGTAACTGACCATTACCTGTTTGGGGATACCGGTAACCAGGTCACGGCCATTAACGGGTATATCATCTGGCGGATTTTCTAAATCTTTCATGGCAGCGCCCACCTGTATCTTGATCTGTTCGGCGGTACGTTCACCGATCAGCAAGCTATGATAACGGCGAAGTGCTTCCATGATATCGGCGGTAAATTCATCGCCGGCAATACGTATGCTTTGGTCGCACACGATACCTGCCAGTGCAATAACGGTGATGCCCGTGGTACCGCCACCAATATCAATAATCATATTTCCAACAGGCTCTTCCACATCAATACCAATACCTAATGCGGCAGCCATGGGTTCGTGAATCAAGTAAACTTCTTTTGCCCCGGCCTGTTCGGCACTGTCTCTTACGGCACGCTTTTCCACTTCGGTAATGCTGCTGGGAATGCAGATCATCATACGCCAGCTGGGCGCAAACAATGGTTTTTTGGGATAGATCAGTTTTATCATTTCCCTGATCATCAGTTCGGCGGCGTTAAAGTCGGCGATCACCCCGTCTTTCAATGGCCTTACTGTGCGGATGCTTTCATGGGTCTTTTCATGCATCATCAGGGCTTTTTTACCCACGGCCAAAATGTTCTTGGGATTATTTCGGTCAAGCGCCACAATGGAGGGCTCATTTACCACGATCTCGTCGTTATGAATTATGAGGGTATTGGCGGTTCCCAGGTCGATCGCAATCTCCTGGGTAAAAAAGTTAAAAAGGCCCATATTGTTGTGTGTGAAAAAGGATTTTAATCAATGGAGGCAAAGTTGGTGGAAAATATTTGAAATAACAATTGGAAACCCCTTATTTTTCAACATTTACAAGAAAGTTGTGAATTAGCGGCCAGGTAAAAAACGCAGGTATAGAAAACTTATTGAGTAAGCAGAAATAAAAATTTTACCAATTACTGTTCTACTGTTTTGAATTCATAGCCGATGTCGGGACGGAAGTACATGTCTTCAAAAAAAAGTTGCTCCATCATGTAGTTCGATTGCTCAGCCGCTTCGGTGATATTGGCTCCAAAAGAAGTGACCGTTAATACCCGGCCACCGTTTGTAACAATCTTTTCCCCCTCTTTCTTTGCCCCGGCAAGAAAGATCATGGTATCATCGATGGAGGTTTCTCCCAGTCCGTTGATCTCTTTGCCTTTCTGGTAATCGCCGGGATAGCCGCCGCTTACTGCAACCACGGTTGCGGCAGAACGGTCATCTATCTCAAGTTTTACCTGCTGAAGCCTTTTTTCGGAAGTAGCGATCAGTATTTCCACCAGGTCGTTCTTGATCCTTGGTATCACCACTTCTGTTTCGGGGTCGCCCAGGCGGCAGTTGTATTCGATCACTTTGGGGTCGCCGTTATCGTTCATCAGCCCCAGGAAGATAAAGCCCTTGTATTCCAGTTTGTCTTTCTTTAACCCGGCAATGGTGGGTTCAATGATCTGTTTCTTTACTTTTTCCAGGAAGGCATCGTCTACAAAAGGCAGCGGACTAACCGCCCCCATACCCCCGGTGTTGAGCCCGGTATCGCCGGCACCAACCCGTTTGTAGTCTTTTGCTTCGGGCAGCAGGATATAATGTTCGCCATCGGTCAATACAAACATGCTTAGTTCAATGCCTTTTAAGAATTCTTCTATCACCACCCGTTTGCCTGCTTCGCCAAATTTTGCCCGGTGCAGCATCAGTTCAAATTCAGACATGGCTTCCAGGTGATGCTGGCAGATGAGAACGCCTTTGCCGGCCGCCAGTCCATCGGCTTTTAACACGATAGGCAATGAATGGGCTTTGATGTAGTTCACCCCTTCCATATAATTATCTGCACTGAATTCGGCATACGCTGCAGTAGGTATACCGTGCCTGCTCATGAATGCTTTAGCAAAGGCTTTGCTGCCTTCTAACTGTGCCGCTTCTTTGGATGGCCCTATCAGTTTTATTTTATCAAGTCCGGGTTTGCTTTTGAAATAATCATAAATACCATTTACCAATGGTTCTTCGGGGCCAACCAGCACCATATCTATGGCATGCTGCTTACAGGCAGCAGCCAGCGGCTCAAAGTCGGAAACGCCAACAGGGAGGTTAGTACCGCATAAAGCCGTGCCTGCATTACCCGGTGCAATAAACAGGTTATCGCACAAGGGACTTTGGTTTAATTTCCATGCAAGGGCATGTTCGCGGCCTCCCGAGCCAATTAAAAGGATATTCATCGGTGATTTGAATTTTGGATAAGCTTGAACATTAGGATTGCGAATTTAAAATTCTGCAATCGTATTTCAATAACTATTTTTTAAATGGCTGGTAACGGGGCTGTTTGTCTCAACGGCTCCTTTTAAAATAGCCCGGTTCAAATTGGCCCTGCTAAATATAATTTCACTATTTTGGGTTGATAAACCAACTAACAAGCACATAAAAACTTCTATTTATGAGTGATCAAGCAAAACTGGGAAAACACCCCAAGGGTCTCTATGTTCTGTTTTTTACGGAAATGTGGGAACGATTTGGGTATTACCTGATGGTGGGCATCCTGTTTCTTTTTCTTACCAATAATACCGGAAAGGGAATGCCCCGTGCATTAGGTGCTGATGTAGTGGGAACCTTCATTGCACTGGTTTATCTTACGCCGTTCATCGGGGGATTACTGGCCGACAGGTACCTGGGATATATCAAGTCAATTTTTATTGGCGGTTCACTCATGGCGGCCGGCTATCTTACCATTGCTTTGCCGGGCGAGTACACGGCATATATTGCCATGTCGCTTATCATTATCGGCAATGGGTTCTTTAAACCCAATATCTCCACGTTGCTGGGCAATATGTATAACCGGGAAGACCTGCGGCCACTGAAGGATAATGCCTATAACATATTCTACATGGGTATAAATATCGGCGCCTTCTTCTGCAATTTTGTAGCCGCCATTCTTCGTAACAGGATCAGCTGGCAGGCTGCCTTTTCTGCAGCAGGCGTTGGCTTAATAATTGGCCTGATTGCCCTTGCCATTAACCTGAAGCATATAAAAGCATATGATGTAAAAAAACCTATGCAGCCCGGCGACACTCCTACTTCCAAAATATTTGGTACGGTATTTCTTCCAATGCTTGTATTTGCTGTACTTGGCTGGATAATACCGGGCAATATTTTCGGAAGCGACTCAGCCGATGCTTTCATTTTTGCATGTGTCCCGGTCATTGCCTTCTATATTAATTTATGGAGAAAAGAAACCGGGGAGGACAAAAAGGGTATTGGCGCCTTACTATTTATATTTGCTGTATCGGTTATATTCTGGACCATCTATAACCAAAACTCCACCGGGCTTACTATTTGGGCAGAATCACATACCGACCGCTCTATCCCTGAATTTATGGAGGCCCCGTCTGATGCTGTTTATGCTTTACAAAAACTTGAAACAAACCCGCAGCAGACAGACAGTCTTGACAGTTATATGAGAGTTGTAACGGATGATTCGGGTAAGGCTATTAAAACAACAGGGCCAGACCCCTACTTTGCCAATATGCCTAAAGAAAACTGGCCGGCAAATGGTGTTGCCAAAGTAGGTAATACGGAACTTTTCCAATCTATCAACCCGGGTTTTATTGTTGCCTTTACACCCATACTCATTGCTTTCTTTGCCTGGCGATCCCGACGAGGTAAACCGGTAAGCACGGCAAGTAAATTTGCCTGGGCTTTAGTAATTTCAGGATTAAGCGCTTTGGTCATGGTATTTGCTGTAATGTCGGTGCCAAGCATTTACACGCACAAAGCAAGTTCTATGTGGTTGTTCCTCACCTATGGGATATTTACTGTAAGTGAAATCTGTTTGAGCCCGATAGGATTGTCATTCGTTTCCAAACTTGCTCCGCCACGATTAACAGCACTGATGATGGGAGGATGGTTCCTGTCAACATCGCTTGGTGGCAAAGTAGCAGGTGTGATGGCCAGCTTCTGGGATAAAATGCCCGACAAAAGAATATTCTTCGGCATTATTGCGGTGGCAGCTATTCTTGGCGGTATCCTCATCTTCTTACGGGTGAAATCGCTTGATAAGATCGTACGGGATAAGACCGGATCTGCTTAACATACTTATTTCAACGAAAGGCGATACATCTTATGTATCGCCTTTTTTATTTAACTTCCTTTTTAAAACGCAATTGCTATGCCTGAAAAAAAATCATTCCAGCCTTTTATATCTCCGCAAACCATCATGAAAGAGTTGACCGTAAAATCAATATTGTTGGGTAGTTTATTCGGGGTGATATTTGGCGCCGCCACCGTATATCTTGCTTTAAAAGCCGGTTTGACTGTGTCAGCTTCCATCCCCATCGCAGTAATTGCAATCACATTAGGCAGGAAGTTTTTTAAAACCACCATCCTTGAAAACAATATCATTCAAACAACCGGCAGTGCAGGAGAAAGCATCGCTGCCGGGGTAGCCTTTACCTTACCAGGATTTTTATTTCTTTCTTCACCCGATAGTGCCAGTTATTTTAATTACCTCACCATACTGATCCTGGCCATTGTGGGTGGCATGTTAGGTACCTTATTAATGGTGCCCCTTAGAAAGGCATTGATCGTAAATGAACATGAGACCCTGCCATATCCGGAAGGAACAGCCTGCGGTGATGTTTTAAAAGCCGGTGAAAAAGGAGGTGATTTTGCGAAGACCGCCTTCTGGGGTTTGGGTGTGGCTTTCAGTTATGCCATTTTGCAAAAGGTATTACACGTAATTGCAGAAACGCCCTTTTGGCTCACAAAGCAAACCAATAAATTCTTCCCTTCGGCAAAACTAAGCGGCGAGATAACACCTGAATACTTAGGCGTAGGTTATATCATTGGCCCACGAATAGCGGGTGTGCTGGTTGCCGGTGGTGTTTTAAGCTGGCTGGTATTAATCCCGCTTTTATCTTCGATTGTGCCACCCGATACCATTGCTGTTCAACTGGCAAAGCTGGGATACCTGGCAGATGTTACAAAAGACGGAGGCAAGGGCGGATGGAATGCTGCCACGCACACGTTTAATGATTATTCTTCGGCTATTTATTATGCTTTTATCCGGCAGATCGGCGCAGGAGCAGTTGCCGCAGGAGGCATCATCACCCTGGTTAAAACAATACCCACCATTGTAAAGTCGATCAAAGGAAGTGTTAGCTCTATAAAAAATAATTCAGGCGGGGCCGGAAGTGTTTTAAGAACTGAACGGGACCTGAGTTTGAAAATTGTCGGCATAGGCAGCCTGGCACTTGTTGCATTGATCGCAATACTTCCACAGGTGCCGGGCGACAGTATCTTACAAAAAATATTGATCGGCTTATTGGTATTGATATTCGGTGCATTATTCGTAACCGTCTCTTCCAGGATAGTTGGGTTGATCGGCTCATCCAATAACCCGATCAGTGGTATGACCATTGCTACTGTAATGGGAACCAGTTTGATCTTTATTGCGGTAGGCTGGACCGGCAAGGCCTATGAGCCCCTGGTACTGGTGGTTGGCGGAATGATCTGCATTGCTGCAGCCAATGCCGGTGCAACGTCACAGGATCTGAAAAGCGGGTTTATTGTTGGGGCCACTCCCCGCAATCAGCAAATTGCTTTATTCATAGGCGCCATTGTCTCTTCGATTGTTATCGGCATCACGATAAAATATTTAGATAAACCCAATAGCGAAATGATCGCCCAGGGGATCAATCATGCAATAGGAACAGAAAAATATCCTGCCCCGCAAGCCACTTTGATGGCTACTTTAATTAAGGGTATCCTGTCGTTCAATTTAGACTGGCAATATGTTTTTGTGGGTGTTTTTGTTGCTGTAGTAATGGAGTTATGCGGCGTACGGTCGTTGAGTTTTGCCGTAGGTGCGTACCTGCCCTTATCAACTACTTTACCAATTGCTATAGGCGGTGCCATCAAAGGATTGGTTGACCGCAAAAAGAAAAAGGAAAATATCACCACCAGCCCCGAAGAAGATGAACTTGGTAAAGGAAGTTTATTTGCAACAGGATTGGTAGCCGGGGGAGCCGTTGCCGGGGTTGTCATCGCTTTTATAGTAGGCAGCGACAGCGGTGAGAAACTGTTAAAATCAATAAGCATGGAAGAAAGTATAAGTAGTGGTGTTGGCACCAACCTGTATTATTTACTGGGAGTCCTGTTCTTTGCAATCATGGGATGGATGTTGTATAAAACAGCCATGAAAAAATAAACCTGTTTTTCAAATTGTTCAAGGCGACCTTTTTGTCGCCTTTTTTTATTTACCTTAACAGCATAAAATGATCAGCATGAGTAAAACGGCCAAACATCCCAAAGCCCTCCCCTATTTATTTTTTTCCGAAATGTGGGAACGTTTTGGGTATTACCTCATGATCGGCATCTTCCTGCTTTACCTGAAAAACGTAGAACATGGTTTTTCGATGACCAATACAGAAGCGTCAGATCTCTATGGCACATTCATCGCATTGGTTTTTCTTACGCCATTCCTGGGGGGCCTTTTGGCCGACCGCTATTTTGGATATCGGAAATCGATCATAGCCGGCGGGCTGATGATGGGCGCCGGTTATTGCCTGATGTCGGTGCACAGTTTGCCCGTATTATACATCTCCATGGCGCTGGTGATCTTTGGCAATGGCTTCTTCAAACCCAATATATCCACCCTGTTGGGTAATTTATACACTACGCCTGAATTTGAAAAAAGAAAAGACGAAGGCTACAATATCTTTTATATGGGCATCAATATCGGCGCCTTCATCTGTAATTTTTTCAGCGCAGCCATTATCAATATCTGGGGCTGGAAATATGCATTTGTGGCAGCCGGTACCGGGATGTTCCTGGGCGTGATCATATTTATGCTCGGTACCAAACATTATGCATCGGGCGATATAAGAAAGTCAATGACGAAAGAGGATATGCCTTTTTCAAAGATCGTGATAACCATATTTATCCCTACGATCATTGCAGGAATACTTGGCTGGATCATACCCGGGGATGTCTTCGGGTCCGACAGCACCGATGCATTTATCTTTGCCTGCCTTCCTGTTATCTATTTTTATTCTTCGCTTTATTTCCGTGCCGAAAAGTCGGAGAAGCGCCCCATTGCAGCCCTGCTGGCAATATTTGCAGCCGTTGTTTTATTTTGGGCCGTGTTCAAACAGAACGGAACCGCACTTACCATTTGGGCGGATAATTATACCAACAGGCAGGTGAGCGGCACCACAGCAGATGTTTTCAGGGGCCTGTCGCAGGCCAAGGATATTACGTATAAAAAAGACTCTGTTGAATTATACGACGGAATGTTCAGGCTGCAGAAAAAAGACGGAAAAGTGATTAAGGAATACAATTACCCTGTTTATTTCAAAAATGTAGAATCCAAAGACCTTCCAGCCGATGGTGGTAAAGCAACATTGTGGGCCACTCCCATCAGCCAATCCATTAACCCGGGTTGGGTTATTATTTTAACGCCGCTGATCGTGGCCTTCTTTGCTTTTTTAAGAAAAAGAAGCAAAGAACCATCCACTGCCACCAAGATCGCATTTGGTTTGTTCTTCTCTGCCTTATCGGTACTGGTAATGGTGGCAGCCGTGCATGTTTCAAACAACGGGGCCGAAAAAGCAAGTGTGTGGTGGCTGATGGGCACCTACGGCGTGATCACCATCGGCGAATTATTATTGAGCCCGATGGGACTTTCCATCGTTTCAAAACTGAGCCCGGTACGTATCACTTCACTCATGATGGGCGGCTGGTTTCTGGCCACTTCCATCGGCAATAAATTATCCGGACTGCTGGCCACCCTTTGGGATGGTTATGAGAACAAGGCAAATTTCTTCTGGGTCAATTTCATTCTGCTGATGATCGCCACGTTCATCCTTTTTGCCATGCTGCGTTGGCTCAACCGTATCATGAAAGAAAAAGGAGTGAATTGATGAGCCCCTGCCTTTTCTTTGATCAATCCTCCGGCAAGTCATTACCTGCTGCATGAGCGCCTGCAAAACCAGCTATTTAAAAATACAGGGTAACGCTGGGAAGTACCTGTTTTTATACTTAACTTACAGTATAAGCATGCTGCATTAGAAAACTCTGCTCTCAATTAACGATCTGCTTGTACCCGTTTTATTTGGCGCATTAAGAAGTTTTTTATGAAGCTCAAGCTCACAACTGATAAAATAATGGTTGCTACCATTGTTTTGCTGTTGCTGTCAATAGCAACCGTAGTGGCCATTTCCATTTTCGAATCAAGGCAGGTGGATAAGACGGCCAGAATAGTGGCTCACACCAACGAAGTACTCGTTCACACCGAAAGTTTATTATCTTCTGTAAAAGACAACGAATCGGGATCCCGGGGTTATGTGCTTACCGGGCAAAAGGCGTTTTTAGACCAGGTGGAAAGATCAAAAAAACGTACAGAAGAAGAGTTGAAATTACTACGATCGCTTACAAACGATAACCTTGCCCAGCAGAAAATGATCGACTCGCTTTCGGTACATATCAGCAACCGGATCGCTTTCTCCGACAATAATATTTTTACATACAACAAGGATGGCGCCGGCGCTGCCATGGAAATTGTACGAACCGGTAAAGGCAGGTTGCTCTCAGAACAGGTAAGACGTGTAGTGGACTCCATCCGAAACACCGAAAACTTATTGCTTCAACAACGCAAAGAAGAAAATGAAAGAAAAGCCAGGGAACTCACAGGCATCCTCAGTACGGCAGTGATCGGCATCCTGTTACTGTTGGGTGTCTTTGTTCAGCGGATACGCACCGAGTATGCCGAGAAAAGAAGAACAGCGGCGGCACTGGCAAACATGAATGAAGAACTGGAAGAAAGAGTAGAGCAACGTACAAATGAATTGTCAAGATCCAAACAGGTTTTATCCGACACGTTTGAACGCATCACCGATGCTTTTGTATCATTCGATAATAACTGGCTGTTCACGTATGTAAATAAAAAAGCCGGTGAGATATTCAACCGCCGGCCAGAAGACCTGATCGGTAAAAAGGTTTGGACCGTGTTTCCGGAAGTGGAAGACCGGCCTTCATACAAGGCGCTTCACCAGGCCATGGAAACACAGCAATATGTTTACCTGGAAACGCATCATATTGAACAGGACCTATGGTTTGAAAATCATTTCTATCCTTCTCCTGGAGGGTTATCTGTTTTTTTCAGGGATGTAACAGAAAAGAAACGAGCCGAAGTGGCGTTAAAAGCCAGTGAAGAAAAAAGAAGACTCATCATGAGTTCGGCACTGGATGCCATCATAAGTATTGATGAGAACGGGTTGGTTACTTCATGGAATCCACAGGCAGAAAAAACATTTGGCTGGACAGAAGAACAAATAACCGGCAAACCGCTTACCGATACCATCATACCTGTAAAATACCGGGAAGCCCATCAAAAAGGGATGGCGCATTATTTTAAAACAGGCGAAGGACCTGTGTTGAACAAACTGATCGAGATAACAGCGATAAATAGTTCCGGCAATGAATTCCCTGTTGAGCTTACTATTATTCCTATTGCACACCTGGGAAAAATTTCTTTTACCGCCTTCATAAGAGACATCACCAAACGAAAGAAAGCCGAAGAAGAATTGCGGACAAGTGAAGAAAGATACCGGGTTTTAATTGAGCGGATATCCGATGCCTTCATAGCACTGGATAAAAACTGGTGCTATATCTATGCAAACAAAGCGGTAGGAAACCTCGTAGGACGAAGTCCCGAATCGCTGATCGGGAAAAATGTATGGGAAGAATTTCCCGAAGCGGTGGGCTCAGCCACCTATGCTCTTTTTCATAAAGCCATGAATGAGCAGCAGTATGTTTATAATGAAGATTATTTTGAACCCCTAGATCTCTGGCAGGAGAATCATGTTTATCCTTCTCCCGAAGGCATATCTGTTTTTATACGGGACATCTCCGACCGGAAAAGGGCAGAGGAAAAGATCATGAAAGCCAACCGGCTGTACTTCTTCATCAGCCAGGTAAACCAGATGATCGTTCGCACCACCGACCAGGAAACGCTTTTTAAAGAAGCCTGCCGAATTGCGGTAGAACTGGGCAAATTCAGCATGGCCTGGATCGGGCTGGTGGATGAAAGAACACAACAGGTAATACCCATGGTTCATGCCGGGCAGGGCAGCGAATACCTGTCAGAAATAAAACCCATATCCATCCGGGAGATACCGGAAGGTATGGGACCTACCGGCCAGGCAATACGGAACGGTAAATACCATATCTGCAACGATATAGAAAGCGATCCGCAAATGATCCCGTGGAAAGAAGCGGCGCTGGGCCAGGGATATTGTTCTTCCATGGCGCTTCCCATCATCAAATACGGAAAAGTGATCGGCGCTTTTTCATTTTACGCCCCCAAAAAGAATTTTTTCGATGAGAGTGAAATTGCCCTGCTGGAAGAAGCAACCGGTGATGTGTCCTTTGCCCTGGAAGTGTTTGAAAAAGAAGCCATGCGGAAAAATGCCGAGCAGGCTGTACTGGAAAGTGAACGCCGTTATCAAACACTGGCCGAAGTTTCCCCGGTCGGCATCTTTCACACCGATGAAGTGGGAAACACAACCTACGTAAACCCCCGCTGGTGCCAGATATCGGGCATGACCTATGCGGATGCCATGGGCAATGGCTGGTTCAATGCAGTACATGAAGAAGATAAGGAACGTTTACGAAAAGGATGGGAAGAAGCTACCAGTAAAAAAGAAGTTTCTGTATCCGAATACCGCTTTGTACGCCCCAATGGCAGTATTGCCTGGGTAATAGGACAGGCCATTCCCGAACGGGATTCGGAAGGCACCATCGTGGGATATGTTGGCACCACAACCGACATCACCGAACGAAAAAAAGCAGAAGCTGAAATTGAAAAAAATGAGAAACGTTTCCGCAATACACTGGATAAAATGCTGGAAGGCGTTCAGATATACGATTACAACTGGAACTGCCTGTACGTTAATGATGCCGCCATCAAACAAGGGCCCTATTCCAAAGAGCAGATACAGTCCGCCACCTTGCTGCAAAATTATCCCGGCATTGAACACACCGGCTTATTCGAGATCTTTGAGCAATGTAAGGCAGATAAAATATCCCGGCATATTGAATACGAATTTGTTTTCCCTGGTGGAAACAAAAGCTGGTTTGAGTTAAGTATACAACCCAATCCGGAAGGGCTGTTCATTTTATCGGTCGACATTTCAGAACGCAAAAAAGCGCAGGAAGCGATGAAGGAAACTTCCGAACAACTGAGGCAGTTAACCACCCACCTGCTGAACATTCGGGAAGAAGAAAGAAAAAGGATCGGC
>DAOLIP010000107.1:0-12313 GCA_035328475.1 Ferruginibacter sp.
AGCTACCGGTATTTCTAAATTCCATCCAGCGTATTCCTCCCTTGCCTGCACCATCCGCATCAACGGTAAAATTCAACACGATCCCTTGGTGGGTTCCAAAGTTGCGGTAAACGATCTTATTGCTGAGGCGACCGGCAAGATCTTCCAGGTCGGTGGTGGTATTTGTCTGTTGGTCGATACACCTGCCACGGGTTGCCGTACATAACTGCTCATCAAAAGCTGCGGTGGCAAAACGTACCGGTGCAGAAATAACGGTATTGACAGGAGTAACAAAATCAGGCGTCATTGTGATCATGTAGATCGAATCTACATCTGCCGGATCGGCAGTAAAGGCATCATCCGTATAATACATGAAACTGCCTTTCATCCCCGCAGGCGGTGCAGTCGTTCCTTCGAGGCTTACGGGTGCCATAGAAAAGTAACGTCCATCGGCATTATTAAGTCTTGTACGAATGGCTGTGGCAGTCGGATCTCCTACCAGCATTTTGGTACGGTCAAATGCATACACAGAAGATCCTAAATAAGAAGTGCCTCCTGTATTAAAATCATTGGACGTGGCATAATAGGCATCAGTCCATATAGCGAACTTAGGAAAGTCAACAAAAAAACTGTTATCTGCAAATGCATAAACATACCAGGTTCCCAGCGGATCATCGGCTGCAGAAACCGCCAGTATCAATGTGTTTACATACGAAGTAATACCACCTGTATAACCAAATTCGGTAAGCAGCCAGCGTTTTGCCAGTTGATCATATAAAATAATGGGATCGCCGGCACCCTGTACCCCAGTTAAATTACTGAAGTTGAATTGGGCAGCCACCTGGGAGCCATCCTTATTAAATATCTTCATCAATGAACCCGTACCGGCATTGATCATTTGAATTACATGGTTAGGACCTGCTGCCACAACCGGGTCGGATGGATTTACAGACGTATAGTTCATGCCATTGACATTGGTGCCTACCGTAGCTGTTGCCGAAACACCATTGGCTGTTGTATTGGCCTGCAATACCGGGTCTGTTTGCGGAGGATTTTCTTTAAAAAAAGGATGAATGATGGCCGTTTTTTTAACAACACCCACCAGTCCATTCTCATCCCTGGTTACCCTTGGCGTAAAACCAGGCACTTCTCCTTCTGTGAGCTGCGGCTTTCTCACAGCAACTAATTTACCTTGTATAACTTCAGGAGCAGATTGCTGGGCGTAAGAACCGATCGCCGAGAACAGGGCAACGACCGCAATGGACATAACTTTCTTCATTGTAAGATTGATTAATGTTAGGGGCATAAAAATATAGAAAAATTACTACAAGGCCGTCGTCATTAACTTTGTGGTAATGTGCTTTTTTGAACCACATAGGACATAGGACACATAGTAAATACGCCAAAGTCTATGTGAAACCTATGTTCTCTATTGTGTCTATGTGGTTCAAGTTTGAAACTTTGCCAGCCAACTTTGTTGTTCTTAAAACTTAATTTGCGTTCTCATTATGTCGTTTCAGCTTCATTCTCCTTATTCTCCTGCCGGCGACCAGCCGGATGCCATCCGCCAGTTAACAGAAGGAATTCTGCAGGGAGAGAGGTATCAAACATTGCTGGGTGTTACCGGCAGCGGTAAGACCTTCACCATGGCCAATGTGATACAGAATGTACAAAGACCCACCCTGGTCATCACACATAACAAAACCCTGGTAGCGCAATTATATGGCGAGTTCAAACAGTTCTTTCCCGAGAATGCGGTAGGATATTTTGTTTCATACTATGATTATTACCAGCCCGAGGCGTACATGCCTGTAAGTAATACCTATATTGAAAAAGACCTGAGCATCAATGATGAGCTGGACAAACTGCGCCTGCAGGCAACCGCCCAGTTATTAAGCGGAAGAAGGGATATCATTGTAGTAGCCAGTGTAAGCTGCATTTATGGAATGGGCAACCCAACTGATTACGAGAACGGGATCATCCGTATTCAGAAAGGACAGATCATTTCCCGCCAGGGATTTTTACATTCATTGGTTAATTCATTATACAACCGCAGTGAAGGAGACTTTACAAGAGGAACATTCCGTGTTAAAGGAGACACTATTGACATCAACCTGCCTTATGTTGATTTCGGTTACCGCATCAGTTTTTTCGGCGACGAGATCGAAACCATTGAAACCCTGGAACTCAGCAGCGGCAAGCGCATCAGCAGCGTGGAGAATGCAGCCATCTTCCCGGCAAATTTATATGTGGCGCCTAAAGATGTATTGCAGCAGGTGATCCACGAGATACAGGACGAGTGTGCCGCACAAACTGAATATTACAAGAATTCCGGAAAATATATTGAAGCGCAACGCATCAGCGAGCGGGTGGAATACGATCTTGAAATGATACGGGAACTGGGATACTGTAACGGAATAGAAAATTACTCCCGTTTTTTTGACCGGCGCAAACCCGGCACCAGGCCCTTCTGCCTGCTGGATTATTTTCCGAAAGATTTTTTATGCATTGTGGATGAAAGTCACCAGACCATTCCGCAGGTAAGCGGCATGTATGGCGGCGACCGCAGCCGTAAACTGGTATTGGTTGATTATGGCTTCCGTTTGCCATCGGCATTGGATAACCGCCCGCTCAACTTTAATGAATTTGAATCGCTTCTGAATCAAACCGTCTTTGTTTCTGCCACACCGGGCGATTATGAACTGGAAAAATGCGGCGGTATTGTTACCGAACAGGTGGTGCGGCCAACAGGTTTACTGGATCCACCGATCGAAGTTCGCCCTTCTGTTAACCAGATAGATGACCTGCTTGATGAAATTGATAAAAGAGTGACCAGGGGCGACCGGGTATTGGTAACCACCCTTACCAAACGGATGGCCGAAGAGATGGACAAATACCTGCACCGCATCAACATTAAAAGCAAATACATACACAGTGAAGTGGATACCCTGGAAAGAATTGAGATACTTCGGGAACTTCGTCTCGGCACCATTGATGTACTTGTTGGTGTAAATCTATTGAGAGAAGGATTAGACATCCCCGAAGTTTCACTCGTAGCGATCCTTGATGCGGATAAAGAAGGTTTTCTCCGCAATGAAAAAAGCCTGACCCAAACCGCCGGCCGTGCAGCCCGTAATGTAGACGGCCTGGTTATCTTTTATGCCGATACCATGACGGAGAGCATGCAGAAGACCATTGGTGAAACCAATCGTCGCCGGGAAAAACAGGTTGCCTTTAATATCGAGCATAATATCACCCCCACCAGCATCAAAAAAAGCAAGGAGCAGATCATGGCACAGGGCTCGGTACTTGATGTTAAAGGATACGATCCATCCAGGCCTTATTCGCTGGCGCCGGACGAAGAACTGGTGACCGTAGCTGCTGAAGACCAGGCTGTTTATACCAGCATTCCGCAGCTGGAAAAAGCTATAGCAAAGATCAAGAAAGATATGACCAAAGCCGCCAAGGACCTTGATTTTATGGAAGCCGCCAGGCTCCGGGATGAGATGTTCCGTATGCAGAAGAATTTAGCCGATATGAAGAAATAATTCCCTATCTTAACTCTCCCTTATTATTTAAATCGTGGTTATATGACAACAATAGCGCTGTACAATCTCAAGGGCGGTGTAGGCAAAACCGCCAGTTGTGTAAACTTTGCTTACCTGGCCGCCGCCGACGGTTATAAAACGCTTTTATGGGACATTGACCCCCAGGGCTCCTCTTCCTTTTACTATAAGGTGAAACCAAAGACCCAGCACGGTATAAAAAAACTGGTTACCAAAGATGCCGACCTGGAGAATGCCATCATGAGTTCTGATTTTGAACTGCTGGATGTGATCCCTGCCGATAATTCCAGCAAAAGCTTTGACATCATGCTGGATGAAATGAAGGGGAACAAAAACCGCCTTAAGTCCATTTTGAAACAACTGCAGGGCGAATACGATTTTGTTTTTATTGATTGTCCTCCCGGTTTCAGCGCCTTGAGTGAAAACATTTTTAATGCAGCCGATATCGTACTGATGCCCGTGATCCCGACCACTTTGTCCATCCGCACCTATTTTATGGTGAAAGATTATTTCAAGGAAAAAGACCTGGACATGAGCAAGATGATGTGCTTCTTCACTATGACCGATCTGCGTAAGAACCTGCATAACGAGATCATGGATGAACTATATAAAGACAAACGTTTCTTCCAGAATTATATCCCTTACCTGTCTGATGTAGAAAAAATGGGTGTACACAAAGCCCCCATCATGGAATTTGCCAACAGCAGTTACGCTGCAAGTTGTTACCGTGAGCTATGGACGGAAATCAAGGAAGGCGTGCTGTAGCAGGTTCCGCCAGAAGAACAATCAATTAATTATTCCGTTGTGCATCTTTGTGAAAAAACTTTGTGCATCTTTGCGAAACAACTAACATTATGAAGAGAGAATTAAACTCCTGGTTCAGCCCGGCCCTGCAAAAAGATATGCCCATCGTTACGTATGGCGATTATGGCTTTGCTCTTTTACTGGTACCTACTGCCGCCGCAGATTATTTAGAGTATGAGCGTTTTCAGTTGATGGAAACCCTGGCCCCCTATATAAATGGCGGTAAAGTGAAAGTATACTCCATCAACAGCATCAATAATGAAAGCTGGCTGAACAATGAAATGGCCGGTGAGCACAAAGCAATACGCCATAACCAGTTCAATGAATATGTGTTTAACGAGGTGGTTCCTTTTATAAAGAACAGCAGTTCAAATGAAACGCCCATCATCACCTGCGGCGCATCCTTTGGCGCCCTGCACAGCATGAACCTGTTCTTAAAACGTCCTGACCTTATCAATGGGGTGATTGCCATGAGCGGCGTATATGACCTCACTGAATATTCTAAAGGTTTTTGGGACGAGCAGGTATATTTCAACAGTCCTACACACTATATGGGGAACCTAACCGATCACAATATACTGGAACAGGTCCGCCGCAGTACCAATATTCATATTCTTACCGGAAGCGGCGACTATGAAGACCCCAATGCCTCAAGAGCTTTTGCCGGGCTGCTGTACAGCAAAGGAATCAACTATGAACTGGATATTTGGGGAGAAGAATGGAAACACGACTGGCCCACCTGGAGGGCCATGTTACCGGTTTATTTAGAGACAAGGTTCTGATTTTTGTGAAGGCACACAATATTACGTAGGCTTTTTCAGTTATAGGAATACCCAAAATCCTAAAAACAGTGAAAAAACCCTTTCTGCTTTTCACCCTTAAGTGCAGTGTTATCCTTTATTTTGCCGCCTGCACGGGTATAAATCACTACACAAATTCGGTTGCCGCCACCCCCCATGTAACTAAAGGAACATGGAAAGTGAATCTTTTCACTACCACCGGTGCCGATGAAACGAGTCAGCTCAACGGTTACAACCTTACCTTTTCTCCCTCCGGGAAGATCACCGCACAAAAGAACGGGGAAGTCACAACCGGCAACTGGTCGGAAGACGAGATAGAGAAAAAGATCGCCATTAATTTTGATACCCAGGACCCCGTATTGGAAAAACTGAACAGCTACTGGGATATTTCCACCGCCAATAATACAAGCATTCAATTAAAAGATACCGAAAATTCCTCCGCTGGCCGGTTACAGATAACCAGCTTATGATAAAAACAGTTTTTGTTTTAGTTTGAATTTACTGATCTTAAAAAGCCGTTCCTGAAAAGAGCGGTTTTTTACGTTTTGGGTAATCCCTTCTTTTGAAGCCAGGCTCTACCAAATTTTGCATGAAGTTGACGAACGGGCCAATTTGTTTTACTTTTACTACATGCCAAAGAAATTATTTTTACTCGATGCATTCGCCCTGGTTTTTCGTGCTTATTACGCCCTCATCCGCAATCCACGTATCACCAGCAAGGGCCGGAACACCAACGCACAGTTTGGTTTTACCAATACCATTCTTGAATTGATAAAGAACCAGAACCCTACCCATATGGCTGTATGTTTTGATACGCATGCGCCTACAGAACGTCATACTGATTTTGCGGATTACAAAGCCAACCGCCAGGAGACACCGGAAGATATCTTATCGGCTGTGCCGGATATTAAACGCATCATTGAAGCGCTGAACATTCCCGTGATCGCACTGGATGGATATGAAGCCGATGATGTGATTGGCGCACTGGCAAAGAAAGCAGAGAAAGAAGGATACGAAGTGTACATGGTAACACCCGATAAAGATTATGGTCAACTGGTTTCTGAGAACATTAAAATCTATAAGCCGCCTTACCAGGGAGGAAAGTTTGAAATACTTGGCCCAAAAGAGGTTTGTGAGAAATGGGATATCGAAAATGTGAACCAGGTAATTGATATCCTTGGGTTAATGGGCGATGCCGTGGATAATATCCCGGGCATAAAAGGAGTGGGCGAAAAAACAGCCGCCAAACTTATTAAGGAATACGGCAGTGTGGAAGGCGTACTTGAAAATGCAGATAAGATAAAAGGTTCCATCGGTGAAAAAGTGAGGGCTGGTAAAGAGCTGGCTGTCATGAGCAAAAAACTGGCCACCATCATTACCAATGTGCCCGTGGAGTTTCATGAAGAGGATTTCCGGATAAAAGAAATGAATAAGCCCGCATTGAGGGAAGTGTTTGAAGAACTTGAATTTAAAACACTTGGCAAAAGAATACTTGGTGAAGAAGAAGGCGGTATCGAAGGTTCAGAACCGGCAGCAAAAGGAAGTGGGTCCGCAGAAGCTAAAACCAAAACAGCCTCGCCACAAATGGATCTCTTTGGAAATATTATTGAAACGCCGGAAGTGGTGGAAGTAAAGATAAAAGAAGATGATGCAGTTAACGCTGTTACCGGCAATATCCATAACACGCCGCATGATTATTCCCTGGTTCAGACTGATAAAGAAATAAAAGACCTCATCAAATATCTATCGGGTTTCTCTGAAATATGCTTTGATACCGAAACAACCGGTATCGACGCCAATGATGCCGAACTGGTGGGCTTAAGTTTTTCGGTAAAGCCCGGCGAAGGATTTTATATCCCCTGCCCGAACAACCAGGAAGACTGTATTAAACTATTAAACAACTTTCAACCATTGTTCAACGATACTTCCAAAACCTGGGTGGGGCATAATATCAAATACGATATGCTGATCCTGAAATGGTACGGCTTTGAGCTGGCAGGAGACATTTTCGACAGCATGCTGGCCCATTTCGTTATTGAACCCGATGGCAAGAACGGCATGGATGCATTGAGCGAAAAATACCTGGGCTACGAGCCCGTACATATTGAAGAACTGATCGGCAAAAAAGGAAAGGGACAGGGGAACATGCGGGATGTGGAACCCGAAAAGATAAAAGACTATGCGGCAGAAGATGCAGACATCACCCTGCAGTTGAAAAACATCTTTCTTCCTAAATTAAAAGAGAAGGCTGTGGAGAAGGTTTTTTATGAGGTGGACAATCCCCTCGTAAAAGTGTTAACTGCCATGGAGTTTGAAGGCATAAAAATAGATGAAGGCTTTTTAAATAATTATTCAAAGGAGCTGGAGAAAGAAGCAAAGGCGGCGGAAGAATCTGTTTACAAGCAGGCCGGTGTTCGCTTTAACCTGGCATCACCAAAACAATTGGGCGAAGTGTTGTTCGATAAGATGCAGATCGATCCCAAGGCTAAAAAAACAAAGACGGGTCAGTATGCAACCGGCGAAGATGTTTTGCTGAAGCTGGCAAGCAAGAATAAGATAGTAGACGATATCCTTTCCTTTCGTGAATTCACCAAACTGAAATCAACCTATGTAGATGCGCTGCCGCTGATGATCAATAAAAAAACAGGCAGGGTGCATACATCGTACGCACAGGCGGTTGCCGTAACGGGAAGACTGAGCAGCAATAATCCCAACCTGCAGAATATTCCGGTACGCACAGAAAGAGGAAGAGAGATACGAAAAGCATTTATCCCAAGAGACAAAGACCATATCCTTGTTTCTGCCGATTACTCACAAATTGAACTCCGTATAGTAGCCGCCATCAGCGGCGATGCAAATATGTGTGAAGCATTCCGTACCGGTAAAGACATTCATACTGCCACCGCAGCCAAGGTCTTTAATGTGCCGGAAAAAGAGGTTACCAAAGAAATGCGCTACAAAGCCAAGAGTGTGAACTTCGGTATCATTTACGGGCAGGGCGCATTTGGTCTGGCAGAAAACCTGGGCATCAGCCGTACCGAAGCAAAAGAGATCATTGACAATTACAAAAAACAATTCCCCAACATTCAGAAATACATGGACGATACCATTCACTTCGCACAGGAGAATGATTATGTACAAACCCTGATGGGGCGTAAGCGCTGGCTGCGGGATATACACAGCGCTAACTTTACCGTTCGTGCCTTTGCCGAACGAAATGCCATCAACTCCCCGATACAGGGCAGCGCTGCCGATATGATCAAGATGGCCATGATAAAGATCTACCACGAGTTCAATAAACACAAATTCAAATCAAAGATGTTGCTGCAGGTGCATGATGAACTGGTTTTTGATGCACATAAATCAGAGCTGGAAAAAATAAAGCCGATCATTTTAGATTGTATGCAAACCGCATTGGCGTTACCAAACGGAGTTCCTACTGATGCGGAAATAGGATCAGGGGTGAATTGGCTGGAGGCGCATTAAAATAAGTTCGTGCGTTTGGCGATCCGGAGATCAGGTGATGCATTTGTTTTCCATCATCAAATTTTCAAATCTGCTCATCTTCAAATCATTTTTTATTTTGAAACCTACCCTTATCTATTGTTACGACGCTTACTGTGGCTGGTGCTATGGCTTCAGCCCCGTAATAAAGAGCATTGCAGCGGCATATAAAGATGTGCTTGAGGTGGAAGTACTGAGCGGCGGTATGATGACCGGTGAAGAGACAATGCCCATTGAAAAAATAGGCCCCTTTATTCAAAGCTCCTATAAACGGGTAGAAGAGCTTACCGGCATAAAATTCGGAGAGGATTTTTTGTGGCATGTATTTAACCCACAGCAAAGCGATTGGGTGATGAACAGCGAAAAGCCCGCCATTGCCTTATGCATTTTCAAAGAATACTACCCGAAGCGGCAACTGGATTTTGCCACAGACCTCCAGTATGCACTGAATTATGAAGGCCGTGATCTGGATGATGATGAAGCCTACCGCCACCTGTTGGAAAAATATTCCATACAACCGGAAGCCTTTTACCTCAAACTTAAAAGCGAAGAATATAAAGAAGCGGCTTATTACGAATTTGCCCTCTGCAAACAACTTCAGGTAACCGGCTTTCCCACCGTTTTTATACAAACGGCCGAATTGAAATTTATGATGGTGGCCCGGGGATATACTGATCCAGTATCCCTGGAGGAGCGTATTGAAAATGTACTGAAGGAGGCCGGGATATAAGCCACTCATCAAGTTCTGTTGCATAAATTCCGTTCAAATCGTATTTTGTAAAAAAATCGTTTATGAAAAATATCCCGGTAATTCTTTGTACAGCATCTGTATTTCTTTTTTCCTGTAACAACGAAGCAGGGGGCGATAAGGCTAAAACAGATTCTGCCACAATAGCCAAACCCGAAACAAAAACAGAAGTGGCGGCTCCATCTATGGACCCCGCTGCCATAAAAAAGATAATGAAGGACTTTTCAACACCCGGCGACATGCATAAATGGATGGCGAAATTAAACGGCACCTGGGAAGCAACTGTAATTGAGTTTATGAACCCCGAAAAGCCAGATACCACAAAGGCAACAAACACAGTTAGTATGACTTTGAATGGGCTTTACCAAGTGGGAAGATTCACGGGAAAAATGATGGGCAGTCCGTTTGAAGGGCAAAGCATCATGGGATATGATAATGCAAAGAAACTATTCGTCAGCACCTGGATCGATAATTTCAGCAGCGGCATTACACAGTTCACCGGTACCTATGATGAAAAGACAAAGACATTGAATTTAAAAGGTCATCAAACAGACCCTGTCTCTGGCAACGATGTTGCTATAAGAGAAGAAATGACCATGATCGATAACGACTCCTACCTGATGATCATGTATGGCACCGGCCCGGATGGCAAAGAAGCGAAGTTCATGGAAGGGACTTTTAAGCGGAAAAAATAATTCTCAACTTGATTTTAATAATCCCCGGCCAAAACGGGGATTATTTTTTCTTTACAGCCTTAGCAGGCTTCATATTTTTCTCATAGACCTCTATCCATTTCTCCACGCTGATCTTGCTGCACAGTTCTCCGATCAGTTGATAGGGTATACTCTCCGGTTTTTTAAACCGCATGCAGCTTTTACCCATATCCAGTTTGCCTAAACCGGTTTTTGCATATTCATCGGTAAACCACTTAAGCAGTTTGGCATCGGCATAAATACCCATGTGGTAAAAGTTAATGCTGTTTTTTTGTGAAGCTATGCCCGCAAAGGGTAATGGGTCTTTTGGATTGCAATGATAGCCTGCCGGATAAATAGCATGTGGCACACAATATCCCATCATACCATAACCCATCGTTTCTTTAAACCCCTTTGGCAGGTTTTTTACAATTATTTTACGCAGTTTGTTCATTGCCGCCTGCCTGTCGGCAGGAACTTCTGACAGGTACTGGTCAACAGTTGTAGCTTTTGATTGCATGGTATGATCATTTTTTGTTTGAAGAAAAATAAGCACCCAGCACAAATATAAAAATGAGTACTGTACAGATGATGGGAGGACCAAATGCAAAGACCAGCATGGCTGCAGCCATCGCACCGAAAATAAAGACCTCAATCAACAGCACCCCCCGCCAAGTATCTGCTGCGATTTTTTTCCGGTGCAGGTACCCGTTCAGCAGGGCTCCAAACAGACATATCAGGGTGAAACAAAGGCTGACTGCCGTGAACAGTTCGGCAAAACTTTTGTGAAACCCCATTCCCAGGTCTGCCTTATAATTTGTCACCAGGTCAAGAAGTTGTTTTTCTGTATCATTTCCGGGTTCTTGCTTGGCGAAGAAACTTAGTGAGTGAAAGGCAGACGTAAGCAGCTGCGTAATGATGGCTCCCCATATCCAAAAAGAGAATTTCCTTAGCATGGCGGGTTATTTTGGTAAAGAAAGATACTTTAAAAACTTAGTATCCGGAAGAACTCGGGCCAGGGCCCCATCTCTTCCTTATACTGTTTGGCCATCACCCTTGTTACCTGGGCAATATGGGTGAGGTCATGCGCAACCCAGGTGGCCAGCAGATTACGAAGGGTTACTTCTCCCAATACCGGGTGCATTCCCGTTTTATCCAGGTCGGTTTCTGTAAGGCTGAGCGACTTAAACCAGGTCATATTCTGTTTTCTTATCGCAGCAAACTCATCCAGCAACTGCTGCATGGTCTTTCCCCGGCTTTCTTCATACATGGCAACCCGGTTCCAGCGTTCAAAGGTTTTGGTGTTGCCAGATTCAAGGATCATTTTTGCACGGGCTGTCCAGTCTGTTTTTTCGCCATGTATCAAATGCCCTACCACGTCGTATGGCGAAAAGGTTTCCGGGCCTTCGTTGGACATTATCCAGTCATCACTTAATCCAGATAGCAGCGACTGCAAAACAGCCGGCGTTCTGTCGAGTATCTCATACGATCTTTCTAAGCTGTATTTCATTGTTTGGTATAATAAAAGTTTTGACGCTTGCCTGTTTCCGTACCATCATCAATAAAAGCATGAATTGAATCGGCTGTAACAAACCGGTAAACAATTCGCTTAGGAAAGTCGTGTTGCTGGTTTTCAAAAACGAACCTGTTGTTATCGGCGCTGGTCATTTTAAAAGCAATGGGTTCTTTGTTATTCTGGTCTTCAACAGTGGGTGTATAAAACACCCCCTCTTTTGTGTTTGTTAAAGCTACCCGTTCGTTCACAAGAGTATCAGTCCCTCGTATAAAATAGCCCCTGCTCTGAAGGTAATTATCATTGATCTTCTTCCATTCTTCACAGATGGCGCCCCGTTTGGTCGTCATTTTCCAGATGCCTTCCAGGGCATATAGTTTTTCAAAGGTTTTATCAACAGGTTTTACAAATGCGGCGGCACATATAATAACAGCCGCAGCAAGGATCGCTTTTCTCATTTCTTTTTCTTTTTAGAAGACTTAGCAAGCTTGTTATACTCCAATGCAAGTTTCATCCAGTATTCCAGTTTCGTTTTTGTATTCAGCATACCGGCGTCAACAAAAACATATCCCTTCATAATTTTCCCGGTAAAATCCATTGGCTTGCATCCTTCTTTTTCCATCACTTCTTCCGTTCTTTCCGGGTCAAGCCTTACCATCAGTCTCTCTTTCTCAACACCCACACACATTTTATCATTTACCATAAAA
>DAOLIP010000108.1:0-11939 GCA_035328475.1 Ferruginibacter sp.
TGGCAGTATGTGAGTTGAGCCTGGAGAATACATTTCCATCCAGCGTTGCAAATGTGGTATGCGTGGTAGGCGTGGGGCGGCCTGCAAACAGGAACCCGTTGAGCACAATGCCGAAGGAGTTCTTCTTGTTGGGGGTATAATCCATTCCCAGTTTCAGGGTATAGTTGTTGTTGCGGAAACGGAAAGCCGTGTTCACCTGGTTGATGCTGTCGAGTTGTTTGCCCGATTCATAATACCGGCTGGTGATGTCAAGCATGCCTCTTCCTTCGCGGTAGTTATACACGAAATTGCTGAACAGGTTCACTTTGTTCTTTTTGTAATTATAGTTTACCGACAGCGTGGGTTTCCATAGCATTTCTGTTTTTCCATCCCGGGTGAATAATCCGCTGGTGTTGCCGAGTGTAATGCTTCCGTTGGAACCTTTTACTTTTCCTTTCTTTGTTTTGATATTGATCACACCCGAGTTGCCTGATGCATCGTATTTGGCAGAAGGGTTGGTCATGATCTCGATCTGGTCGAGGGCCGATGCAGGCAGGTTGCGTAAAACATTCGCCAGGTCGGCCCCGGAAAGATAGGTTGGCTTTCCATCCATCATGATGATAACACCCTGTTTCCCTTTCAGGCTGATGTTGCCGTCATTGTCCACACTCACACCGGGCGATTTTTCCAGCACTTCCAGTGCAGTTGCCCCGGCATTGGAAGGCGATGCTTCCACATTCACCACGGTGCGGTCGAGCTTTTGTTCAATAAACGGTTTTTGAGCCACTACGGTAACCCCTTCCATTGCTTTTTGCTGGCTGCTTACTTCAACGGATACCATATCAACCTCGGGTTTGGCAGCAGTGACCTCGATCGGTTCACTCGTCTTTTTTGCGAAACCTATGGCGGAAATACTAACGATGTATTTTCCTTCAGCAATTTTTTCAAAAGAAAAGTTACCGGCCTTATCGGTGATGGCAGTTTTAACCAATGCCTTGTTGTCGGCCTTTAATAACTGGATGGTGGCTGATTCAACCGGTTTCTTTTCCGGGGTGATGATGGTACCCGATATCTTACCGGGTTTGTTCTGTGCAGGCAGTGCTGCGGCAAACAGCATTGCTGTAAGCAAAAGGAAAATTGTTTTCATGACT
This sequence comes from Ferruginibacter sp., assembly GCA_035328475.1. GTDB lineage: Bacteria > Bacteroidota > Bacteroidia > Chitinophagales > Chitinophagaceae > Ferruginibacter. The sequence goes on from DAOLIP010000108.1 coordinate 1,131, forward strand.
AGTAGTTTTGCTATACTTTAATAAATGGCTGTGTGAAAATGTATAAATCCCTTTGTATCAAAAACACAAAAGGGATAAAGGGCAATAATTGTGTATGGCAGGAACGATGTAAAATAACGCCAAAAGCCGGACGGTTACTGGACTTTACAGGCGGTGCTACATTCAGAAAGCAGAATGGTCATGTTGTTTTTTTAGTCATGAAGTTAAAATTTCAAACCTGAACCACATAGACACAATAGAGAACATAGGTTTCACATAGATTATTGCGTATTTACTATGTGTACTATGTCCTATGTGGTTCAAAACAGGGCACTACCAATATTACAGGCGGCACTGTTATTTAAAGTTGAAGGTTTACTTTAGTGGTCTCATCATTTAAATCATTGTTATGAACCGCAAAAACTTTCTTATCAATAGTTCTGCAGGGGTAACTGCATTAATGCTTGATCCTTTCCAATCCTTTTCACGCACGCCCGATCCGGAGCCATATAAAACGGATATTGTAAAAGAGTTTGTGATTGCCGGCCATGGTAAACTGGACAGGGTGAAGGAGATGCTGGCTGAGTATCCCAATCTTTTGTATTGCCGGTACGACTGGGGCAACGGCGATTTTGAAGAAGCGATCGAAGGCGCCGGTCACCTGGGTAATAAAGAGATCGCCCGGTACCTCATCGAAAAAGGTGCCCGGCCGAATATTTATATACTTACCATGCTCGGGGAAACAGCCATTGTACGATCGATCATTGAGAAATATCCTTCGCTGTTGAATGGAAAGGGCCCTCATGGGTTCACCTTACTGCACCATGCAACAAAAGGTGGTGAGGATGCAAAGGAATTACTTGAATATTTTAAGGAGAAGGGGTTGAAGGATATGCAGATAAAGATCAGGTGATCTATACTTGCTTCCGGAAACTGTTCTTCGTCTTCCAGGCTCGTTCCCGGTTGTCTACATATATAAATAAACCAGTCTGCAATACAACTCCTTATTCGTACGTTACTGAGTGAAAACACGCAATTTTGGAAGTTTACCGCAGGCTGCCAACAATGATCCCGGTTGCTTAGCAAGAACCACATATCTATGAAATTCAGGTTTTCCGCTGCCAGAAATTATAGCAGGGGCATTCAGTTGCTTTTGATCTCCCTCATCATTTTTTTGGGTATAACTATTTATGAGACCAGCCGGGTGATCCGGACCGGTATCTGGATCACGAATACACACGATATAATGGGTTCTTCCACCAAGACCCTCCAGTTGGCATTGGATAACGAATCCCGGTTCAGGGGATATATTCTTACCGGCCAGCGAAGTTTCCTGGAACAACGGAAGAAGCAGGAAGATCAGATATACAAAGGATTGAACTCACTGAAAAAACTGACACGCTATCATCCTGCACAAAAAACGTTTACCGATTCCCTGTTTACGCTCATTGATGCAAGGATTGTCTTTTCGAACAAAGAGATATTGAACTACGAGGTAACAGGAGCTGATGCAGCCAGGAAAGCAGTGGAGATCAGTGAAGGCAGATTGTATACCGATCGTATACGGGTGCTGGTGGATAAAATGCAGAACAGCGGAAATATAATGCTCAGGAGATACCGTGATGCCAATACCGATAGTATAATAAGCCTGCAACGGGTATTATTGATCGTGATCGCCGGAATTGTTTTATTGTTGATCTTGTTCACCCGCAAGATGAGGTCTGATAATATCGGGAAAGAAAAAGCCGCCGAGGTTCTGCAGAAGATGAATGATGAGCTTGAACGGAGGGTACTGGAAAGAACACAGGAAATACGGACGGCCATTGAGCGCTACGAGATCCTTTCACAGGCTACAAGCGATACCATCTGGGACTGGGATATTACAAGTAACAGGATGCTTTATAATGAAGGTATCAGTAAAACATTCGGGTACCAGGCTTCGGAAGTACCCAACGTGGTTGATTGGTGGAATGAACAACTGCACCCCGATGATCTTAAACGGGTAACAGAAATGGTGGAAGAGGTATTTGAAAAGGGATTGCAGAAATTCCAGCTTACTTACCGGTTCCGCTGTGCAGACGGAACGTATAAATATGTTTTTGACAGGGCCTACGTACTGTTTGATCAGAACAACAATCCCTGCAGAATGATCGGCGCCATGCAGGATATCAGTTCTGAAGTGGAGGAAAACATGCGTGTGTCAAAAGCCATCATTGATACACAGGAGAAGGAGCGCCAGTACATCGGTGCCGAATTGCATGATAATGTTAACCAGGTGCTGGCAAGTGCGTTGCTGGTACTGAGCATGATCAAGAACGAGAAAATGAACAGAAAGGAAACCCTCGAATTCATAGAAACCGGCCGGGGATATATTATGAATGCCGTTGAAGAATTACGGAAACTGTCACACGAACTGGCTCCTGCTTCTTTTGATAATGTCTCCCTGGAAAATGCATTTAAGAACCTCGTTCAGGACTTCAACCCGGATAACCGTTTTAAAGTGGACTTCAACTTTGATGATATCTGTAACAAGGCAAGTGATGAGGTTCAGATAAACCTGTACCGGATCGTGCAGGAGCAGATGAAAAACATCATCAAGTATGCCGATGCCCGAAAGATAGATATAGCGGTAACAAGGGTGAACGGTTCCATCAACCTGCGTGTTGCTGATAATGGCAAAGGGTTCGATGTAAAGGCCCTGAAGAACGGGATCGGGCTTAATAATATCCGGAAAAGAGCGGAATCACTGTCCGGTAAGTTTATGCTGAATTCTGCACCCGGCAAGGGTTGTGAAATATTTGTAACGATACCTGTGGAAAAACACTGATCGGAAAACAATTAATAATTAGAAAGTAAGAATTAAGAATTCCTTCAAACAAAGCCCATGCTTTTTTTAGTAGCGTTTTGAAGCCTGAAAAATTATTAATTGTTAATTCTTAATTTTTAATTGACTTACGCCTGCTCTAAAAAACTCGCTTTCATTTTTCCCATCAGATCAATCTCCAGCATGCGGCTCGCAATGCGTATCATATTCTTAAATGCCATGGCGTGGGAGATGCCGTGGCCGATGATCACGGGTTTGGCAACACCCAGTACAGGAACGCCACCGTATTGTTCAAAGTTGAAACGGTCGAAATGTTCGTCGTGTATGTTGCGGCGTTTTACAATATCGTAAATGCTTTCGGCCAGTTTTAAAACCACGTTGCCGGTAAAACCTTCGCAAACCAGCACATTCGCCTTATTCAATAAGATATCACGGCCTTCTATATTGCCGATGAAATTGATCAGTTTGTTTTCCTTCAGCAGGGGAAATGCGGCCTGTGCCAAAATATTTCCTTTACCTTCTTCCTCACCTAAATTCACCAGGCCAACCCTGGGCTCATCAAAATTCAGGATGTGTTTGGCAAACAGGGAGCCGAGTATGGCGAATTGATTCAGGTTCTCAGGTTTGCAGTCGGCATTTAGTCCAACATCAACCAATAAGCCAAGGGTGCCGTCTTCCCGGGGCATGTAGGCTCCAATGGTGGGGCGAAGTACTCCTTCAATGGCCTTGATGCTGAACAGAGAACCTACCATCATGGCCCCGGTATTGCCGGCGCTGATGAAGGCATCTGTTTTTCCGCTGGCCAGCAAATGAAAGCCGATGGCAATGGAGGATTGTTGTTTTTCTTTTAAAGCTTTGGTAGGATGATCGTTCATTTCAATTACCTGTGCGGCATGAACGATCGTGTATTTACCGGCAGGGATGGGATAGCTGGTAAGGTGTTCTTTGATCTGCTCCTCATCGCCGATGAGGGTAAGATGAATACCGGCAGCAGCAGACGATAAAAATTCAGCGGCGCCTTTTACTGCTTCCAGGGGAGCAAAGTCGCCACCCATCATGTCCAGACCAATATTCATACAGCCTTCTTTAAATGAAAAATTCCAAGTCCAAAATTCCTTTCATCGAATTTCGGACTTAGAATTGATACTTTGAAAAAATATTATGCTTTCAGCGGCGCTTTTTCAGCTACCAGCTTTCCTTTGTAGTATAATTTTCCTTCGCTTACATGGGCACGGTGGCGTACATGTGTTTCACCGGTTGTTTTGTCTACACTCAACGTTGGTTCGCTGGCTTTGTAATGTGTCCTTCTTTTTGCACTGCGTTGCTGTGAGTGGCGCCTTTTGGGATTTGGCATATTGCTTCGTTTTTAATTTTTAAATTTTATTACTTCTTAGTCTTTTCTTTCTTTACTTTCTTGAACTGCTCCAGTCCTTTCCATAACTGGTTGGCATTGGTCTCCTGCAGCTTTACTTCCATGGCCTTCAGCTTTTCCAGTACCTCTTTATTGCATTGCGGGCCACCCATCTCTTCTTCGCTGCACATTTTCTGTATCGGGAAACTCAGCAGCACAAATTCATAGATCCAGTTGCCTACATCAATATGGCTTTCGGTACGGGAGATGTAGAACACATCGGGATCTTCTTCCTGATTGTTCATCTCATCGGGGTTTTCCACCAGCTTTACCAGCATGTTGAATTCGTCCCAGATGTCCATCTTCAGGGGATTGCCACAACGGTCGCAGCTGATGTCTGCCTTACCGCCGATCTCGAACTTAAGCAGCATGAAACTGCTTTTTTTATCAAGCAGTAATCGGATATTTGCCTGGCAGTTGCTAAAGTCGGGACTACCCCTTTCCGCAAAGAACTTATCGTCAACCTCGTAATCAAACTCATGGATTCCCGGTTTCAATCCCACAAATGCTATCTCAAATGCCCGTTTACCCGCCATTACGTATGGTTTAAAGGACGGCAAAGGTAGGGGAATTATGTCATATTTTAAGGCTGAAAACAGGGTTTTTATAGGGCGAAGAGCCATTGGCCCTGCTTTTATTACTTTTAGGGGAGATATGAAGTTCAAAAAATCCCTGTTATTTACGCTGGTGCTGGTTGTTTCGGCGGTTTCAATCCACCTATTCTCCCTTGATCCCGTTCTTGTTGAAAACCGGTATTCAACAGGTATCTATCCCTATATTGGCCGGGGTTTAAGGTATTTATTGGGCTGGCTGCCCTTTAGCCTGGGCGATGTACTCTATGGGGCAGCGGTTCTATGGCTGATCAGCAAACTATTCAAAGGCATCCGGGCAGTAGTTAAAAAACGGGTCAACGGGCAACGTTTTTTTGCGGGACTGGTATATGCCCTGAATGTTATACTGGTCATCTATATCAGCTTCAATCTACTATGGGGAATTAATTATAACCGGGTGGGTATTGCAAAACAACTGGGTTTGAAGATGGAAAAATATTCAACGGGTGATCTGAAGAAGCTGAACGAAATGCTGGTTGAAAAAGTAAATGTATCAAAACAGATGCTGGTGGATGCAAAGACGGGCTATCCTTCAAAAAAAGAATTATTCTCAAAGATTAGTCGTGCATATAAGCAGGCAGAAATTGCTTACCCTTTTTTAAAATACCAACCTGTATCGGTAAAACCATCTGTGTGGAGCTGGGTAGGAAATTACATGGGCTTTACCGGTTATTACAATCCCTTTACCGGGGAAGCGCAGGTGAATACACTGGTGCCAAAATTCTTACAACCATTTACTACAAGCCATGAAGTGGCGCATCAATTGGGTTATGCAAAAGAAATGGAAGCGAATTTTGTAGGCTACCTGGCAGCGGCTTCATCAAACGATACCCTGCTTCACTATTCTGTTTACCTCGACCTGTTCATGTACAGCAACCGGAATTTATTTGAAACAGATTCTGTTTCAGCAAAAGAATTCCGTAAACAATTGATACCAGCCGTGCAGGATGACCTGAAGGAATGGAAACGATTCTATCTGCGTCACCGCAATCCCATTGAACCTGTTTGGCGATGGGTATACGGTGTTTACTTACGCCGTAACCAGCAGCCGCAGGGCGTGTTGAGTTATGATGAAGTGACCGGATTTTTGATTGCATATTATAAAAAGACAGGTAAGATCTGAACATTTCGTTATGGAAAGCGTTGCACAGAGATGAAGTTGATAATTTCCATACTGCTACCGCTTTTAGTGGGGGCTTCCGCCGGTTTCTTTACTTCTTCGGGAGTTAACGGCTGGTATGCAACAGCCAGCAAGCCATGGTTCAACCCGCCAAACTGGATATTTGCCCCGGTGTGGACAGCGCTTTATATCCTCATGGGCATTGCATTGTACCTGGTGTGGAAGTCAGGCGCTGATATAAGGCTCAAACAAACCGCCATCTTTTTATTTGCCGTTCAATTGACCCTTAATTTTTTCTGGTCATTTATTTTCTTCAAACTGCAGTTAACGGGCTGGGCCTTTGCCGAGATCATCCTCATGTGGATGATGATCTTTGTTACCATTCTTTGGTTTGGAAAAATTTCTTCTGCGGCAGCATGGTTACTGGTGCCGTATATAAGTTGGGTGAGTTTTGCTTCGGTATTGAATTATGCTTTATGGAAGCTTAATTAGAATTTCACCCGCTCCCTGAACTTCGCATCAAACATCACCTGCGCTTCAAAGGGATCCAGCCATCCTTCTAACTTTTGTTCCTCTTCCGTAGTAAGATCGTTAAAGAAGACAGCGATCTCCATCCGGGTTCCATTCTTCATCGTGAAGTAAATAACGTGTGTAAGTACAAAACCGGTGCTGCCGCCTTTTACGCCGTAATGTTTGAATACCGATTGAAAAGCTTTGTTCTCCATCGGGAACTCCAGTACTTCTGCAATGGTGAAAAAGGCATCTTCATCCAGTACTTCTCTTTTATTGAGCGCCTGCACCAGGGTCACATATTCTTTGGTGGTGGAAGCGGGCAGGCGGTTGCTCCACAACTTCTGCAGTTTCATCGAAAATTCTTCGGGGCGGAACCTGGCTTTATAACCGCTGTCTTCTTTCATGCCCAGGTGATGGTCGTATGCTTCCATACTATATTTCTTATCCGAATAACCGCTGATGGTTTTCAGGAGTTTGTCTTCGGTAGTTTTTTTAGGAAGCTGGTAAAGGAACAGGGATCCAACAAGGGGAGAAATGGCCGTATGCTGTTTGAGACCGAACAGTTCAATGTTCTCTTTTACATTATCAAAGCCCAGCAGGTCCATCAGGTATTCGGTATTGGCATTGCTGCTGAAGATGATCATGCCCCGGGCCACATCCACCAGTTTAACGCTGTCGCCTTTGAGCAGTTTATTTTGTTTTGCATAGCCCAGCCAGGCCGGATGGGCGCCTCCGTCGGTATTGGGAATATAGTATTTGTTCAGTTCGCCCAGGGGTATATAACTGTTCTCATTGATCATATTACGTCCCGACTGCTGTGCAAATTCAATGGCTACCATGATCTTGACCGTGCTGGCCAGCGGCATCAGTTTGTTCTCGTTCAGACTGGCAACCACGCTGTCATTACGGGTAATATATACCGAGGCCCTGTTTTTATTGGCGTTAATAAAGTTGAAGAAGGAATCGGCAAGTGCCGGCTTCAGTTGGGCAAAAGAAATACTGCAGATGAGTATGCTGAGCAATAACAATATCTTTCTCTTTGCGGGTATGCAGAATTGTACGCTCATAATATATATGCTGGTTTAGATCAAAAACTGTTCTTCCACATCATGCTTTCCACCGGTTTGTTATGCTGACCGCTGTACTTGGCATTTTTCTTCTGGTTGTATTTTATTTCGATCTCTCCATCTACCGGGAAATAGATCAGCTGACCGATGGGCATACCGGCATAGACCCTCACCGGCTGTTTAACAGAAATTTCCAGGGTCCAGTTGCCGCAAAAGCCCACATCTCCTTTACCGGCTGTAGCATGTATGTCGATGCCCAGCCTGCCTGTACTTGATTTGCCTTCCAGGAAAGGAACATGAGCATGGGTTTCGGTGTACTCTTCCGTTACCCCCAGATAAAATTCATGTGGCTGCAGAACAATGCCTTCTTCCGGTATGTCGAAGTGTTCGATGGTATTGTGTTTTCTGGCGTCCAGTTCTTTGTTAACATACCTGGCCAGGTGTTTGCCCAAATGCACATCGTAGCTGTTGCTGCCGAGGCAGTCACGGTTATAGGGTTCGATCTTAATAGTGCCTTTTGCTATTTCTTCCAGGATTCTTGTGTCGCTCAGGATCATTTGTTGATTCGTTAATTGGTTAATTCGTTAATTTGTAAAACTAAATTTTCAATTTTTAATTCTTAATTTTTAATTGCAGAAATGCCGCTGGTTTATCAACAAAATATTAACGCAACCACAAAGATCGCTGTTTGGCATATCAACGAAGCGGAAGATTTTTTTTTAGCACAGGTTCCCCTGCAAAAGAACATCAGTCACTGGCACAAACGGCTGCAGCATCTGGCCGGCCGGTTATTGCTGAAAGAGATGTATCCTGGTTTCCCGGTAAACCTGATCCAGATCGCCGATACCAAAAAACCTTACCTCGAAGAAGACCCGTTTCATTTCTCCATTTCTCATTGCGGCGATTATGCGGCTGCCATTGTAAGCAAAGAATACCGGGTGGGGGTGGATGTGGAGGAGGTGAATGATAAGATCGTACAGATACAGAAGAAATTCATGAGTGAAGGGGAGAAGAAAATGTTCAATGAGCAATGTCCAATGAACAATATTCAATACGCAACACTCTGCTGGAGTGTGAAGGAGTCTGTATTTAAATGGTGGGGGAAAGGCTCGGTGGATTTTAAGAGAGGTATGGTGCTGCAATCGGTCCAGGGCGACCATACAGAAGGAAAACTGCATTGCCTGTTTAAGAACGAAACCGAACTGGTTGTTCACTACCTTTCGTTCAATAATAATTTTCTCACCTGGGTGTTAACGGATCATTGATCACTGTTAACGGGTCCTGGTTCAGCAAGCCTTTGAGTGAAGCATATAATTTCCGGTAACTCCGGTTCAAAGATGCCGGCTTTTCAAAAAATAATTCAATACTCTCTGCCCAGAATTCCTGGAAATTCTTTTCGGCATATTCCGAATACAACCCACCGTAAACATTCTTTTCGACATGATAGGCTTTATTGGCATCGTTGCGGAAACTGCTGTACTGCTGCCTGAAATTTGTATCCACGTTCTCTTCCACGATAAAGGTCTGGTAATACAAGGCATGCGCCATTTCGTGCAGCCCTACATTCTGCCCGTCGGTTGCTTTGGTATAACCTTCTAAAAAATGTTTCCACGATAGATTGATGGCACGGCCCGATACATTTCCTTCCAGCAAACAAAGCACGGGACTCGTTCTCATAAATTCCTGCGGGTAAATATGAATGAACCGGAAATGAGGCAACAGGTATTTCTCCAGGCCAAACGTAAGCTGAATGGCTGCGGCGCTGGTTAGTACCGGCATTTCCTTGAACACGGTATCGTCATAAACCTTAAATGTTTTTTCTGCGATGAATCGTATCAGCCTTTTTAAAAAAATAGTTTTGTCGTCGGCAGAAAGAGAATTAAAGTAAGGAAATCGCTTTGCCAGTATCTCTGTAAGCTCCTGGTCGGTGAAATTCAGTTCTTCGCCATAGTAAGTAAAACAGGGGAGGTTATCGTCTTTTGCCAGCGGCAGGCCGTTTGAGTAATCGACTCCTTCCTCCTGCAGTTGCTCCGTTCTGAAAAAAACAATGAAGAAGATATAGCCAAAGAGTAAAAAGAAGGAAATGAATGCATATTCATTTTTGCCTTCCAGTACAAACCAGATGGTTAACAAAAATACGCCGATGGGGATCCAGAATTTGCGGTGCTTACTCATTTTGATCTTCGGGTAAATCAGAACCGCCATCAAGCAAAGGAATATCGCCCACAGATGCGCCGGCAATTCCTTTTACCGAACCGTACATGCCGCTGGTGCTTAGCAAAACCTTTTCCAATTGCTTCTCTCTTTCCTTCCAGATCTTCTCCATCTGTATTCTTTCTTTGCTGATGGATTGTTTCATCGACATAAATCCTTCCACAATGGCTTCCATTTGTCCACGGAACTCGTTGCCGGTTAAAAAATCATACAGCATCTGCATCTTATCGCCCTTGCCTTCCTGCGCTTTTTGTGCTTCATATATTTTGATGATGCCGCTGCGTAAGGCATGTGCCAGGCTGCTAACTTCGGTAAAACCACAGATCCAGATGCCGTCTTTTTCCCCAAAACGATCCATGTCTTTAGGAAATGCCTGCGTTACCAGGATAGCCACATCGGCGCCGGTGTTCCGCTTGTCTGCCTTTAGTTTATCAACCCAATTGTTGCTCCAGCCCTTTGTACGTTTGCTTTCATAAACGATTTTGCCGCAGGTAACCCCACTGCTGTTTCTCACTGTTTGAATACAGTCGGCGCCTTCTACACCTTTGCCCACTTCACTGACCAGGTCGAAGGGAAAATTTTCTTTTAAGATATCCTCTAACAACAATTCCTGGCTCTCCCCCTGCAACTGCATGCTGCCCTGTTCGCTTTTCCGTTTCAGTTCCTCTATCAGTTTCTGCTGCTGTTCCATCTGCAGTTTGTATTCCTTCGTCTTCAGGTCAAACAGTTCCTGTTCCCGTTTGATGGTGCTGTCTTCGATCTCCTTTCTTTTTTCCAAAAAGCGTTTTTCCAGTTCCATCTCAAAATTCTTCTGCTTTTCTTCCAGGGCCGATTTATCCCGCAGCAGTTCCAGTTCTTTTTTCTGCATTTCCTGCAGTTGCTGTGTTTTTATCCGGGCATCCTCTTCCAGCATTTTCAGTTTGGCGGCCAGCTCATCGCCGGCTTTTTTCTGTGCTGCTGTTTCTATGGAAGCTTTCTGTTTTTCAAACTCTTCTTCTTTCTTCTGTTTCTCTTTTTTTCGCAAGGAATCCAGGTGACTAGAAAAGAGACTTATAGTTTTTTAATGATTT
>DAOLIP010000109.1:0-11908 GCA_035328475.1 Ferruginibacter sp.
ATGCTTTCTGCATTCAACTCCCAAAAATTCAGGTTCTGGTCTTTTGTATCCATGTTCCTGCTGGTGTTTGTGCACGGGTATAATCTGAATATCAGTTACCTGCAGCCCTGGACCACTCCCGGCGAGCCGATGACGGTTACAGCCTTTACCGAATACTGGCTGGCCAACGGCCTGTTTCGTTTCCGCATTCCGATGTTGTTCATCATATCTGGCTACCTCTTTGCTTTAGGCGATCAGAAACCGTATAAGCAGCGGTCTGCCAAAAGGGTAAAAACATTATTGTATCCTTACCTGGTGTGGAGTGCTGTTGGGTTATTGCTAACATTTGTACTGGAACTTTTTCCTTACAGCCGGAATGTGGTGGCGGCTACACAGATGATGCAGATAGATGAGACCCGGACCCTGTTACATCAGTACCATTGGTACGAAGTATTGGCCCGCTGGATATTTTTCCCGGTTTCTTACCAGTTGTGGTTCATCCGGGTATTACTTATTTATAACCTGGCTTACCCGGCCCTGCGCTGGTGCGTAACAAACCGAACGGCCCGATGGATATTTTTTGGTATCGCAATTTTACTCTGGCTTTCCACCGCCGGCTTTGTGCTGGTAGAAGGCGAGGGGCTGTTGTTCTTCTCCCTCGGTATATGGATGCAGAAAACAAATTTCAATATCGACGCACCTAATAAGTGGCTTCAGCCAAAAATATGGTTCCTTGTTTTTATACTTTTCTCTGTGCTTAAAACGGTACTGGCATTTAACCCGCCATTCAATGCCATTGAACCGGTGTTACTGCTGATGCATAAATTAGTAGTGCTAAGCGGACTGATCTGCGCCTGGTATGGTTGCAATGTGCTGGTGAGGTGGTGTATGAATAAAAACTGGTTTGTATGGCTGTCTGCCTTCTCCTTTATGATCTATGTATTGCATGCGCCTGTAGTAGTGTTTGCAACCAAAGCTATATTCATGCAGATCAGTGATTGGTTTGGTTACCGCATGCTTACGTTTGTGGTATTGCCTTTGTGCCTCATCGCCATATCGGTAATAATCGGAGCCCTGCTTCGTAAGCTGTTACCCGGGGTTTATCGGTTTGTTACCGGCGGCAGAGGGATGGGCTGATAGGAAAACCGGTTGATCTTATTGATACACTCTCACATAATCTATTTCCATCCTCACGGGAAAGATACGGTCATCAACTCCTTTTTTTCCTCCCCAATTGCCGCCAATGGCAATATTCAGCAATAAATGAAAGGGCTGATCAAAAGGCCATGCCTGAAATCCTGTATGTTCATTGGCGAACCTGAAATATATGTTGCTGTCTATTGAAATTCGTATGCCTTCTTTATTCCAGTCTACCGCATAAACATGAAAATTGTCTGAGCAATCCGGCACCGGTATTGTTGCTGTCTTTTGCGTGCCAATAACATGGTTGTATTTTTTGCAGTGTACAGAAGCGTGAACGATTCCCTGTTCAAAACCTACGTGTTCCATAATGTCTATCTCGCCATCATCGGGCCAGTTTAGTGGATCGGTAGAGGCCAGCATCCATATTGCCGGCCAGGTACCCACGCCCTTCGGAATTCTTGCCCTTACTTCTATGCGGCCGTATTTCCAGTCGCCCTTGTCTTTTGATATAAGGCGGGTGGAGGTATATTTTTTTCCCTCCCGATCTTCTTTTCTTGCTTCAATAACGAGGTTGCCGTTTTCAACCCGGGCATTTTCCAGTCGCTTTGCGGTATAAAATTGCAGTTCATTATTACCCCAGCCATGGCCTCCGGTCTCAAAGGTCCATTTTGTTGAATCAGGTAAACCCTGGTAATTGAATTCATCAGCCCAGACCGGTTCGGGGATTGCTGTTTTTTTTGTGGATGACTGGCAGCTCACCAGCGGCAGGAGAAAGTACAAAAGCAGGGATCGCAAGAGAGTTAAGTTTAGATGGTAGAAGTTACTGATTATATTTTGAAATGAATTTCTTTTGCCATTGTAGCCAACCAGGATATTATTAAAAAGAAATCATCAATGCATTTTACTGAATTGTTTTCCCCTGGTGCCGTACAGGTATTTGATCAGTTTATGTAAAATAAGAACGGCAAATGCAATGATGATTATGTTGATGATCCGGTTGAAGAAAACATTTGCAATTACCGCTGTAAGCAACAGGATAAAATAATGCGATTTTGCCATCACCCATTTTTCATAATCTTTTGCAGCCATTTTAAAACCGGGCGATATCAATCCCAATCCGTCCAGAAGTAACCTGGGTATAAAAAGCAGGAAAAGGATATTGGTCACTTTATAGAAAACAGGATGGAGATAACCGGTAAAAACAATGTCTACCGCCACCAGGAAATAAATAACAAAAAGAACAACCAGGAAAAGTACTTTCAGCCTGTTTTTTCCACTGGTAAGGCTGTAATAAATATTAAGCAGGATAATAGAACCATCTGTTTGCCCGTACAGGGTTTCGTGTGTATCATTATGTCCCCCGCCAAATGCGCCGATAAAAATGATCTTTTCTTTATTTCTGCTGCAAAGGTAAGGTAGGCAAACCTCGTCTTCAACGGCGGTTCCAAGTCTAACCCGGCAGGGGATATCCGCCTGTTTGCCACTTGCATTTTCATACGTACCCAGGCTGTCGATGGCTTCTGCGTCAAAGATGATCTCGGGAGCAAATGTATTCCAGACCCTTTGTGTATTCTTCCCCGGGGTTTTCAGTTTAAGAAGACCCATGGTGCCCACGTAACTTCCCATTTTAAAAATGCGGCCATCAGCTGCTGTGCAGTTGTTCACCTTTTCATATAAAGAAAGCGGCAGGCTTTTTACGGTATTGTTTTCTGCCGAAAGGGTGTATTCAATGAACCCGTAACCACGCATGTTGTATTTTGTATTTGCTGTAAAACCGGGATTTTCATTAATGTCTTTAAAAACGGACTGTTCAAACTTACGATGTTCTTCATCATATAATCCACCAAAAATTATTTTCGGGTTATCTTTCTGCATCAGCAGGTTGATGTATTTGCCGAGGGCGGAATCCTCGGCACTGTTAAATGATGGATCCGTGAAAGCCAGGTCGCAAACCACCATTTTATAAAGGCTGTCGTTTTCAACCAGCCATTTAAATAATTCCGCCAGTTTACCGCGGTTGGTTATGGCCGTAATAACCGGCGCTCCCCCATCATCCTTTGAAGAGGCTGCCAGGCCAGCGTCTTCCGTGGTATTGATCAGGATGAAATTGTCAGCGATAAAATCCCTGTCGTATATGCTGCCCGGGAAAATATGTTCATTGACAAACTTTTTAAAACCGGTGGATATCTTTACCACCGATTCTTCGGGTTTGGTTAACCACGAGAGACGGAAAGCATAAAGAGAAAGCCATAATAGAAAGAAACTGATCAAAAATACCAGGGCCCAAAGAGAAGGTTGCTTAAAGGGATTTTTTTTACTCATAGTTTAAGCGTTGTGATCCATTGGGAAAGACTGCCGCTGTCTACCTTCTTGTATTTTCCTGAAATAATATTTTGCAGGTATTCCATTCCTGCCGGGTCAGTAAAAACAGCCTCATCACATTCTTTCAGGTCGGCTGCCAGTAACGCCAGTTCTTTCTTTTCTTCTGTTGTGATAAAGAACAGACTGAATACGCCGGGTAAACCTTTTTCCTTTGTATCTTCTGTGTAGCAGGCATTAAGCATGTTGCCATCATCACCAAGCATGGCTTTACTGATGATGAGGATGCCGTTTTGTTTATCATAGGCTGGAAAGATCTTTTTTTCCGACCCTTTTTTTCTAAAGTAAACGTTCTCCGCTTTTTTCCTGTCGGCAGAAGTCATTCCCGAAATGTCCAGTAGCAAGCTGTCGAATACGGCCAGGCTGTCGGCGAACAGGGCTCTGAATTGTATGAGATTAAAAATTTTATTATCTCCCTTCGAGATGAGCCCGTTCATATTATTCTTAGTCTGGTTCTTGAACTCATTATCCCTGGAAGGCTTTTTCCTGATCATTTTATCAGGGGGGCAGGTTTTACAATACAGTATGTAATGGTTTGCAGGAGTAAAGCCACATTCGGCTTTTATAAGCCGTTCTGCTTCCTCAATATCTGTACACCGGGAAACAAGGGATGCGATATAAGCTTTATTTTTTTTGCAAACTTTATTATCATATTCCTTCAATTCAATTTTACCCTGGGCCGCCAGGCCGGCAGGCAAAAGCAGGAACAACAAAGACAGAGAAGACTTTAATTGCATGAGCAGGGAATAAATATTTCCAGTTATCCAAATATAGTAATATTTATATTTGTGAAAGCCCATTTTATATTTTCATCTTATCAACTAATACGTTTACTATGCTGTTGAATAAAAAAAAGTGCAGGAGTATTTATATTTTGCTGGTAGTGGTTCTGTTCTCATTCTTCCAAGGTTACGGGCAACATGGCAATCCGCGGGTGAATATACCAATCGGGCATTCTGCAGATATCAATGTTGTTGAGACTTCCGTTGACGGAAAATATATTGTTACAGGCAGCGCCGACAAAACAGTAATAATATGGGATGCAAGGACCGGGAAGGAAATACGGGCCCTGCTTATTAACAGTGAGGTGCAGGACCTGAAAATTTCTCCAGACTCCAGGCAGGTTATCGTGGCAAAGGGCAGCCGGTTGGGGGGCGGGTTGAGCTATTCCCTGTGGGATATTAAAACCGGTAAACTGATCAGGGAATTATCTTTTTATGGAAATACGGGTTTTGCATTCGTACCTCCTGGTAATTTATTGCTGGTACCGGGGTATTCGGTAAGTCAGAAGCAACAAAACCTTTTATCTCCAAATGCCTTGTTTGATAAAACCATTATCAGCCTCTATGATTTAAAAAACAACAAAGTGATCAGGACTTTTAATCTTGGCGAGGCTGCAGGTGATGGAGTGCCCAAATTCCCTGATATGCAAACCAGTTTGTTCAGCTACCAGGGTAACCAGTACTTTGTTTCGGTTCCTGGTAAATTGTTTGCCAGGGAAGGCGAAGGCTCGGTACTGAATGTATGGAACATTAACAATGAATCAAAACCTGAGTGGAGTATTTCACTTAACGAGCAGGTAAAAAAGGTCACTACGGCACGATCAGGTAGTTTTTTTGCAACCGCTTCAAAAAACAAAGTATGGATCTGGAATTTGGGATCCGATAAACCGGTTGACAGTTTTACGGCAAAAGCAATAGGGGGGATTGATCATCTTCAATTTACAGCAGATGGAAAACAATTGTTTTGTTACAGTGCAACAGGCGAAATAGAAAAAGGTAAAAACAAACGCAGCGCCGAATCAATTGTGCAGATATGGGAAATTGCCAGGCACCAGGCAATTTCATCTTTTCAAATGCCGCCTGGTTTTAATTCAAAAAATATACGCTTTGCGCCCGATGGAAAATATTTTCTGCTTCAGCGGGAGAACAGGGCTGCCGCATTTGATAATTCAGGGAATGCCATGTTTTCTTTAACCGGTTATGTTATGGATACGAAGCGGATGTTTTTTTCAGAGAACAGCCGGTACCTGTCGCCGAGGACAGAAAATGCGGAAGAATTATCAAAGCAAATGGACGGATTAAAATCGTTAATTGAGCAGAGTAAGGGTTTGATGGATAATCCTGAATTCAGTGCCATGATGGATAAAATGTTTGCGAAGCCGATCGACAGCCTCGGTAAAGACGCTAAAGCGGGTAAGCGTATTATTGTTTACCTGCCTGCCTTTGACCTGGCTACTGCCACCGGATTTCAGGGAGCTAAGTTGTACAGCGACCTGCTTGTTAAAGGAGCCACCATGAAGATGACAAAAGAAACGCTTTCAAAAGATAAAAATATCCTGCTGATAAACAATGAAGGCCGCCCGGCCGCCTACGATGATCTTAATGAACTGCAGAAGGATAAAAATGCATCCCAGGTAATTGGAGCCAATATGGGCAATTCAACTTCCATGCTGAACAGCGTTGAGCCGGAAAGTAAACTCAAGACACTCATCAATAAAAGTACCCGGGATACACTCAGCCTTATATACCTCGACAGTACCGAGTGGATCATCCTCAGCAATAAAGGATACTACAAGTGTTCAAAGAATGCAGCCGGCCTGCTACATTATGTTGCGGACGGTGATAAGATCGTTTCATTTGAGCAGCTTGATCTTAAATACAACCGGCCCGACCTGGTTTTACAGGCGCTGGGTAGTAAAGATAAAGCGCTGATAGAAGCCTATCACAAAACATATACTAACCGCCTGGAGAGATATGGCATGGATATTAATGCCTTCGGGAATGATTATGTATTACCGGAAGCAGACTTTGTTGGCCGTGATAAAATTGACTATAACCAGAAAACAGAAAGCATGCAGGTGCATGTTAATGCAACCACCGGACAGTCGTCATTAAAAAGGTTTAATGTTTGGGTGAATGAAGTGCCGGTCTTTTCATCAAAAGGAACCCGGATCACCGGAGATGCCCAACATCCTTTTGATACCACATTCGCCTTAAAATTATCACCCGGGAAAAATAAAATTGAAACAGCTGTTTATAATGCAGCTGGATATGAGAGTTACCGGTACCCGCTTTATGTAAATTATATTCCCCCGGCAACCAAAGAATTTAAAACATGGTTTGTGGGTATTGGTGTAAACAGGTATGCCGATCCGCAACACAATACATTAAAATACACGGTGGACGATATCCGGGCAGTGGTTGCAGGTTTGCAGGAAAAGGCTGGTAGGAACATATCGGTGGATACCCTTTTCAACAACAGGTTTACCATGGATAACCTCTATGCTATCAGGAAAAAATTAGCGGCTGCCGGGATCAACGACCGGGTTATTTTTATGTACTCGGGTCATGGGGTATTAGGAAAGGATGGGAAATATTATTTTCCAACCAGTATAATGAATGCAAAGGATTTTTCCAATCCTGCAGAAAAAGCGGTTTCTTATGAATCGATGGAAGAATTGCTGGATATAGTTCCTGCCCGCAATAAATTATTCCTGATAGACGCCTGTCACAGCGGCATTGTTGATCCCGGAGCCGAAACGGTGCTGAATGACAGTGTTACCACCAGCCAGATTATGGATGACCTGTTTACCTATGTAGGCAGAGGAACGGGAGCAACCATTATTGCTTCTTCCTCTGGTCAATCCCGGTCACAGGAATCAATGGATCTGAAACATGGATTTTTTACACAGGGTATATTGGATGCGATGAAGAAATTCAATGCGATAACAGTTTCTGGTTTAAAGGGATATCTTTTAAACCAGGTGCCCAGTATCAGTAACCAATTGCAAACACCCACAGTGAGAAGCGAAAACAGGGAAGCTGATTTCAGGATATGGTAAGGATTCCTTAACCGGAACTGGGCCTGCATGAATTAAGTACCTGCACATGCTTTGATCGCTGCAACCAGTTTTTTTACATCATCGGCAGAATTGTATATGGCAGGCGTAACCCGAACGCATCCGTCTTTACCCAGGATACGGCTCACCGTGAAAATGTTGTGCTGCTCAAATAAGTACTTTGCCACATCGGCCGATGTCTTATTCCGGATACGGAAAGAAGCAATGGCGCCCGATAAATGCGAAGGGGTTACCACTTCCAAATTGGGAATATCTTTTATTTCATTCAGCCAGGTGCTTTTCAGGTAATGCAGCCTGGCAGCAACCCGTTCAATGCCCATCATGCGTTGAAAAGCAAGACAGTCCGGTATCGTCATGATAACGGCGAAGGGCGTAGTGCCGAAGTGCGCCAGTTTGCTGATGTTGTCTTCTGGGGCAGTTACATCGCCGAATAAAGACTTCATTTCTTTTATCCGGCCCTTCTTAATATACAACAGCCCGGCGCCTACCGGGTTGCCCATCCATTTATGAAGATTGAGGCCAACAAAGTCTGAACCCAGTTCCGGCAGGCTGAATTTAATTTGTCCCAGGGCATGCGCCGAGTCGGTGATGATATCAATACCTTTTTTCTTTGCCATGGCTGCGATCTTTGCAACCGGAACGATGAGCCCGTTGATATTAGACACATGTGTAAGCAGTATCACCTTTGTTCTTTCTGTAATTAATTTTTCATACATCGCCACGATCTCTTCTTCGTTGGCAGGAAGCAGCGGCATTTCAAATGCATTCACTTTTATGATCCCTCTTTTTTCCAGCATGCGGAAGGTTTCTATCATGCTGAAATAATCGAGCTGGTTCAGTAGCACTTCATCGCCGGGCATAAAAGGATAACCCTGTATGGCAATATTCAGCGCTTCGGTGGCATTGCGGGTGATGATGATCTCTTCATCGGATACTTCCAGGAAAGCAGCCAGTTCTTTTTTAACGGCAGTGGCAATGCCAGGAAAATCCTTTCTTGCAAACCTCGCCGCCCCTTCATTGGCGGTTATAATGTTTTGCTGAAATGCCTGCAAAACGGGTTTGGGCTGTATGCCGTAATAACCGTTCTCCAGGTTGATATGATCCGGGGCAACCCGGTAGTATTTTTTAGCAATGCGGTTCCAGAACCGTTCATCATCCGGGGCCCCTTCGCCGGAAAAATCTTTTGTATCAAATGCTGCATTACCGGTTGCAGCGGCTATGCCGGGTATTCCGGCAACCAATAAACCGCCACCCAGTTGTTTCAGAAATTTTTTTCTGCCCTGCTTCATACGATGATTTTGTGTGAAGTAAAGAAATATTTGCAATAAGATGAAGAGGAATTGTATAAATGGGAATTGGTTTGAGGGAGGGTCTGGGGCCATTTTTTTATATATAACACAGATATTATTGCGTACAAATCGATGCTGCATATCTGCACCAGAGTGAGCCTTTCTTCGCAGTTAAGGGATGTTTCCCGAAATGATCGGGACAGGTCGTGCCTTAGCAAAACAGTTGCCGAAGGATATCCTGCTTCGTAGTGTTCTGTAGAAATCCGCTTTCATCCGTACAAATCTGTGTAATCTGTGTTTCTATCCTTGCTCAAAATCCACTATTTTAAGCTACTTTTGCCCCCTTAAAAACAGCGCAGAACGTACATGAAGAATATCCGCAATTTTTGCATCATTGCCCATATCGATCACGGAAAAAGCACCCTTGCCGACAGGCTTTTGGAATTTACCCATACTATTGGCGAACGGGATATGCAGGCACAGGTATTAGATGATATGGACCTGGAAAGAGAGAAAGGGATCACCATTAAGAGCCACGCCATCCAGATAAACTATAAGTGGAAGGGAACCGAATACGTACTCAACCTGATCGATACCCCCGGCCATGTGGATTTCAGTTATGAAGTGAGCCGTGCCCTTGCAGCCTGCGAAGGAGCCCTGCTTTTGGTGGATGCAAGTCAGGGTATACAGGCGCAGACAATCAGCAACTTGTACCTTGCTATTGAAAATAATTTAGAGATCATCCCGGTGATCAATAAAATTGATATGGACGGGGCCATGATACCAGAAGTAACCGACCAGATCGTGGAACTCATCGGCTGTAAACCAGAAGACATCTTACTGGCCAGTGGCAAAAGCGGCATCGGTATTGAAGAGATATTGACCGCCATCATTGATAGGATCCCAGCTCCCAAAGGCGATCCGGAAGCACCGTTGCAGGCGTTAATATTTGATAGCGTGTACAACAGCTTTCGGGGTATCATTGTGTACTACCGGGTTTTCAATGGAACACTTAAGAAGAACGATAAGATCAAGTTCAGTAATACCGGGCTGGAATACGGCGCCGATGAAGTGGGTATCTTAAAACTCGGCATGGAGGCAAAGAATGAAGTGAGGGCAGGAGATGTGGGCTATATCATTACCGGTATCAAAAATGCCAAGGAAGTAAAAGTGGGCGATACCATTACCACAACCGTTAACCCATCGCTGGAGGCTATTAAAGGTTTTGAAGACGTAAAGCCGATGGTATTTGCCGGTATCTTCCCGGTAGAGACCGATGCATTTGAAGAACTGCGTGATTGTATGGATAAACTGCAACTGAACGATGCTTCGCTCACGTTTGAATTAGAAACCTCACAAGCCCTGGGTTTTGGTTTCCGTTGCGGATTCCTGGGCATGCTGCACATGGAGATCATACAGGAGCGACTGGAAAGAGAGTTCAACCAGACGGTGATCACCACGGTGCCCAACGTAAGTTTTGTAGCTACCACCAATAAGGGCGAAGTGATACGGATCAATAACCCAACCGAAATGCCCGATCCAACCCGGATAGATCATATTGATGAACCTTTCATCAAGGCACAGATCATCACCAAGCCGGAATACATCGGTAATATCATGACGCTCTGCATTACCAAACGGGGTATCCTCACACACCAGCATTATTTAACACCAACCCGGGTGGAGCTTAGCTTTGAAATGCCGCTGACCGAGATCGTTTTTGATTTTTACGATAAACTGAAAAGTATGACCCGGGGTTATGCCTCTTTCGATTATCATCCGCTGGAATACCGCCCCAGCGATATTGTGAAGATGGATATCCTGCTCAACAGCGAAAGGGTAGATGCATTAAGTGCCTTGATCCATCGTGATCGTGCCCACGAGTTTGGACGCAAGCTTTGCGAAAAACTGAAAGAGTTATTGCCCAGGCAACAGTTCCAGATAGCCATACAGGCTGCCATCGGCGCCAAAGTGGTTGCAAGGGAGAATATCAGCGCCATGCGTAAGGACGTTACCGCCAAATGTTATGGCGGCGATATCAGCCGTAAGCGTAAACTGCTGGAAAAACAGAAAGAAGGTAAGAAGCGGATGAAGCAGATCGGGAATGTGGAAGTGCCGCAGGAAGCGTTTTTGGCGGTATTAAAGTTAAATGATTAACCCCCTCCGCCTCCTAAAGTGGGAACCATGGAGAAGATATAAGCGAAGAATATCATTAATAAACGGAAGTTCTAAACAAATCGAAATCTTCCCCCTCTCTCCTGAGCGAAGTCGAAGGAAGGAGAGGGCTGGGATGAGGTTAACAAATACTGAACAAGGAATTCCGAATATTGAGCATTGAAAATTGAATATTGATTATTTGTCATCAGGCATGCCATTAAGCATCGTACCTTCATATTCAAAATCAATCATCATGAGCAACTTCTCTTTAAATCCCGATATGAATATTGAAGTAATCGCCCGTTTCATTGCCAAGGGAACGGATACTCCATTGATAGGCGCCGATTACGAAATGCGTTTGTTTGAAAAAGACCTGATGGAAGATGATTACCTGGGCCGAAGTGTATTGAATGAAGAAGGCGTAGCAAAAGTTTCCTTTAAACACGGCGCTTACCAGGATTTTTTAAATCCCGAAATAAACCCCGACCTGTATTTTGCTTTGTACCGCGGCGAAGCGCTCGTGTTTCAAAGTAAGGTAATGCGGGACCTCGATCTTGAAAGCCTGGAAAAATTTAAGATGGGGGAAGGGGAAGTGGTTGACCTGGGAACGTTCCTGGTATAAGACCCGCTATTATTCATTCCCTTTTCCCTTTGGCTTTGCCGGTGTGGCAGCCGGCTTCTTTTCTGTTTCGCCTTCGATACTCTTTAATTTATTCTCATCAAGAATGCCTTCTGTACTGCGGATGGGAGTAGGTACCGGGGCCTCTCCTTCGGGAGTAACATAGTTGAATACTTTTTCCACGTGCACCCATTTACCGTTCTTCCATTTAAAACCCTCGTAGTCGCCATCACCCACCAGGGTCCATTTCTTTTTGGGCTCGTTTGATTCGGAAACGAGGTGTTCTACAATGATCATGTCAAGGTCTTTATCATACATCAGCCTGGGACCGGCATCTTTCTTATATTCCATTATATACCGGCTCTGCGATGTTTTAAAAACAGTGTCTTCTTCGTAACTGAAATAGCGCCCGCCAAAAGTGGGTTCGTCATTGAGAAAGTTGAGCACTTCGATCATCTTGCGGCTGCTGCGGATATTATT
>DAOLIP010000110.1:0-11861 GCA_035328475.1 Ferruginibacter sp.
CTTATTAAAATCAGGTGTCATATTCTTATGAACATCAAGACATGTCTGCATCATTAATAAATTGAATCCAAAAAAAGTCATGAAACATCTGGGAATAACTAAAGCGGCCACACTCATACTCTTCATATCACTTATTGGTGCTTTCCTCTTGTATCGTACCGGGAAACTTGATAAATATTTTTCCCCAGAGAAGAGATCATTACAAACAAGCCCGAATGGCGGTACAATCAATTCTGTAAAAAAAGATACGCTGGTTAGACCAAATATGGATTCGTTAGAAAAGCTAAGAATGTATTCGTCTAAGTCGATGACCCTTGTAGATCCCAAACTTTTTGACACCCCATTGACATGGAAGAAAGCACCAAGAAAAACCAAATCAACTAACCCACGGAAACAGCCAGAAGTAATGAGCAGTTCAAAATCACTTATCCTTATCAAACCCGACGAATCTTTTTTAAGATCTGATACAACAAAACGAGTGATAAAGAAACTTAAACAAAAAAATAACTGATAATGAGTTTTTTAAATTTATTGCTTGCAACGGGGGCCAGTTTATTTTTTCTTGGACTTGTTTTTATACCTATGGAAAAAGTATTTCCAGCAAAAAAAGATCAAAAGATATTCCGGAAGAACTGGATACTGGATATCTGTTATTTTCTTGGACAGTACCTGCTATGGGGTAGTCTTGTTTTATGGACACTTAATTATTTTGATTTCTGGCTCAGCCATCTTGTTCCGTGGAAGTTCAGAGTCTTTATTCAGAATCAGCCACTATGGCTGCAATCGATAGAAGTTCTTTTCTTTAGTGACTTGATCATTTACTGGGGGCACCGACTTCAGCATAAAGTAGATTTTCTCTGGAGATTTCATAAAGTGCATCACAGTGCTGAGCAACTTGACTGGCTTGCAGCACATAGGGAACACCCGCTGGACTCTATTTATACAGTCGGGCTTATTAACCTACCTGCCTTTATCATGGGCTTTGAATTAAATGCACTTGCGGCTATTATTGCTTTCAGGGGAATCTGGGCAATTTACATTCACTCAAATGTAAGGTTGCCTATCGGGCCTTTGAAAATACTTATTGGCTCTCCGGAACTTCATCACTGGCACCATTTCATTGAAAGAGACGCTGGAAATTATGCAAATATTTCCCCCTTAATGGATAAAGTTTTTGGAACATACACCTGTCCTCCAACCGAGCCTGACAATGTAGGTATTAAAGAGGATTTTCCTAAAAATTACCTGGGTCAATTAATAAAACCTGTAGTTACTGATTCGATCTGGAAGAAATTAAGCCGGTTATTTACTTTCAAGAAATAATCTTCTATTTCCATAAAGCAGACGTACTAGAAACATCCGCCGTTATTTTATCGGTATGCCGGCGCATGATGGCGGGCGTAAGGCCCCGGTTCTCCACCGCAAGCCCCATCATCAGAATCCCTTTGCTGGTGATATAAAACTGGCAGGGCTGAATTTTACCGTTCTGTTTCAACATATCTGCATTAACGGTGGAAGTGGAATCCTTTGGTTTACCGAGATTTGCCGTAAGCCATATATAATTTTTACTGGGGCTGATCTCGTAACCCAGCGGAACATTAAAACTGCTTGTTTTGATGTCTACCTGGTATTTTTCTTTACCAACCTCCGTACCGATATCTTTCACCGTATATCCCATCTGGATAAGCATGTCTTTTAACTTTAGCGCATCAATGGGGTCGCAGCTTTGGGCTTTACCAAATAGAGGTACCAGGAATATAAAAGAAAGAAGGAACAGTTTGCTGAAAAGGTTTTTCTTTTTCATGTTATTAATATCTATGCAATTAAAATTATTTTTTCATATTGAAGCTCAGATAACTCACCACTTCTGCCCGGTTACCCCTGCCCTTTGCCATGGCAAGTTTATCGGCCTTAATGGTTACGCTGCCGTCTTCATTAACGGTACAAAACACTTTTTGGTCTCCGGTAGCATATAGCTTTTTTGTACCCTGTACCAGTTCTATACAAACCTGGCTGCCGGAGCTGAGGTCGCCGGTTTCCACTTCGGTATTCAGCTCCATTGATTTTTTTGGCTTCCCTTTCAGGTATATCCTCACACCGGCCTTCGCCTTGCTGTCGCCCAGTTTTCCATTGATGAAATAATTCCCCAAACCAAAGCCGCCGGCCCATATCGGGAAGGGTGCTTCGGCATGGCACAGTACACCGTCGATGCAATAATCATTATCGGCAAGGGCCATGCAATCCTGCGCATAAGAACGCTGGGCAGTTACAAGACCAGTCATTATTAATACCAGTAAGAAAATGATACGTTTCATACGTTGAGTTTTATAAATGATCGTGGTTATAAAAATTGATCCATCAAAACTATTATTTGCCAACCATCGTCCTATACCCAGCGAAGGGTATTTTTGCGGTAACCTGTAACGCCAGACCTGTAACTCCTAACCCATCTCTCCCCTCTTTTTCGTAGATTTGCCCCCTTCAGGAAAAAGAACCGAAAAATGGAATTGACTAAGAATTTTGAACCGAAGACCGTTGAGAACAAATGGTACAGGCATTGGCTGAATAAAGGATATTTCAACAGTAAGCCCGACGGGCGCCCTGCCTTTACCGTAGTGATCCCTCCACCGAATGTTACGGGCGTGCTGCACATGGGCCATACATTGAATGAAACCGTTCAGGATATACTGGTGCGCAAGGCAAGAATGAGCGGCTTTAATGCCTGCTGGGTTCCGGGCAGTGATCATGCCAGTATTGCCACCGAAGCAAAAGTGGTGGGCATGCTGAAAGAGAAAGGCATTGATAAGAACAGTTTGACGAGAGAGGAATTTCTTACATACGCATTTGAGTGGAAAGACAAATACGGGGGTATCATCTATAATCAGATAGAAAGGCTTGGCTGCAGTGTTGACTGGAACCGTACCACTTTTACCATGGATGGCCATTATTACAAAGCGGTGATAAAAGTATTTATTGATCTCTACAATAAAGGTTTGATTTACCGTGGCGCCCGGATGATAAACTGGGATCCCGCTGCTAAAACGGCATTGAGTGATGAGGAAGTTGAATACAAAGAACTGAACGGCAAACTGTATCACCTGCGTTACAAATTAGATACAGCAAAAGAAGAGTACATCAGCATTGCAACCCAGCGGCCGGAAACGATCATGGGCGATACCGCCATTTGTGTTAATCCAAATGACGAACGCTATACGCATTTAAAAGGCGCTTATGCTTTTGTTCCGTTGATCAACCGCCGCATTCCCATCATCTTTGATGAATATGTGGATCCGGCTTTTGGAACGGGTGCCTTAAAAGTTACACCGGCACACGATATCAATGATTACAATTTGGGGTTAAAACATAACCTGGAAGTGGTGGATACCATTAATGAAGACGGTACCCTGAGTGCCGCCGCACAGATATATGTGGGAGAAGACAGGTTTGCTGCAAGAAAGAAGATCATTAAGGAACTTTTGGAAAAAGGCTTCTTAACAAAGGATGAAGAATACACAACCAGATTGGGATACAGTCAGCGTACCGGCGTAGTGGTGGAACCAAGGATAAGCACCCAGTGGTTTGTAAAGATGAAAGAACTGGCCGAACCGGCATTGAAGGCAGTGGTGAATGGTGATATCAAGATCCATCCCGGCGATAAATTTTTAGCCACCTATAAATACTGGCTGGAAAATGTGAAAGACTGGTGCATCAGCCGCCAGCTTTGGTGGGGACAGCAGATACCGGCATGGTACGATGCAGATGGCAGGATGGTGGTGGCGGAAACAGAAGCCAAAGCAAAAGAAATATTCAATATTCAATATTCAATATCCAATCCTCAACTTACCCAGGATGCCGATGTATTGGATACCTGGTTCTCTTCCTGGCTATGGCCCATGGAAGTATTCAAAGGCATTACCAACCCGGGCAATGAAGAAGTAAAATACTACTACCCTTCGTCGGTACTGGTAACGGGGCAGGATATCATTTTCTTCTGGGTGGCAAGGATGGTGATGGCGGGAATGGAATACCATAAAGAGAAGCCGGTTCCGCAAGCCATTCCTTTCCGGGATGTTTATTTTACCGGGATGGTAAGGGACAAGTTGGGAAGAAAGATGAGTAAGAGCTTGGGCAACAGCCCCGACCTGTTAGACCTCATTGATCGCTATGGCGCCGATGCCGTTCGTTTTGGCATCATGGTCTCTTCACCTGCCGGTAACGACCTGATGTTTGATGAAGCGGCACTGGAACAGGGAAGGAATTTCAATAACAAGATATGGAATGCGCTGAAGCTGGTGAAGATGTGGTCCATTCGGCAAGCTCAGGATGAACGGACAACAGACAACGGACAACAGGCAACCGATAACTTTGCCATCAACTGGTTTGAGAACAGGTTAAACGAGGCAAAAGCAGAAGTAGACTCCCTGATGAAGCAGTTCCGTTTGAGTGAGGCATTGAAAGTGATCTACTCTTTGATATGGGATGATTTCTGCAGCTGGTACTTAGAATGGGTGAAGCCTGGATTTGAGCAGCCGATAGAATCAACTGTTTATAATAAGACCATCACGTTCTTCACCGAATTGATGCAATTGCTGCATCCGTACATGCCATTTGTTACCGAAGAGATCTATCATTTACTGGATGAAAGAAAGGATGATCTCTGTATCAAGCAATTTGCCGGAGAAAGGCCGGCAGATAAGAAATTTTTATTGCAGGGCGACCTGCTTAAGCAGGTGATCACCAACATACGCGACGCCCGCAACAAGAACCAGCTTAAGCCAAAAGAAACCATCCGGCTTTCTATTGAAACATCTTTTCAGGAAAGTTATCGTTCTATAAAAGACATATTAAGCAGGCAGGTGAATGCCGAAGAGATCAGCTTCGTTAGCGAAGCAGTTTCAAATACAATTGTGGTAGCGGTTGAAAAAGATAAGTTCTATATTGCTACAGAAAAAGAGCTGGATAGTTCCGCCTTAAAGGGAGACCTTTTGAAGGACCTGGAACACCAGAAGAACTTCCTGGCATCGGTGGAGAAAAAACTAAACAATGAAAAATTTGTTCAGAATGCCAGACCCGAGGTGCTGGCGATGGAACAAAAGAAGAAAGCCGATGCCGAAGCAAGGATAAAGACCATTGAAGAGAGCCTGTCAACAATTAGTTAAATGTGCACAGGCACACTAATTCTGCTGTAAATTCGTTGTAATCTTATATAAACAGACAAGATGAAAACAGTTGTACGATCTTTACTTGCCGTTGTTTTTTTTGCAACTACTGCAACTGTGATGGCGCAAAAGCCAAAGCCTGCTCCTGCTGCTAAACAAACTCAGAAATTCAAGCCCCCCAAATTAACCAGCACCTGGGGCATTCATTCCGATTCAGCCAGTGTGGTGGTGGAAGAAGCGCTTCAACTGATCAATCTTCCCTTAAAGATCACCGACGATAAAAAAAGTCCTTACAGTATTTTCTCTTACCAGATGTTATATAAAAGAAAAGGAGTAACGGAGGATGAACAAACCGGTAAAGTAAGTCCCACCACCAACAGCGTTGCCCAATTGTTCCGGGAAACCCCCATTACCGGTATCTGGAAAAAAACACTGACCGAGCAGATCAACTCGGGCGATGAACTGTATCTCTTCGATATCATTGTAAAAGATGCACAGGGAAGGTATATGTTTGCACCTGAGTTGAGAATAAAAGTAAAATAGGTCATCCTCTTTCTCAACCCCACACCAGCTGGTGCGTTTGTTTGATCACTCCCATCACAAAGATGCTTTGCACATGTCCCATGTTCTCAATGTTACTTAGCTTGTTCACATGAAAATCGTGGTAGGTATTCATATCGGCACACATCACTTTCAGCATAAAATCAAACTCGCCGCTGATGGTATAACATTCCACTACTTCCGGCATTTGCAAAATGGCTTTCACAAATTTTGTTCCCGCTGTTTTATTATGCTCTTTTAAGGATACGTAACAGATAGCGATCAAACTCTTATTTACCTTGGTATGATCTACCAGGGTTGCATATTGCTTTATCACACCACTCAACTCCAGCCGTTTGATGCGCTCGTGTACCGGTGTGGTGCTCAGGTGAATCTTATCGGCAATCTCCTTTACCGTCATCCGTGCATTTTGCTGCAGCAGCTGCAGTATCGCAATGTCTTTGGCATCCAGTGCAATGGAGCCGGTAGCTGTTTTTTCTGTTTGGGTCGCTTTTGCCATAGTAAAAAAGGATTTAATCCTGTTATTAACAGAATAACGTGATATTTCCCCAAATTTATATAAAACAGTAGAATATTATCCTATAAGTTTATTTTTGTATCCTAAAAAACAATACATGTCTACATTATCAAAAACCTCCATCGATTTCAGCCTTAAAAACAAGGTTGCCGATATGAGCCTCGCAGAATGGGGCCGTAAAGAAATTAGATTAGCCGAAGCAGAAATGCCGGGCTTAATGGCCATCCGGGAAGAGTTTGGCCCCTCTCAACCCCTCAAAGGTGCACGGATTGCAGGCTGCCTGCACATGACCATTCAAACTGCCGTGTTGATCGAAACACTGGTTGCACTGGGTGCAGAAGTTAAATGGAGCTCATGCAATATTTTCAGTACACAAGACCAGGCCGCTGCTGCCATTGCCGCTGCAGGTATTGGTGTATTTGCCTGGAAAGGACAAACACAGGCCGAAGCCGACTGGTGCATTGAACAAACCTTATGGTTTGGCGGCGCCGACCGTCCATTGAATATGATACTGGATGATGGTGGTGATCTTACCAATATGGTTTTTGACACTTATCCTGAACTGATACAGCACGTAAAAGGCCTGAGCGAAGAAACCACTACCGGTGTTCACCGTTTGTACGAAAGAATGCAGAAGGGTACTTTGCCTGTTCCTGCAATAAATGTAAACGACAGCGTTACCAAATCCAAATTTGATAACAAATACGGTTGTAAAGAAAGCCTGGTGGATTCTATTCGTCGTGCTACCGACGTAATGATGGCTGGTAAAGTTGCCGTTGTAGGTGGTTATGGTGATGTGGGTAAGGGTTCTGCCGCTTCACTGAAAGGCGCCGGTTGCCGGGTGATCGTTACAGAGATCGATCCGATCTGTGCATTGCAGGCCGCTATGGACGGTTTTGAAGTAAAGAAAATGATCGATGCGGTTAAAGAAGCCGACATCATCGTTACAGCAAGCGGTTGCCGCGACCTGATCACGGAAAAACATTTCCGCCTGATGAAAGACAAAGCCATCGTTTGTAACATCGGGCACTTTGATATTGAAATTGATATGGCATGGTTAAATGGAAGCTATGGTAACACTAAAAACACCATCAAGCCGCAGGTTGACATGTATACCATCGATGGTAAAGACGTGATCGTTCTGGCTGAAGGCCGCCTGGTGAACCTGGGTTGCGCTACCGGTCACCCGTCATTTGTAATGAGTAACTCGTTTACTAACCAGACATTGGCACAAATTGAATTGTGGACCAACCACAGCAAATACAAGAATGAAGTATATGTGCTGCCAAAGGTATTGGACGAAAAAGTTGCCCGTTTACACCTGGCAAAGATCGGCGTGGTACTGGATGAACTTACTGCACCACAATCTGAATACTTAGGTATTGAGAAAGAAGGTCCGTTTAAACCAGAGCATTACAGGTATTAATAAAAAAATCCCGGCATCTCCTGCCAGGATCTTAATAATAAAAAAACCATCCGCCAGCCGGCAGATGGTTTTTTTATTGCAGCTATTTACTATTTACTGGCTTCCATTATAGGATGCCTGTCGATATACTGGCTGAACTGATCGATCTTACCGGCATCATTATAATGCTGGGTATTATGCGCCCAAAACATGATCGATTTCCCGTTTTTATACTTTACATCAACCTTATACCAACTGAGCAACCATTTACCACCTGGCACTACGCCATTAGGGCTTACATTGGCCATGACAGGAAGAAATATGTGTTCGGAAAATTTGATGTTGTCAATGATATTAAACCTGCCTGCATAATAATCTTTAACGGCCTGTTTACCCGCCAGGCTATCACCACCGGACCAGCGAAACATTACATTATCAGCCAGGTTAGCTGTATAGCCCTCTATGTCTTTGTTTTCAAATGCTGTAAAAGCCGCTTTTGCTGTGTTCACCAGGTTGCTGTCCATAATAAGCTCTACCGGGGCTGCCGCTTTATCGGCTTTAATCTCGGGTGCTGCAGCTGTTTCTGCCGCTTTCTCATTATTACAGGCAATCAAAAGTGATGAAATAAAAACTACCGAAAGGAACTTTTTCATAATTAGTCAAGTTTTAAAGTGATAAAAGCAGTTGATATGTGGCGCAGAGAATAAACGGGTATCAAGGGGCGGGAAACAAACAAAATAGATAAATTAATCAGAAATTCAAATCTATTCGAACAATAATTACCAACCGGGTGATAGAAACACGGATGACATCTATCCGGGCGGATAAAACAGATATGTTTCAATTCCGTAACTTCGGACAACAGAAATACCGGCTGATGACGATCGGTGTAAATCCGTTGTATAAGAGCCACCTGTGTAACTACACCAATGACCAAACTATCAGTAAACATAAACAAACTGGCCACTTTGCGGAACAGCCGTGGTGGCAACAATCCCGACTTAATTAAATCGGCAAAGGATATTGAACGTTTTGGTGCCGATGGCATCACGGTTCATCCCCGGCCCGACGAACGGCATATCCGTTATGCCGACGTGTACGATTTGAAAAAAATAGTAACCACCGAATTCAATATTGAAGGAAACTGCACCGAGCAAAGTTTTGTTGACCTGGTACTTGCCAATAAACCCACACAGGTTACCCTGGTACCCGATGCCGTTGGACAGCTTACCAGCAACCACGGATGGAATACTATTGAACATGCTGCATATTTAAAAGACATAATCGCTGTTTTTAAAAATGCCGGTATCCGTGTCTCCATTTTTGTTGACCCGGTGGTAGAAATGGTGGAAGGAGCAAAAGCAACCGGAACCGACAGGATAGAACTTTACACCGAATCTTTTGCGAAGGAATTCGAAAGCGGGAACAGGGAATCAGGAATAAAACCCTATATAGCTGCTGCCGTTAAAGCAAATGAACTCGGGCTGGGCATTAATGCCGGGCACGACCTTGACCTGCACAACCTGAAATATTTTGCTGAAAATATTCCCGGCCTGCTGGAAGTATCCATTGGCCATGCACTGATATGTGATGCCATTTATTTGGGATTGGAGAATACCGTGCAGTTGTATAAAAGGCAGTTGAAAAAATAAAAAAGCAGAATAAATATCTAATGTACAAGAGTGCGACGCCACTAAAGTTGGCCAAAGTTCAAATGCCCATAACCACAAACTTCAAACACCCCTACCTCAACATCCGCTCCAATTTCCTTTCCAACGCAGCACCACGGAGGTTTTTACCGATCACTTTTCCTTCGGGGTCCAGTAAAAAGTTTTGCGGAATGCTGTAGATCTGGAACTGTTGCGCCACGGCATTACCCCATCCCTGCAGGTCGCTCACCTGGGTCCAGTTTAGTCCGTCCATTTTAATCGCATCCATCCAGGCCTGTTTTGCTTTATCCAATGAAACGCCCAGCACCGTAAAATTTTTGTCTTTGTATTTATTATAGGCAGCAACCAGGTTTGGGTTCTCCATGCGGCATGGCCCACACCAGCTTGCCCAGAAATCTACCAGTACATATTTGCCTCGCAGCGAAGAAAGGCTTACCATCACACCCGATGTATCGGCTTGCGAAAAGTCGGGCAATACGGTTCCGGCCCCGTTCTTTTTACCTTCTGCCACCAGTTGGGCAATATACATACCCATCGGGGATGACTTTATATCTGGCGTAAGCTGGTTGAATAAACTTTCTGTTTTAACAATATCATCGGCCACCTGGTTATAGCGCATGATGGCCAGCGGTGTGATATAAGAAGCAGGATGTGTTGCTACAAATTCATCAATTAATTTCATCGCGGCAACCGTAGCAGCAGAATCATATGCTGCGTTCTCTCCAAAGATCGCCTGGTAGGGTTCCAGTGCTGTATTGAACTGTTCAAAATCGGTATGTGACTTTGAGCCGCTCACTTTCGCTTTATCGATGGTTATTTTTTGTCCGCTCACTTTTACCACGCTGTTATCCAGGAATAACGTAATGTAAGGTGCCTGCCTGTTGAAAAGAACGATCTTAAAATCGGGCTTGTCCATTTTTCCTTTGAACTCAAACCTATTGGCTTTTACTGCAGAAGTGATCTCTGTTTCGCCGGTACGACCATTCAGTAATTCCACTTTGGTCCCGTCCGGGAACCCTTCCACCTCACCGCTGATCACAAAACCTTCCTCCGCTTTTACCTGAACGGCTGTTGTTTTAGCAGTTACCGGCTTTGCTTTTGGTTTGGCTTTTTGCGTTACCTGGGCCATACTAAAAACGGGTAGCAGGAATAATAAAAGAAAAAATCTTCTCATCATTTCAAATTAAGGAATGCAATTTACTAAGATTTGGGCAGAACGGCTATGGCCTGATGGCATTTATGAATTCTTTAGTAACCAGGCCGGTATCGGTACTGTTTTTTAATGCATTGATATAGGCCGAGCCAATGATGGCTCCATTGGTATGTTTACAGGCGGCGGTAAAACTGGTTTTGTCCTTTATGCCAAAACCCACCAGCACCGGGTTATTAAGCTGCATTTCCTTTAATTTAATAAAATAAGCCTCCTGATCTACGATCCCTTTGTTATTGCCGGTGGTGGCAGAGGATGAAACGGCATAGATGAATCCGCTGCCAAGACTGTCTAATTTCTGTATCCGTTCGTTTCCGGTTTCCGGCGTAACGAGAAAGATAAAATTCAGTCCGTGTTTATTTATGATGGAACCATATTCTGTTTCAAATTCATGCACAGGCAGATCAGGTAAGATCAGTCCGTCGATACCTACAGCGGCAGCATCGGCACAAAATTTTTCAAAACCGTATTGCATCACGGGGTTCATGTAACCCATTAAAATAACGGGCAGATGAATCTCTTTGCGGAAGTCCACCAGTTGTTCAAACAGCTTTGTGATCGTCATCCCGTTTGCAATGGCAATACTGCTGCTTTGCTGGATCACGGGGCCATCGGCAAGCGGATCGCTGTATGGCATACCTATTTCTATCATATCTGCCCCGCTATCCTGTAGTGCCTTCATCACTTCAAGGGTTGAGTTCAAATGAGGATAGCCTGCCGTGCAGTAGATGTTGAGTATGTTTTTTTTCTTTTTTGAAAAAAGGTTTTCGATGCGGTTATTAACCTCACCCCCAGCCCCTCTCCTTGAGGAGAGGGGGGCGTAAGACCCTACTCCCTCATTACTACCATTATTTATTTCCAGAATGTCTCTATCAATTTCATCGGTTGTTGAATCAAGCTTTACAGGGTCGTTCTCATCAATCCAGGTTTCAATCGTTTTTATCAGCTTTCCCAGATCTTGCTCAACCTCGTCGTTTGTAAACCGTAAGACAGTTATACCGTTCTCATTTAAGTTCTTTGTTCTTACGGCATCATAATCTGCCACATCAGGATCATTATGTACTTCCCCGTCAACTTCAATTGCCAGTTTCATTTTGTGATTATAAAAATCGAGGATATAACTATCAAATGGATGCTGACGCCGGAATTTCAGATTGCGAACCTTTCCATTACGCAAAGCTTCCCAGAGGATGCTTTCTGCATTGGTTTGTACTTTACGCAAAGC
Source organism: Ferruginibacter sp. (assembly GCA_035328475.1). Taxonomy (GTDB): domain Bacteria; phylum Bacteroidota; class Bacteroidia; order Chitinophagales; family Chitinophagaceae; genus Ferruginibacter. Next base: position 11,748 of record DAOLIP010000110.1, read on the forward strand.
CCTGGCATTTTCAAAAGTTGACGCTTTTGAATTCTTATAAAGGTTATCATTGTACTCGTTCATTCAAAATATTTAAAACCGCCATAAATTATCGGGGTCCCCAGCCCCTCTCCT